>JAFQRI010000137.1 GCA_017410185.1 Oscillibacter sp. | reverse complement strand
GTGACGCCCAAGGGAAGAAAAGTCCCCCTGACCATGATGCAGAAGTGGCCTGTTCGCGTGGGGCGGCCCTATGTGAAGAAGTATCCTCCCGTGAAGCCCCTCTCCACCGGTCAGCGTCCCATCGACACCATGTTCCCCGTGGCAAAGGGCGGCACGGCGGCAGTCCCCGGCCCCTTCGGCTCCGGCAAGACGGTGGTGCAGCACCAGCTGGCCAAGTGGTCTGATGTGGATATCGTGGTCTACATCGGCTGCGGCGAGCGCGGCAACGAGATGACCGACGTTCTCCGGGAGTTCCCGGAGCTGAAAGACCCCCGCACGGGCGAGTCCTTGATGAAGCGTACCGTTCTCATCGCCAACACCTCCGATATGCCTGTGGCGGCCCGTGAGGCCTCGGTGTATACCGGAATCACCATTGCCGAGTATTTCCGCGACATGGGCTATGATGTGGCAGTCATTGCGGACTCCACCTCCCGCTGGGCGGAGGCTCTGCGCGAGATGTCCGGGCGCCTTGAGGAGATGCCCGGTGAGGAGGGCTATCCCGCCTATCTCGCCTCCCGTCTCGCCCAGTTCTATGAGCGTGCAGGCCTTGTGGAGTGCCTTGGCAGCGACGAGCGCCGGGGCAGCCTTACGGCGGTTGGCGCGGTGTCGCCTCCCGGCGGTGACCTTTCCGAGCCTGTGGCCCAGGCCACTATGCGCATCGTGAAGGTCTTCTGGGCGCTGGACTCCTCTCTCGCCTACAAGCGGCATTTCCCCGCTATCAACTGGCTGAACTCCTACTCTCTGTATCTGGACTCTCTCAAGCCCTGGTTTGATGAGAATTTCGGAGAGGATTTCATGCGAAACCGCAATCAGGCCATGAGCATCCTCCAGAGCGAGTCGGGCTTGATGGAGATCGTGCAGCTGGTGGGTAAAGACGCCATTTCTCCCGGCGACCGCCTTACGCTGGAGGTGGCCCGCATGATCCGCGAGGACTTTTTGCAGCAAAACGCCTTTATGGAGATCGACTGGTTCTCCACCTATGACCGGCAGGAGCGGATGCTGGCCATGATTTTGGAATATGACAAGCTCTGCCGCGCCGCTATCGCTGCCGGCGCGCCCGTTGAAGAGCTGTTCCAGATCCCTGCCCGTGAAAAGCTGGGCCGCGCCAAGAGCGTGCCGGAGGAGGAGTATGTCTCCGCCTACGAGACGCTGGCAGCAGAGATGAAGGCCCAGATCGACAAAATCGCCGCAAAAGGAGGTGACGAGGAATGATCCGTGAATACCGCACGGTTGCTGAGATCGTGAGTCCCCTGATGATGGTAAAAATGGTGGAAAACGTGACCTTCGACGAGCTGGTGGAGGTGGAGCTGCGGGACGGCTCTGTCCGCCGGGGCAAGGTGCTGGAGGTCAACGGCGATACCGCCGTAGTGCAGCTGTTTGAGTCTGCCGCCGGCATCAATCTCGCCGACGCCAAGGTGCGTTTCCTCGGCCACCCCCTGCAGCTGGGCGTTTCCTCCGATATGCTGGGCCGCGTTTTTGACGGCATGGGCCAGCCTATCGACGGCGGCCCCGAGATCCTGCCGGAGGAGTACCGGGATATCAATGGCCTTCCCATGAACCCCGCCGCCCGAGACTATCCCAACGAGTTTATCCAGACCGGCGTTTCTTCCATCGACGGTCTGAACACCCTTGTCCGTGGCCAGAAGCTGCCTATTTTCTCCGGCTCCGGCCTGCCCCATGCCCAGCTGGCAGCCCAGATCGCCCGTCAGGCCAAGGTCCGGGGGGATGAGACTGCCAACTTCGCCGTGGTGTTTGCCGCCATCGGCATCACCTTTGAGGAGTCGGAGTTCTTCGTCAGCGAGTTCCGCCGCACCGGCGCCATTGACCGCACCGTTATGTTCTCCAACCTCGCCAACGACCCGGCGGTGGAGCGCATCTCCACCCCCCGTATGGCTCTGACGGCGGCGGAATATCTGGCCTTTGACCTTGGAATGCATGTTCTGGTCATCCTTACGGATATCACCAACTACGCCGAGGCCCTTCGTGAGGTCTCCGCAGCCAAGAAGGAGGTTCCCGGCCGCCGCGGCTTCCCCGGCTACCTCTATACCGACCTTGCCACCATGTATGAGCGTGCCGGACGCCAGCGGGGTAAGCCCGGCTCCATCACCCTCATCCCCATCCTCACCATGCCTGAGGACGATAAGACCCATCCCATCCCCGACCTCACCGGCTATATCACCGAGGGTCAGATCATCCTTTCCCGTGGCCTGTATCGTCAGGGCCTGCAGCCTCCCGTGGATGTGCTGCCCAGCCTTTCCCGACTGAAGGATAAGGGTATCGGCGCAGGGAAGACCCGCGAGGATCACTCCGGCGTGATGAACCAGCTCTTTGCCGCCTATTCCACCGGTAAGGACAATAAGGAGCTGATGTCCATTCTGGGCGAGGCGGCGCTGACCCCCACCGACCTTCTCTACGCAAAGTTTGCTGAGGAGTTTGAAAAGCGCTATATCAATCAGGGCTATGACAATGACCGCACCATTGAGGAGACGCTGGATCTTGGCTGGGAACTGCTGAGCATCCTGCCTAAGGCGGAGCTCAAGCGCATCAAGCCGGAGTATATCGAGAAGTACTGGCCCAAAAAAGACTAAAGGGGGGATATTATGGCAAACACCACCATCATCCCCACCCGCATGGAGCTGACGCGGCTGAAGAAAAAGCTGGTCACAGCACAGCGGGGCCATAAGCTCCTCAAGGATAAGCGGGATGAGCTGATGAAAAGCTTTCTGGAAACGGTTCGGGATCTCCGCACCCTGCGCGAGGAGGTGGAGGAGGAACTGGGGAAGTGCCACCGATCCTTTACTGTGGCTTCCGCTGTGATGAGCTCGGAGGCCATGGAGCAGGCGCTGCTCTATCCCAAGCAGAGCGTGGAGCTGACTACCACCACGAAAAATGTGATGAGCGTCAGCGTTCCCGTTTATGAGATCCGCATGAAGACCGGGTCTGATTCCGATATCTACCCTTACGGCTTTGCCGCTACCTCCGGTGAGCTGGATACGGCGGTGGACGCGTTGGGCAGGGTGCTTCCAAAGCTGCTGCGCCTTGCGGAGACGGAAAAATCCGCCCAGCTCATGGCGGAGGAGATCGAAAAGACCCGCCGCCGCGTCAACGCGCTGGAATATGTGGTGATCCCCCAGACTCAGGAGGCCATCCGCTACATCACCATGAAGCTGGATGAGCAGGAGCGCGCCACAGTGATCCGATTGATGAAGGTGAAGGAAATGATCCTGAAGGAAGCTTTGGAAGAAAAACGTGCCCAAACCAGTGAAATGCTTGATAATTACGGAAAAGCGTAACTTTTTGAGCAATTTCTAAGAAGGGAAAAACGGTTATGCCGCCGTTATGCCGCTTCTGCGATGGGACTAATAGAAAAAAGACGGTACTGCTTGGGAGTGATCCCGGTAGTACCGCCTTTTTATGTGTGATTTGTTATTTGGTACTTGACGAGACTCCGTTAGTTTTGATAGCTGCCAAAAGTCTGACAGAGCTGCAGAATGGTCACATGGAGCTGACAACAGATGGCGAGCTATTCAAGGTCATTTTGATCTTCCCGGAAATCTGTTAGACAAGGATCAAGGTGCGGTTCCCAATTGAGGGACCGTACCTTTTCTTTATCAGAAATTTCTTCTATAATATTTTTGTAACTATAAAACCAAAGGCTCTTTTTTGCGGGATATATCATGAAGGCGCCTGCAAAGCAAATCATCGGAAAGGAGGTGCGCCTATGAAGGATGCCGAGATCGTTGATCTGTACTGGGAACGTAATGAGGCGGCAATTCAGCAGACTCAGCAGAAGTATGGAGCGTATCTGTCGAAGATCGCTTACAATATTCTCTCCGATTTTGAGGACAGCCGTGAATGCGTGAACGATACATACCTGAAGGCTTGGAACTCCATGCCTCCCCACAAGCCAAGTATCCTCTCCACCTATCTGGGCAAGATCACCCGGCAGCGATCCATTGATGTGTTTCGAAAGAAAAACAGCGCCAAGCGCTATGCTTCTGAGTATGCAGTTTCTCTGGAAGAGCTGGGCGACAGTTTTTCTGACGGCAGCACGCCGGAGCAGACATATGATGCCAAGCTGCTGGATGAAGCCATCAACCGCTTCCTGCGCACACTTCCTGATGATGCCCGCAACACCTTCATTGGCAGGTACTATTTCTTCGATTCGCTGAAGGATGTGGCCGGGTATTGCGGTATGAGCGAGGCCAAGGCCAAGAGTATGCTGTACCGCACCCGCCAAAGTTTGAAAGCGCATCTCGTAAAGGAGGGGTTTGAACTATGAGCAAAGACAGTGTGATCGATTCTCTGGGCAGGATCGACGATGATATGATCCAGAGCGTGGAAGCTCTGCGCCAAAAAAAGAAGCGTCCGGC
>JAFQRI010000136.1 GCA_017410185.1 Oscillibacter sp. | reverse complement strand
GGTTCAGCAGGGTGGATTTGCCCGCGTTGGTGTAGCCCACGATGGCCACCACGGGGATCTCATTCTTCCGTCGCTGCTGACGCTGGGTACTGCGCACCCGGCGCACATCCTCCAGATCGTCCCGCAGCTTGTCGATTTTCCGGTGGATGTGGCGGCGGTCCGTTTCCAGCTGGGTCTCGCCGGGGCCCTTGGAACCGATGGGACCCTTGCCGCTGGTACCGGCCTGACGCTCCAGATGGGTCCACATACCCGTCAGTCGGGGCAGCAGATACTTATACTGCGCCAGCTCCACCTGCAGGCGGCCTTCCTTGGTCTTGGCCCGCTGGGCAAAGATATCCAGAATGAGACCGCAGCGGTCCAGCACCTGCACGCCCAGCATCTCCGTCAGCACCCGCATTTGGGAGGGCGATAGGTCGTTATCGAAAATGACCATGGTGGCCCCTGTGTTCTCGCAGTAAAGCTGCACCTCCGACACCTTTCCCTCGCCGATAAAGCACCGGGGATCAGGCGTGGGTCGGTTCTGCATGACGATGCCTGTCACCTCGCCGCCCGCCGTTTCCACCAGCGCAGCCAGCTCCTCCAGAGTATCCTCGTCGGCATTTTCATCTTTTTTCAGCACCGGGGAGTTCAGACCCACCAGCACCACTTTATCCCGCACGCGGGCGTCCTGCTGCATCATGTTGTTCTCCTTTGGAGTTATTTGTTCACATAGGCCTCCACGACCTGACCGATGTACATGCGGTGCCAGTTTCCGGCACTGCCGTAAAAGCGGTCGATGGGGCCGCCATCAGTCACATGGGAGGCGTCCAGATCCTGGGCGTAGAGCTTCTTGCACACCAGCACTGCTTCCGCCTCCTCAAAATAGGGGGCATCCCCCGCGCCGTAGAGCACATGCAGGCCGCACTCCGCCGCCTTATCCGTGTCCCGTCCGCTCTTTGTTCCGCAGATGCGGGCAATATCCCGCCGCTGGGCCGGAATAAGGGAAACGGTGAAATAGCCGCTCTCTTCCATAAAGCCGTAAGTATGGCGCTCCGGACGGACATACACTGTACATGCCGGCTCATTCCAGATGGAGCCAAGCTGACCCCAGCCGATGGTCATGGTATTATACCCTTCTCTGCCGCCTGCGGTGAGCAAAGCATTCTTTCTGACAAAATCCTGAAACACTTCCGGTGTGAGATCCATTACATCAACGCGCTCCAAAGCCATGGTGCCATCCCCCTTTCAGATCTATACCTTATTAGTATATGTGGTTTTTGCAAAAAAGTAAATAAAAAAGGTCTGCTGCATTCGCAACAGACCTTTTTATTTCGACTTACTTCAGGCCGAACTTCTTGTTGAACTTGGCCACGCGTCCGCCGGTATCCACCAGCTTCTGCTTACCGGTGAAGAAGGGGTGACACTTAGAGCAGACTTCCACCTTGATATCCTTCTTGGTAGAACCTGTCTCAATCACATTACCGCAGGCGCAAGTAATAGTGGTCTGCTGATAATTGGGATGGATTCCTTCCTTCATTGCTCTCGTTCACCTCTTTCGTATCTAACTTTCCTTTTCACAAAGGCAACAGTAATGTTAGCACACCGCAAGATAAAATGCAAGCTTTTTTTTAAATTTTTTCTTCGAATTTTGGATGAATTTCTTCCCGCCTGTCAGACTTCCAGTGTCTTTCCCGCAGGAATGAAATACAGGAACCGGCGCGTCACTTTTTTCTCCAGCACCTGCTCCAGTGCAATGGAATAGGCCGTCAGCTGGGGGCGGTATACCTCCGCGCGGCGGGCCAGATCCTCCTCTGCGAAGACATGGTCCGTCTTGAAGTCCACCACGGTGATGCCCTCTTCGGTCTCAAAACAGCAGTCCACAACGCCCTGCAGCAGCACCTGATCCCCTGCTGTGACCTCCCGGTCGTACAAAGCGGCATCTGTCAGCAGTGTGAAGCGGTATTCCCGCCGCACATTTCTGCCTTTTCGGATGCTCTCTGCCAAAGGGGAGGTAAGAAACCGCTCCAGCCCTCTTCGGTCCACTGCCTCCGCCTGCTGGGGCGTCAAAAGGCGGCGGGCCTCCATAGCGGCGATCTGGGCATCCACATCTCCCCTGTCAAGATCCAGATACTGCAGGGCAAGATGGGTGGCGGTGCCCTTTTCTGCAGGCAGCAGACCGTGACCCTCCCGGCGGAATTTCGGCTGGGAAAGAGGCCGGATAAAAGGCGTGTGGGCGGCATGCTCTGCGATCTCCTCATCCAACCGCCGCCCCTTGAGCTGGGTGGCGGTGAGCTTTGCCGGCATCAGCGTTTCTGCGCGGTAGGGATACGCAAAGCGCAGAAGGGACGGGTCAAATTCTCCCTCCTTCTCCGGTCCTAAGCCCGCCGTATGAGCCGTTTTCTCCCTTTCCCTAAAGTCTTCTCCGTCATGGTAAAATACTTGCCACTGACTGGTATCACTGATATACAACTGATCTACCGATGCATCCGCCAGAGTACGCAGTATCTGAGCCTCCGTGCGGCACAGCAGGGGAAGCAAGATCCAGTGGCCAAAGTTTTTACCCTCTGCCACCACCTCCGGCATCACAGGACAGGAGGCAAGGGCGCAGAGCTTTTGCAGCATATGCTGGGCAGAATACATGCTGTCCACCAAGATCAGCTTTTCCTTGGGGCGGGTCATGGCCACATAAAGCAGACGCTGCTCCTCTGCCAGATTCTCCCGCCGCAGCTTCTCCTCCACCGCAAGACGGGCAAGGGTGGGATATTTGATCTTCCGCTCCAGATCCACCCTGCGGGGGCCGAGACCCATGGTGGGGTGCACCAGAACGGAGGTGTCAAAGTCCTGCCGGGAAAAACCGTGATCCAGATCCGCCAGGATCACAACGGGAAATTCCAGACCCTTGGACTTGTGAATGCTCATCAGGCGCACGCCGCTGCAGGAGGAGGCAGTCTTTGTATCCGGTGCCTTCCCGCTTTCGATCAGGCGGCGCAGCTGAGTCATAAAGGCAAAGAGACCACGATAGCCGCTGCTTTCAAACTTCTCGGCGTGGCGGGAGAAGGCAATGAGATTCTCCCGCCGCTGGGGACCGCCCTCCATGGCGCCGAAGATCCCCAGAAGATTCAATTTATTATAGATATGCCAGATAAAAGCATAAACGCTCATATCCCGGGCAGCAAAGCGCAGCTCCTCCAGCAGGGCAAGGAAGGCTTTGCAGTCCTCACCGCCGTCGGCAGAGAGTGCGTCATAGAAATCGCCGTCACGATCCGCCGTGCGGATCAGCGCCAATCGGTCTGCCGTGAAGCCAAAGACCGGTGAGCGCAGCACAGAGATCAGCGGCACATCCTGCCGGGGATTATCCACCACGGAAAGAAGGGCCATGGCAACGGAGATCTCCGGCGTGGAGAAAAAGTCCCCCGCCTCCTCAAAGGAACAAGGGATCCCCCGCTCCGCCAGCGCCTCGGCAAAAGCAGCGGCGCGGCTGCCGGGTGAGCGCATCAATATCACGATGTCCTCCGGTTCGCAAAAGCGCAGTCCCTCTCCGTCCGTCACAGGATAGCCTTCGTCCAGAAGCTGACGGATCCGCCGGGCCACGAAGCGGGCCTCCGCCGTAAGGCGTTTGACTGGCGCGTCCTCCTCCCCGGACTTACGGTGGGCGGAAATGAGATGGAACTCCGTCTGACAGTCGATGCGCGCAGGATAATACTCCGCGCCAAAGTGCAGCGCTTCCTCCTCACCGTAGGCCATCTCTCCCATTTCCGGTGAGAGGATATTTTCAAAGATAAAGTTGGCGCTCTCCAGAACCTCCCTGCGGGAACGGAAGTTTTTACTCAGAAGGATCTTTCGCTCCTCCCCCTCCTCCGCTTCCTCGTGGGATTTAAAGCGGTTATATTTTCCCAGGAAAATCGTAGGGTCCGCAAGGCGGAAGCGGTAGATGCTCTGCTTCACATCGCCTACGGTGAAAAGATTCTGCCCGTTTCTGGAAACCGCCCGGAAAATGGCGTTCTGGATCTCGTTGGTGTCCTGATATTCGTCCACCAGGATCTCCACATAACGTCCCGCCACCTGCGCGCCAAGGGGCGTGGGAGCCCCGTCAGGCTGCACCAGAAGCTCCAGCGCCAGATGCTCCTGATCAGAAAAATCTGCCCCGTTCAGCCGCAGCTTCTCAGCGCGGTAGGCCCTTTGGAATGCGCCTGCCAGCTCCAAAAGAGCCTCCATGGCAGGGGCCACGGCCCGCAGATCCTCCATGGCCTCTTCCCCGCTGACCTCCAGCATGGCAGAAAGACTTTTGGCGCAGGCCTTGCCGCTCTCCCACACCTGCTTGAGCTTTATGACACTGGGATCGTCCTTACGGCCCTTCGGGGTGGAAAGGCGGGGAAATTCCACATCCCCCATCCGCTGCCGTGCCTGCTCCCAGCCCTCTGCCGCGGCGAGGCGGGCAAAGCCCTCCGCCGCGATTCGAAATTTCTCTCCGTAGCCCTTGGCAAGGGCCTCGTCCCAGGCGGTATCCGCCGCTCCTTGCTCCAGCATGGCGGCCCAGTGGCCGGCCTTGCGGCGCACCTGGGTAAGAAGCTCCGCGGCGTAGGGGGTTTCGTCAAAGGTCTTGCCCTCCATATGCCACAAGGCCCGGTTTTCCTCCAGCCAGCGCTCCGGATAGGCGTGACTCTGGAGCTTGTCATAGACCTCCAGCACCAGTTCAGCCAGAGCACGGTCATCCCGGCCTGCGCCAAGGGTATCTGCCAGCTGGCGTCCACCCTCATCCAGCCCGGCATAAAATTCCTCCAGCACACGGGCCAGCACCCGCTCCCTGAGCAGTGCCGCTTCACTTTCATCCAGTACACGGAAGTCCGGCGTCAGCGCGTGGGACTCCCCTTCCTTTGCAAGAAGATGGGTGTTTTCCCGAAGCAGCGCTGTACAAAAGGAGTCCACGGTCTTAATGTCCGCCCGGTAGACCCGCAAAAGCTGGCTCTTCAGCCTGGTGTTGGAGGGATCGGAGGCAAGGCGGGCAGAAAGCTCCGAGGCAATCTTGCTGCGCAGCTCTGCCGCAGCGGCCTTGGTATAGGTAATGATGAGGAATTGGTCGATATTGCAGCCTTCCACTTCCACATAACGAAACAGCCGCTCCACCAAAACCTTGGTCTTGCCGGAGCCGGCAGCGGCGGAGACCAGAAGGCTGCCGCCCCGGTTCTCTACCACGGCGCGCTGCTGCTGCGTAAGCTTTACTGCCATCCGTCTCCCTCCTTCTCAAGATACTCCCAGAATTCATCCTTGCTCATAGAGGGGATCAGCCGCAGCCGCTCCCCGTTTTTGCCATCGGTAAAATGGCAGGCCTCAGCCCACCGGCAATAACGGCAGGGCATATCTTCCTCGCTCTTGCCGCAGGGGTCGGCCGCGATATTGCCCTCCTTCAGCTCCCGGGCAATGGCGCGGAACTGCTTTTCCACATGCTTTGCAAGCTTTCCCAGCTGATGGGCCGAGGCGATGCTGCCGTGGATACTGCCGTCCTTTTTCACCTGAAGGGGCAGGAACCGGGGCTCACGGAGGGCCTCATGCTCCATGGCCTGCAGCACCTCCGGCTCAGAAAGCAGAAGACCGGACCGGCGCAGCTCCTTTTCCCGCATAGCCTGCAGTTTTTCCGGCGTCACAGTGCGCTCTGCCTTGAGGATCTCATCCCGGGCGGGGAAATACAGCACGCCTGCCGGCTCGATCTCCCGGCCGAAATAGGCCTTGCCCTCTTTCTGCAGGGTAAAGAGATACAGCAGCATCTGGATATCCAGACCCATGCGCACAGCTCCCAGATCAAAGGCCTTTCTGCCGGACTTATAATCCACCACGCGGAGATAGAGCTTATCGTCCTTGAGCCAGCCGTCCACCCGGTCCACCTTTCCGTTCAGCCGCAGCTTTGCACCCGGCTCGGAGATCACCACAGAAGGCAGCTCCTTTCCATCGCCAAAGCCCAGCTCAAAGGCCATGGGCACAAAGTCGGAGGTGCGCTGCTCCTGCGCCACCTGATCCACAATGGCATAGGCCGTGGAGCGCAGGCGGGAGAAGAGATAGCGGAAACGGGAGGACTTTTCCTGCAGGTTCTGCAGCTCCTCCTCCACGAATCGGTCGATATATTTACGCACCAGAGCGTGAAGCTCCTTTTCCTCCACTGCCTCAAAGCCTCCAAGCTGCAGCACCTCCGCTGTCACATGCTCCAACAGGTAATGGAGGAAGGTGCCGATCTGCGGGGCGTCAAAGACTGCAGGGACACGGGGCTTGGCCTTGAGGCCATATTCCATAAAGTAGGCAAAGTGGCAAGAGCGCAGCCGCTCCGCCCGGGAGGCGGACATAGAAAAGCTGCTGCCGTAAAGCGCACGCACCGCATCGGGAGACAAGCTCCCCCGCTTCATCTGCGCGGCGTGGCGCATGGCGGCAAGGTGTGCCTCGTAAGCCCCTTCTTTCTGGAAGAACTGCCACAGCTTCCCATCCGGTCGAGCACCGGCCGCTTCCAGCGCGGGGATGAGCGCCGTAAGGCGGTATTCTCTGCCGCCGGTTTCTCTCTCAAGCTTTACGTCGGGAAACAGCCGCAGTATCCGGTCCACCACAAAGGCAGGACGAAGCTCGCTGCCGGAAACGTCCGTCGCGCTGTAGCTGACAGTCAGCCCCTCGGTGGGCTGGGCCAGCACCGCATAAAGGTTATACATCTCAATGGCCACCAGATCCATACCGCCGGGGGCCAGCTCGATCTCCCGCTGCAGCAGAGCCGTGCGGTCATCTTCTGTCAGGATACCGCCGCTTTGCCCCACTGAGGGGATCACATGGTCATTCACACCAAGGAAAAACAGATAGCGAATATCATGGCGATCATTTCGGGTCGTCTCAGTGACGGACACCTGATCCAGCGACACAGGAATGGTACCCACACTGTACTGGGTGAGGATCTGGCGGAAGAGCCGCACAAAGGCGTCGAGATCCATCATCTCGTCCCCGAGGATCTCCACAAACTGGTCCAGAACACCACAAAGAATATCCCAGAGCTGGGCAGTCTCCTCCGCAAGCTGCAGCCGGCCGCTTTCTGCCTGGGTGCGCATCTGGCTCTCCAGAGCGGAGCGAAGACTGATCCTCTCCATAAATGTGTAAAGTGTTTCTACTTTCTCCCGAGCTGTTTCAGCGGTTTTCATGCCCTCTGCCAGCGGATGCAGCAGCTCCCGCACACGGCGGCGCAGGACATTCACCGCATCCAGCTCTTTTTGCCGCTGCTCGTTCCACGGCGCGCCATAGCCATCGGGATTTTCCGTCCAGTCCACATCCCGCAGCCACATGCCGCCGTGGATCTCCCACTTGAGCACATAGTTTTCCAGCCGGTCGCACTCCTCGGGCGTCAATCCCGCAAGGCCGGTTTTGAGCCAGCGGAACATGTCCTCATATTCATAGCCGCCGCACATGGCGGAAAGCACACCTGTGAGCAAACTCAGCACCGGTTTTTCCAGAATGTCGCTGCGGCGGCTGATATACACGGGGACCCCATAGCGCTCAAACACCGTTTCCACGGTGGCCATATAGTCTCCCATGTTCCGGGCCGCCACGGTGATATCCCGAAAGCGGCACTTCCCTGCCGCCACAAGGCGCAGGATATCCGCGGCGGTCTGCTCCACCTCGGAATAGACCGTTCCCGCCTCCCGTACCCGGATGGCACTGCAGTCCCCTTCAAAGGGGATATCCTCTCCGAAAAAGCAGCGCTCCAGATGATGCAGCGCCGTGTCGCCTGCACCCTTCAGCACTTCCTCCCGGCACTCGCACCCTGCCTTCGCCGCAAGGCGCATGAGGCGGTCTTCTGTGATACGGGTGGCACGGAAAATATCCTCCCGGCTGTTGGGCTCACCCATAAGGGTCACTGTTACGGACTTGGCACGGCGCAGCATGATCTCCAGCACCCTGCGCTCCTGTGCGGTGAAATAGGTAAAACCGTCGATAAAAATATCCTTGCCGTCAACATAGCGGGACTGCTCCAGATTCTCGCACAGGCGGGTCATGTGATCCCGTGCGTCCAGCCCCGGGCGGCGCAGCCGGGCCTCATAGGAGGCATATAGCAAGCTCAGATCCCGCAGCTTGCCGGAAGTGGCACTCTCGATCTCCTCCGCCGCCCGGGCAAGGGTCTCCGGCTCCACGCCGTAGCAGCGAAACTCATCAAAAAGGTTCATAAGCTGCTGGAGAAAGGCGGGTTTCTGGGAGGGGCGGCGGTAGACCTGCATTTGAGGAGAAAGCTCCGTCAGGGCTTTTTGCAGTGTCAGCAGCTTGCCGCCGCTGTCCAGCGTCACATCGGCGCTGCCGCCGGTAATGGTCAGCACCCGGTCGGCAAGACGGCGGAAGCTCAGCACCTCCGCATGGCGGGAGGCTGTCGGCCCGCAGACGCGGCACAGATCCACCTCTGCCAGATGGGAGGCATGCTCCGGCACCAGCAGGATCTGGCTGCCGGAATCTCCCTGTGCGGCAATGCGCCGCAGCAGTGTTTCGGATTTTCCGCTTTTGGCGCGGCCTATCAAAATGTGCAGCATGGCGCACACTCCTTCATCTTTATTGATATTCCTGTTTATCATACCATAAAGTCACGGTCATAAACAGACCAGATTGCCTTTTTTTCGCATCTGTGATACACTGTGGAAAAACATTCACGGAGGTTCTGCCATGCATATCCCCCTCTCCGGCACTGACGCCCTGACGCTGGAGCTGTTTACCCCGGCTCTGGAAAATGCCCTGCGCCCCTCCCGGGAGTATGACATTGAAAAATGGCTGTATGTGCCCAATACATACTCTGAGTACCGTTATATTTTGGGCACCCGGGGAAAGAACCCCCTCATCTGCATCGGCATCAACCCTTCCACCGCGGCGCCTGAGGCTCTGGATCCCACCCTGAAATCTGTGGAACGCATTGCCCACGCCAACGGGTATGACAGCTTTCTCATGTTCAACGTCTATGCCCAGCGGGCCACCCGGCCGGACGATATGGAAAAGACTCTCAATCCCCTGCTCCACGAGGAAAACCGCAAGGCTTTCCGATATCTGCTCTCTCTTTCCCCCACTCCTGCCGTGTGGGCTGCCTGGGGCAATATCATTGAAAAGCGGGACTATCTGACCGACTGCATGCGGGATTTCGTATCCGACGGAAAAGCTGCAGGCGCCCGCTGGTTCACTGCCGGCCCTCTGCTCAAATCCGGTCACCCCCACCATCCCCTGTATCTGCGAAAGGATACCCCGCTTCTGGATTTTGATATCGAAGCCTATCTTGCCAAATAAGGGTCGAATATCGCGTATTTCTTCATACAGCAAAGCGCCGCGGGTTTCCCCGCGGCGCTGATTCATTCATTCTCAATGGTGATCTGGCAGGGCTTCATGGCTGCAAGAGCGGTTTTGTGGCTCTCCGGCGTGACGCCGGCGCAGCAGCTGGCATCCACCGCCACCTCGGACTCCCAGAGAAAGCCTTTTGCCAGCAAAGCGTTGGAAATGACGCAGATATCGGTGCAAAGGCCGATGAAGGTGATCTTTTTGATCTCCTCTTCCTCCTCATTCAGCCTCCGCAGGGCATTTCCCAGCATGGGGCTTCCAAAGGTGGGCTTGTTGATGACCTCCCGCCTTTCCGCAAAGGGCAGCAGCTCCGGGATGATCTGCCACCCTTCCGTTTCAACGATGCAGTGGGGCACAGGCAGATTCTTTCCCTCCTGCGTTTCCATATAATTCTCAAAATGGGTATCTCTTGTGAAGAGGATCTTCTCTCCTTTTGCAATGCCCGCTTCAATGCGTTTGACTACATTCGGCACGATGCCGACAGCCTCTTTCGTGCCGAGAGCACCGTCCACAAAGTCCTTTTGCATATCCACAACGACCAAAACATCCATGCTGCATACCTCCCGCTGTTTTTTCCCATTATACCGCGCTGCGGCGGCAGATGCAAGAAAAACACGACACCTGTCTTTACAGCTTCGCCTCAAACAGTCCGTCCCGGCTGCAGCAAAGATACAGTCTGCCCCGCCCTATCCGGGGAATGCGGAACTCACCGCCCTGCTCGGGATAAAGCCGCACCATGAGGAACCGCTCTATCCCCACCACCGCCGCGAAGCGGATGTAGTGTCCCTTTCCCATGGGATGACAGAAGGTCACATACCACTCATCCTCCACGGCTTCCACCGTGACGCCGTGGGCCTCATCCGCCGCTTTGGCTGCCAGCGGCTCCAGCTTTCGCCCGCAGCAGTGGAGTTCACCACCCATGGCGGTGAGGATATTTCCGCAGTCGGGACAGACATAAAATTTCAATCGTTTCATATTACCACTCTCCGGCATACCGGGGGTCACCTCGCCGCGCAGCATCTGCGCCATGCTGACCCCATAGATTTCCGCGAGACGCTGCAGTAATCCAATATCCGGGCAGCCGATCCCCCTTTCCCATTTGCTCACCGCTTGAGGGCTGACATGAAGCATCTGCGAAAGCTCTGCCTGCGTCATATTCTGTTCCTTCCGAAGTCTTGCCAAAAGGCTGCCGATGCGTTTACTGTCCATTTCGTCTCACCTCACTGACAGGATAAGGGATGACCCTTCCTTTTTCAATCAACGCTTAGTTGAGTTATCCCAGAAGGGCTGCAAAATATGCCCCCTGTGTCCGCAGATCCGTGTCGCCGCCGTAGACGATCTCCAGCACTTCGACACCCTTTACGGCGATGGCCACCTGGGGGCCGTTATCCGTGCTGAGGAGAAAGCGGTCAAGCCCGCTCACCGGGATCTCCTCGAAGGGCTCCCAGTTCCGGTAGGCATAGCGGATATCATTCACCAGTGTTTCGCTGAATCTGCCGCTGAGCAATACATAATGGGTGGTGTCCGCCGTGACACCGATGCCGCCCTCTGACGCTCTCATGCGCACCTGCGTAACACTGGGCGCAAGCTCATGAAATTTCCGCAGGGCAACCTCAAAGCGCATCTCCTGCCCCTGCTCCGCCATGTGCTCCAGATCCAGGTATATGGTCCCCGCTTTTGGCGTCCGGTCATTTGCCATGTCACTCCAGCCGATCATATCCCGGTTTCCGGCAGGCCAGAACAGCCCCACAGCCTGCAAAATAATAAATCCGGCCCAGCAAAAGACGACCGCTCTCTGCAGCCACTGCCGTCTTCGGTAAGGGCGGGGGCGGTGTATCTCCTCTCCCCCTTTCAGATGCTTTAAAAACCGCAGCATCGTCCGCACATTCACCGCTTCCAAAAGGGTAAAACAAACCACCGCCGTCAGCCAAAGGAGGCTTTCAAGGGGCAGACTGTCCCGCAGGACATTTCGCAGCACGGTGCCGGCGGTAACGCTCAGCAGCAAAATCGCCAGCAGGATCATTCCCTCTATCGCGGCGCTGCGCAGCATCCGTTTTTTTAAGTACCGGTAACCGTCCGCCTGCACCACGGGGTCGGTATCCAGCTCCGGCGCGGCAGGATTTTCACAGCGCCAGAGATGAAAGACCCCTCCCACGGCGTCCACATATTCCCAGCCAAGGCTGCGGTAAAGCTCCACACGGTCCTGCTCCAGTGTTTCTTTTTCTTTCAGCATGGGCTGCAGGCGGTAGCGGATCTCAGCAGACTCTCCCTTTGCAAAATAGATGCGGCTGCCCATGGCCCGAAAGGCATGAAATCCTTCTTTCGCCCGGTTCTCCAGCCAGGTTTCATTGGCGGCTACGTCATAAAGGCCGCCGGGAAGCAGGGCATCATAGGCCCAGTCATACTGTTCGCTCATGAGATCCCCTCCCATGCAAGAATTTCCCGGATCTCCGGCAAATGACCTCTCAGGTCATCGGGAGACTCGGTGCGGAAGTAGAGCACCTTACCCCCTTCCTTCACCACCAGATGCTGCACGCCTTCTGGCGAGCGGAAATAGCGGGCATCTTCAAACACAGCCTGTGTAAAGGAAAGTGCCTTTTCTCCTGTTTCTTCTTTTACATAGCCATTTGCGATCTCTGCAAACAGCACCCCGGCAAGGAACGAAGGCTTTGGCGCATAAACTTCGATCTGATTGACATGGATCATCCGCTGATAGGGAAACCGTCCGGCAAGATCCCAGCCGCCTTCCATTGCCAGCAAATACTCTGAGCCAAGCAGCGCCTTTCGTTTCAGCATCATGGGGCCGTACTCTGCCGCCTTTCCCAAGTCCTCCGCGGAAAGATACAGCTGCTGCAGCTCCTTTTCTTCCTTAAGCCAGGTTTGTTCATGGGGCGAAAAAAGGAACACTGTCATCAGGTAGATCAGAAAAACAGCTGTCAGAGCTACACCTTTTCGCCCTAAATACTGCGGCACCCACCTTTTCTCCTCCGGCAGCAGGCCGTTTTTCATCCGTAGGATCAGCTTTCTCAGCGTATAAAGCTCTTTCGCAAACCGGCAGGCTGCCATAAGAGAAAGCACGGCATAAAAAAGCATCGCAAAGGGCGTCCCTTCGCCTGCCATAACATCGACGAAAATATGCCCCGTTTGTAAAACACGGTTCACGATAAAGACACCGAATGTGGCTGTTGCCGCAAAGAAGATCCCGTTACGCAGCCGCAGCTCCTTCCAGAGGTGGTCATAGGCGTAGCTGTCCGCCTCCGGATCGGTGTTCATGGGAACAGGGTCAGGCCGGTCAGATCTCCAGACCTGAAAGGCATTGTAGTCTGTTGTGCACACGTACTCCCAACCAAACTCACGGTACAGCTCCCGGCGCTCCGGTGACGGCTCTGCAGCCCAACGCGCTCCATCCTTTTCCGGCGTAGGCTGGATGGAAAAGCGGCACCTACAGGGCTCCGCCGCAGTAAAGTCTTTCGGCCACGCTGTCAGCTGCCAGCCCTCAGCAGCCTTCTCTTTCAGCCAGTGTTCCATGGCTGGGATATCATATGTATTGCAGGACGGCCGTTTCCGGCAGGTCTTGCCTGTTCTGGATCTCGACATATCTGCTCCTCCTTCCCTGTCACTCGCCTTCCCGCTCGCCGTCTGCCACGCACTGGCGCAGGCGGTTCAGCTCCCGTCGAAACATTCCTTTTCCCCGTTCTGTAATGGCATAAGTCCGCCTGCGGCCTTCCACCGCCGTTTCCCGGATGAGACCCTCTTCCTCAAATTTTGCCAGAATGGTATAGAGGGTTCCCGGTCCCAGGGGCACCCGGTCTGCCGTAGTGTCGGACACATACTGCACGATCTCCGTGCCGCAGCGCTCACTGTGCATCAGCGACAGCAGCACATAAAACATACTCTCCGTCAATACTTTCAAGGGTTCTTTGGCCATAGCCGCACCTCCAATATCGTTTCACGATATTCTTTTTCTTCATTATAATATCGTTTCACGATATTGTCAATATTGTTTCTGTAATATGGGAATTTCCCGGAAATTACGGAATATTTTGTGGGTTGCCCGCAGCCCTTCCTTTCCTGTATGCTTTTAGAGAAACACCCACAGAAAGGAAACGAACCATGAAACGAAAGCTCCTGTGCGGTCTACTTGCAGCCGCCTCACTCACCTGCTCGTCCTTCGCCTACCGGGAAAACGTTCCTTTGCAGGTGGATGGAACACGCATCGCAAACGGCTACATACAGCAGGGCTCCACCTATGTCCCTCTCCGCTCCCTTCTTGATGCCATGGGTAACTGGGATATCCGCTGGGACGGCAGCAAAAAAGAAGCCGTGGCCTCCACCCCTTCTCGTACCCTTACAGCCAATCCCGCCCAAAGCACCCTTACGGTCAACAACGAGGCCTACAGCGCCAATGTGACACTTCAAAATGGAACCACCTATGTGCCCCTGCGCCTGACAACTGAGCTCCTTGGCGCTCAGGTGGCATGGGACCCTTATCTGGACGGCGCCGCCGTTACCACTGCGGAAAGCCCCCATAACGCCGTGGATCTCTACTGGCTCAGCCATATCATTTACGCCGAAAGCGGCGCGGAGAGCATGGAGGGACAGATCGCCGTAGGCAATGTGGTGCTCAACCGCGTTGCAGACCGGGATTTCCCCAGCACGATCCCCACAGTGGTGTTCGACCGGAAAAACGGCGTGCAGTTTGAGCCGGTGAGCAACGGTACCATTTACAAAACGCCTTCCGCCGCTTCTGTTGAGGCAGCCAGGCGCGCCCTTGACGGTGAACGTCCTGTTGGAAAGGCCCTGTATTTCTATGCGCCTCTTCTCTCCCCCGGAACATGGATCGCTGCCAACCGCACCTATCTCACCACCATCGGCTGCCACCGTTTCTACCTCTGATTGACTTTTTGCTTTTGAGGGGATACAATGAAACGGTAAATCAATTCTTGCAAAGGAGCCGTTTCCATGCTGTTTTCCGACCGTTCCAGAGTGCATTTCAACAACGCCCCCGTCCATGAGGTGATCTGCCAGCTGCGCTTCCCCACCATTCTTTCCATCAATACCACGGAGCCTGCCGATTTTCAGGAAGCCATCCGGGAGGATTTTCCCCGCTATGCAAAAAAGCAGGAAAATCTCCCTCCCAAGATGATCCGCACAGCTGACGGCAAGGCCCAGATGCAGCCTCAGCCTCCCCTCACCAACTACCACTTCCTCTCTGCCGACGGCCGCTGGAAGATCAATCTCACCCGGGACTTTATCGCCCTCTCCACCCTCAGCTATACCAGCTGGGAGGAGTTTGCCGCTTATCTGGACAAGGCCCTGGCCGCATTCATCAAGCTCTACCGCCCCGCCTATTTTCAGCGGGTGGGCCTGCGGTATATCAATGTGTTTTCCCGGGCAAAGCTGGGCCTTGCAGGACGGGACTGGACGGAGCTGTTCAACCCCTCCTATACCGGCCCGCTGGATAACAGCGATGTGGCGGAAGAGGATTTCCTCAACTGCGCCTGTGATTTCCAGCTGAAGCTGGATTCCAGCTGCATCGGCAAGATCCACGCCGGCCCCGGCCGTTTGAAAGCCAATCTCCCCAACGCCCCTCAGGACCCCGAGGTGAAATTCATCTTCGATATGGATCTGAGCATGAATGGCGACACTCCCTGCACCCTGGCTGCCGGCGCCATGGAAACGCTGCATGGGCACGCCTGGCGTCTCTTCGACGGCGCATTGGAAGAGCCTCTGCGGGACGCAATGCTTGGGCTGTAAAGTAATATTGCTATACAAAAAACTCCCACCGTTTTTTGAAACGGCGGGAGTTTTTTATCCCATTTTCAGCGCATCCAGTGAGGCAAAGGTATACCCCATTTCCTCCCATTTGGTAAGGAGATCATCCAAAATGGCAGCATTGGTGGCGGAAGTGGAGTGCAGCAGAACGATGGCCCCGTCATGGATACGGGGGATCAGCTTGCTGTACGCCTGCTCCGCCGTAGGCTGGTCATCCACATACCAGTCCACATAGGCAAGGCTCCAGAAGACCGTGGTATAGCCAAGCTGCTGGGCCAGAGCGAGATTTTCCTCGCTGTATTTTCCCTGAGGCGGCCGGTAGAATTTCGGCATGGGCGCTCCCACCGTTTCCTCATATAACGCAGCGAGCTCCTCCAGCTCCTTTTGAAATGCCGCCGGATCGGAGATCGCCGACATATCCGGGTGCGTACGGGTGTGGTTTCCTACGATATGCCCCTCCTCTACCATGCGGCGAATGATCTCCGGCGCAGATTCGATCATGTTGCCCACCACGAAAAAGGCGGCAGGTGCGTTGTGCTTTTTCAGGGCATCCAGTATCGGCTCCGTATAGCCGTTTTCATAACCGCAGTCAAAGGTCAGATACAGAACTTTCTCCCCGCTGTCTCCCAGATACCATGCGTCATACCGCCGCAGCTCCTCAATGGTTGCATTGCCCACCGGCGCCTGCCCCTCCTGCTGAAAAGAAAGGCCCCAATCCGCCGCGGAAACCGGAAGCACCACGGAAGACGTGGTGGGTACTGCTTCATTCACCGCAGGACTCACCAGCAGCGCAACCAGAAGGCACGGCGTCAATATACACCCCATAGCCCGCAGAAATCGAGATCCCATACGATCCCTCCCCGTTGTTTTTTCTTATCCTGCCCCCGGAATTGTGATTTATGCGCATTGCAAAACCCTTTTCAAGCTGATATACTGACAAAAACTTTTGAAAAGAGACTGGATCTATGACAAATGAGCTTTGGAGCCGATTTGACCGCATCATCGTTTTCGATACGGAGACTACCGGCATTGATTTTGACACCGACCGAATCATTGAGCTGGGTGCCGTTGCGCTGACAAAGGAGGGCGAAGCGGATCATTTCAACTGCCTCATCCGCCTGCCGGATGGAATGCACCTTCCCCCTGCCATCGTGGAGCTCACCGGCATCACTGAGCTGGAGCTTGCAAGCTTCGGTGTGAGCGAAGCGGAGGCCGCCCGGGGCTTCTGCCGCCTGCTGGAGGGTGCGAAGCAGCCCCTTTTGGTTGCCTATAACGCCCAGTTCGATCTGAACTTCATGTATTGGTTTCTAAAGCGCTGCGGCTGCGCCGAAGTTCTGCGGCTCCCCCGCTTTCTGGACGCCCTTACCGTCTACCGGGACCGGCGGGATTATCCCCACAAGCTCTGCAACGCCATTGACGCCTACGGTCTTGGCGAGGAAGCTGTGAACAGCCACCGGGCCGTGGACGACGCCCGGGCCACTGTGCGCCTTCTGGAGGCAATGGCCCGGGAGGAAAATGACCTCCACCGCTATATCGACCTCTTCGGAACGCACCCCAAATACGGCCTTTCCGGAAAGAAGATCTCCTCTGTTGCCTATAAGCCTCAGCCTTATCAGAGGACCATTCCCCTCTATGAGCGATAAGAAATCCCGCACTTCACCTTGTGAAGTGCGGGATTTTTTCATATCTTCAGTTTCTCGGCAAGCACCATCATGACCTTCGGATCGACTTTCATCACTTTGCGGTCATAGGTCACCAGACCGTTGGTCTCATCCTCCACATCGGACAGCTGCGTGTAGATCGCGCCGCAAAGCCCCTTGGGGATGGCGGGAACGATCTCCTTCTCATATAGCTCCACCAGTGTCTTTTCAAAGGTTTCCTGATCCTCAAAATGGCGGTAGCCATATTCATGGTCGGGATTAAAGGCGTGGTCCGGCACTTTCCACGCATAGCCGCCAAACTCCGAAAGCACCAGAGGCTTTTTCGTTTTCCGGGGACGGAAGGGCTTGAAATACACATGGTCACTGACCACGTCGCTCTCGCCGCCGGTAAACCAGCCGGAAGCACTGTCCACGATCCGGGTGGAGTCCAGCGCCTTGAGGTGGCGGTAAAGGGCAGTGGAATCAAACTGCCCCCATCCCTCGTTGAAGATCGTCCAGTAGCAGACGGAGGGGTGATTCCACAGCTGCTGCACCGTCTGCTCCATATGGGTCAAAAATGCACTGCGGGTTTTGGGGTCGCGGTGGAGATTCCTGTCCCCCCGCGCCCTCAGACCCACCGTTGGCAGCGCGGTATCGCGAATGAAATTATAATCTCCGTTATTGACAAAATCCTGAAAAACGATCATGCCAAGGCGGTCACAGTCATAATAAAACTGCTCCGGCTCCACCTTGATATGCTTGCGTAGAGTATTGAAGCCCAGCGACTTCATGGCAAGGATATCCTGCTCGTAGCACTCCGGCGCGGCGGGAGTAAAGGATCCGTCGCTCCAGTAGCCCTGATCCAGCAGGCCATGAAAGAAATAGGGTTTCCCGTTCAGACAAAGGCGGGGGATGCCGTCCGCCTCTCTCACATCTATCGTCCGCAGCGCGAAGTAAGTGGAAACGACATCCTCCCCTGCGTGAATGGTGCAGTGATAAAGATAGGGCTCTTCCGGCGACCAAAGGCGGGGATGGTCCAGCTCTATCCGGGCCTTTCCCGCCTTCAGGGGGAGCTCCACCGGTCCTTCCGGCGTCTGGATATCGATGGTTCCATCCAGCTTCTCTGTGGAAAACTCCACGAAGTTCTCTCCGGTATCGATCCGCAGGGAGCGGATATACTCTCTGGGCACGCTTTCCAGCCAGACGGTCTGCCAGATGCCGGAAACAGGGGTATACCACATGCCGCCCCGCCTATGGCACTGCTTTCCATAGGGCAGGATCTGCCGGCTCAGATGATCGCTGACCCGGATGACGAGGATATTCTCCTCCCCCAGCACATGGGTAATATCCAGCGTGAAGGGCTGGTAGCCGCCGGTATGTTCCCCCACCATTACTCCATTGACCCAGACTGCAGCCACCTGATCCGCAGCGCCCACATGGAGAAGCACCCGGTCTTTGCGAAATCCGGCAGGCAGGGTGAAGGAAGTTTTATAAAAGCGGTTTTTCTCCTCCGGAAACACCTCATGGATGCCGGAGAGCAGGCTTTCCGGCGGGAAAGGGACCCGGATCGTCCTTTCAAAGACCGCCGGGACTTCCTCATCTGCCGACACTGTAAAGGCCCAGTCGCCGTTCAGATTCAACCAATCCTCCCGCCGCAGCTGGGGACGGGGATAGCAGTTCCACGGCTGGGTGGAAAGACGCTCCCCTTCCCGGGTGTAAAGCCGGGCAAACGTTCCTTTTGTTCTCTTCACTGGGGGTCCCTTCCCTCGCGGAACATCTGGATCATCGTATGGGTGAGAGAGGGCGGATTGCTCTCTGCCGGGATCTCCTCACGGGTGAGCCATACGCCTTCATCCAGCTCGTTGTCATCCAGGGTCACGGTCTCATCATCGCTGTCCAGATCCGCCCAGAAGCCCACCATGATATTGCCCGCAAAGCCCCAGGGCTGGCTGGCACAATAGCGGACATTCTTGACTGGCAGGCCTACCTCCTCCATCACCTCACGACGAACGGTATCCTCCAGCGTTTCACCGATCTCGGTAAAGCCGGCGATCAGGGCATAGCGGGCAGCATTCACCCGGTTGGCGTAGTGGGTCAGCAGGATCTTGCCGTTATGCCGCACAGCAGCAAGGACCGCAGGATTGATCCGGGGATAGACGATATTATTGCACTTGGGGCAGCGCATGGCACGCTCCACCTTGTCCCGCTCCATGGTGCTGCCGCAGCAGCCGCAGAAACGGTTGGCCCGGTACCAGCCGGAAAGATGCAGCGCCGTGGCGCCGGCCAGTGCCAGATGAGAGGGTTCCATATTCCGGAACACCGTGGTGGGAGTCTCCACCAGCGCCTCCTTCACCTTCTCACTGACCTGCCAGAGAAGGAAAAAGGCAACATCATCGATCTCAAAGAGATAGACAAGCTCTGCCGCTTCCTCCACTGCCCAAATCTCAGCTGCCGTGGGAAAAATCCCCCCTTGCGTCAGATAAGTTCTGCCGCCGGAAAAGACAGCAACAAGATCATTGTCTTTAGCCGGTCTTTCATGGAACGCATTATGATACACATGAGGGGCGATTTCCTGGATCATAAAAGAAGCCTCCTTAAAATATTAGCAAATACAGAAATATTTTAGCATACCCCCATGTATTTGAAAAGGAGAAAATAATTCCCTATCCCCCTGTTGATTCTCACCAAATACCGTGCTAAAATAATTTTAATTTTATGTTCGAACGCACAATTTTTAGGAGGAGTAACGATGGATTATAAGAAACTGCAGAATGGAAGCGATATTCGCGGCGTGGCCCTTGAGGGTATTGCAGGTCAGCCCATCACCCTGACGGAGCAGGTCTGCCGGGATATCGGCCGGGGCTTTGCCCTGTGGCTGATGAATAAGACCGGCAAAAAGGAAGGTCTCCGCGTTTCTGTGGGCCGGGATTCCCGCCTTTCCGGCGAGACTCTCTGCGGCTGGATCTGTGACGCCATGGTGGCACAGGGTCTTCTGGTCACGGATTTCGGCATGGCCAGCACCCCCGCAATGTTCATGTCCACGGTGACGGAGGGCCATACTTATGACGGCGCCATTATGATCACCGCCAGCCACCTCCCCTTCAACCGCAACGGCTTTAAGTTCTTTACCAAGCTGGGCGGTCTGGAATCTGCCGATATCAAGGCCATCCTTGCCTATGCCGCCGGAGACGAGACCACCGCGCTTCCTGCCGGCTCCCTCTCTCAGGGCGCATTTATGGATACTTACGCTGCCATTTTGCGGGATAAGATCTGCAAGGCGACCGGTGAGGAAAAGCCCCTTGCAGGCTTCCGCATCGTAGTGGATGCCGGCAACGGCGCAGGCGGCTTCTATGCGGATAAGGTCTTGCAGCCTCTTGGCGCCAACACCGACGGCAGCCGCTACCTTGATCCCGACGGCAGCTTCCCCAACCATATCCCCAACCCCGAGGATAAGGACGCCATGAAGAGCATCATGGAGGCCGTTTCGGAAACCAAGGCCGACCTTGGCATCATCTTCGATACCGACGTTGACCGCGCCGGCGCTGTACTCTCTGACGGCAGCGAGCTCAACCGCAACCGCATCATTGCCATGCTCTCCGCCATTTTGCTTCGCGAGCATCCCGGCACCACCGTGGTCACCGACTCCATCACCTCTACCGGCCTTGCCAAATTCATCACGGCAAAGGGCGGCGTACACCACCGCTTCAAGCGAGGCTACCGCAACGTGATCAATGAGTCCATCCGCCTCAACGATCTCGGACAGGACAGCCAGCTGGCCATCGAGACCTCCGGCCACGGTGCGCTGAAGGAAAACTATTTTCTGGACGACGGCGCATATCTTGTCACCAAGCTTCTCATTGAGCTTGCCCGGGGCAAAAAGGAAGGCTATACGCTGGAATCTCTCATTGCCGATCTGGAAGAGCCTGCCGAAAGCGCAGAGTTCCGCATGAACATTCTGGTGGAGGATTTCAAGACCTATGGGCAGGATGTCATTTCCGCTTTGAAGGACTATGTGGACACGCAGGAAGGCTGGTCCCTTGCTCCCAGCAACTATGAGGGTGTGCGTGTGGATCTGGATGAAGCCCACGGCAACGGCTGGTTATTGCTGCGTCTCTCCCTCCACGATCCTCTGCTGCCTTTGAACATTGAGAGCAATGACGAGGGCGGCGCAAAGATCATCGCCAAAGAGCTGGCCTCTTTCATCGCCGGATATGATCAGCTGGACGCAGCCAAGGTCCTCGCTTTTGCCGAATGATCTTTTCTCAAACGCAGCGGCAATGCCGCTGCGTTTGTGGTTTTAGGCTCTAAATCAATATTCCTTCGTCGAAATAACGGAAACGGGTATAGGAAAAGGGCCTGTTGCAAAATTGTGATTTTGAACACCTGATGAAGAAGGGTTACCCATCAAGGAAACTTTTTCTGGCAGACAACGGGCGAAACGAGGTTTGATGATTATAACCGCCATACGGTGGTAGTATGGACGGTGAGAATGTAATCCCAAAAACAAAAAGTTTGATTATTCGGTACGAATAGGTTATAATATGGCCGAGGTGAAAGACATGGAACGACGCCAAGGTAAAATCATCATTCACGCATCCGGTGGAACGGCCGCCAAGGGAGCAAATACCTATAAGCTGACACTGCCCTCTGCGTGGATGAAAGAGATGGGGATCAACGAGAGCGACCGAGAGGTGGAGCTTTCTTTTGATGGCAGCGCCATCACCATAGCCAGACGTCTGTCCGTGGATGAGTTCATTTCCACCAAGGGTGAACTGGGACATGCATTGATGAAGCTTTCGTACTTCGATGGAGAGGAACTCTGCACGACGATTGTTGCAGACAGTACGGAGCGTGTTCTCTGCATTGAAAATCATACCGACCGGGTAATCAAAACCGCGTTTGGAAATAATGTTGTTCCCACATGGGAAGACCTGCAGCACTTCCTTGAAGAGCGTTGCATTCCCCGTGCAAGAGCGGGACTTCGGGAATATCTGGAGACCATCGGCGTGGAAGAATATGATCCGATAGAGATCATTAAAAAGACAGAAGGGCGCATGGCAGAGGACGAGCAGTGGATTAGAATTGAGGTGTTGGCATGACCGTCAGACTTGTGAGCAACGAGAAAATTGCAGAGACTTCCTCGAAAGGCAATCAGGAGAAATGGTTTGACCATGGTTGGTGGTACAAGCTGGATCAGTTTGGCTATGAGGCGTTGACCGAAACCTTTACATCCATGATTTTGGAGCAAAGTAATATCGAAGGGGATACCCCATTTCAATTTGCACGCTACCGCATGGAGCGTCTGCATGTCCATGGCCGTGACCGCACCGGTTGCAGCAGTGAGAACTTTTTGAAACCCGGACAGGCTATCGTGACGCTCAGCCATTTGTTTCGTCAGCACCTTGGCCATCCGCTGAAAGAGGAGCTGGAGCGCCTTTCCAGCGATAAGAAGCGCATTGCATATCTGGCAGAAGAGACTGCGGCTATCACTGGCCTGCGTGAGTTCCCCGAATACCTGACGCTGCTTTTTGAAATCGACTCGCTGGTGCTGAACGATGACCGGCACCTGAACAATATTGCCGTAATCGAGCAAAACGGTCATTACGATTATTGCCCCATCTTCGACCAGGGCGCCGGTCTGCTTTCCAACGTGCAGTTCTCGCCTATGGATATTGCCACTCCTGCACTGATCCGAGAGCTTCGGGCAAGGCCGTTTAACATGACCTTCAACCGTCAGCTGCATACCGTGCAGGAACTTTACGGCAAACAGCTAAGGATTCCGCGGTTTACCAGTGACGAGCTCATGCAGGATCTGCGACCTCTGCTCGAATACTACGCCTCCCGCGACCGCGGACTGATTGCCGACCGTGTGTGCGATACGATCCTGATGCGGCAGAAAGAGCTGTAAGACAGTCCTCAATCACATAATTATAGCGGTTTTGCGGTATCACAATCACACTTTTATACCATTTTGCTGGCAGACAACGCTGCTGTAGATGATAATGGACAAGTTTATAAGCAACGAAAGCCCGAGGCGTGTGCCTCGGGCTTTTGTCGTTTACGGGGAACGATTGTAGTAATTTATCCGCTCCAACGACTGAAATGGTCGATAGTTCTACTGATGCAAAGTGCGAAACTATGCGACCCAATTGTATCCAGTCATCGCTTGATCAACAATGTGATCAAATACAAGAGAGCTCTTTCTTAGGAAAATCTCTCTGTCGTAGCTTTCCGGCAGGAACTGGTTCAAGATATGGACAATTTCACTCTTTACTCGTTCCTTCGGCTGCGGATCATTTTGCCATCCAACAATAAACAACTCATTGCGCTTTTCGGTAAGCGTGTTGTACAGTTCTTTGGCTGCAAGCTTTACACGCTTTTCCTCATCCGAAGTAAGATGTTCTTTTCTCAGAAGGTCAAACAATTCCAACTCAGCTTCTGATAGCTCTTCCTTGATATGTCGTTCTTCCTCTGCACGAAGTTCTTCCATCAACTTCAGAAGTTTTTCATAGAAATCGTCATTTTGAGAGCCACCGGCATTATACTCATCAATGATATTTCTGAAACGCTCCGCAAATTTTGTGCGGGTTGTATTGCGTCGCAACATCTTTTGGAGTTTTTCCTCAATATGCTTACGCAGATTAACTATTTCAAGGTTTTTGTTCTTCAGCTTTTTGAATTGAGATCTGAGTTCATCAATATCCAGCTTAGACAGATCAAGTTCTTTTCCCGCTTCTGTGATGGTATATTTTCTCGCATCAGCGGCAGTAATAACACTCTGATCTAACAGCTCATTGATTCTGGCTTGTGCTGCTTCGATCTTTTCCGGACGGATTTTGCCATCAATGATTCCCTTCAAATAGAGGATAGCATCTTTGTATGCAGGCTCAAAATCCATCTTGAAAATATCCGGTCGTAGGGATTCGTACAGACCATCAACGGTATTTGCCATTACAGCAAACTCATTCTTCACATCGTCATTACCTACGATGGTATTTGCATAATCCTCAAACAGCGACAAATTCTTGAATGTATCGCCGTCTTCAACAACCTTACTTAAATCTACGTCATGGCTCATACAGAATGTTTTGGTCAGGTCGATTGCTTCATGCAACTGCCCCAAAAGCTTTTCTACGTCTTTCACCGGCATTAAACCGCCATCATCAGACGCATAATCTGCCAGGGCACGTTTCAAATATTTGAACACATCCAGATAGTCGATGATCAGACCACATTCCTTACCGTTATAGACACGGTTTGCACGGGCAATAGTCTGCATCAGGGTATGACCCTTCATCGGTTTGTCCAAATACAGTGTAGAAACGGACGGTGCATCAAACCCTGTCAGCCACATAGCACAGACGAAAACCAACTGCAACGGATTGTTTGGGTCTTTGAAGTTATCTTCAATGTCAAAACCGTTTTCATCAACCTTGTTCATGCGGTCGCGATGCGGTTTTATGGACAATCCTTCCGCTGCAAATTTAGCTTCTTCATCGGCATCTTCACTGATGACAACAGCCATTTCCACTTTGCGCATATAATCTACCATATCTTTTAGGCGAAGCTTTTCAGCCGCATCCTTGGTTTTGGTTATCTGCGCATTTAACTTTTTAATTTCTTCTTTCCAGTAGTAGCTTACTTTATCGTACATCTTC
>JAFQRI010000135.1 GCA_017410185.1 Oscillibacter sp. | reverse complement strand
CCTCTGCCCCCCTCCCCCACCGCAGCTCACTTTTTTACCCGAAGTCAAGAGCTATTCCTTAAAAATCAGCTTTTTGGTAATTTCAACAAGGGCCGATCCCCCACCGTTATCTCCGCGTGCGTTTTCCGCGCCGCTTCCTTCGAACCACGCCGGCACAAAAACCGCCCAGCATCGCCCCTGCCGCCAGCAGTCCGCCGTGTCCCGGCACAAGGGAGCCATCCAGCGCAAGCCCCGCAATAGCAATAGCCCCCACAAAGACTGCCGCCGTTATTGCCCCCGCCGCCGGAGGACTCCACGGTGTTCCTCCGGTGGTTGTCAGTGCCCCCGCAAAGGAGGCCACGCAGCACAGCCCCACTGCCCACGCGAAGACGCTCCCCTCCCCCACCCTGCCATTTACCACCAGAGCACTCAATCCCAGAAGGCCACCAAAATATACACCAAGACTCACCAGCCCGCCCCGGGACAGCACCACCCATAAAGGCGCAGCTTTTTTCTTTGTTTTTGTCATAATAAAAAAATCCCCTTTCATACGCTCCTGTTGGAACATATGAAAGGGGGATCTTCTTTTATGCTTACTGCTCCTCAGTCTTCTCAGCAGCGACAGCCTCAGGCTCTTCGGGAACAGCGTCCTTCTTGGCCTTCTTCTCCTTCTTGGTCTCCATCACCTCATCGGTCTGGATGCCGGTGGTGGAAATGGCCCACTTGGCAACCTCCATACGGACGCGGTCCTCACCGGTCTCGAAGACGATGGTGTCGCTGTTGACGCGGACGATCTTGCCGATAATGCCACCAATGGTGGTGATGGTGTCACCCTTCTTCAGGCTGTCACGCATCTCCTGCAGCTTCTTCTTGCGCTTGTTCTCGGGGCGGATCATCATGAAGTACATCATTGCAAACAGCAGCACCAGCATGAAAATCATAGACATATTCTGATCCATTGTAACAAAACTCCTTTATGTCTTACTTTTTTGTATTCAGAACGAATTTATTATATCAGAGTTACAGGGTTTTGCAAGAACTTTTTCCGCATTATGCCCGCTGTTCCAGCTTTCCGCTGTATTTTGCACGGAATTCATCAAAGGTCCCCTCATCCAGCGCATCACGGATCTTCTGCATCAGCTCGTTGTAGAAATACAGGTTATGAAGCACCGCAAAACGCAGCGCCAGCACCTCGTCCGCCTTGAACAGGTGGCGCACATAAGCGCGGGAGAAATTCCGGCACACAGGGCAGCCGCAGCTTTCGCTGATAGGCCGGTCATCCCGGGCGTATTTCTCGTTGAGGATGTTGACCGTACCCTCCCAGGTAAAGAGCTTGCCGTGACGGCCATTGCGGGAGGGCATCACGCAGTCGAAGAAATCCACTCCACGGCTGACTGCTTCGATAATATTGCTGGGGGTGCCAACGCCCATCAGATAGCGGGGCTTGTCCTGAGGCATATGAGGCTCCACCACGTCGATCATCTCATACATGACCTCCGCAGGCTCACCCACCGCCAGACCGCCGATGGCGTAACCGTCACAGTCGATCTTGGCGATCTGCTGCATATGCCAGGCCCGCAGATCCGGGAAGGTCGCACCCTGATTGATGCCAAAAAGCATCTGATGGGGATTCACCGTGTCATCGAGGCCGTTGAGCCGATCATGCTCCGCCTTGCAGCGCTCCAGCCAGCGCAGCGTCCGCTCGCAGGAAGCCTTGGCATACTCATGGGTGGCAGGATTCTCCACACACTCGTCAAAGGCCATGGCAATATCACTGCCGAGATTGGACTGGATCTGCATGGACTCCTCAGGCCCCATAAAGATCTTGCGGCCATCGATATGAGAGGAGAAATAGACGCCCTCTTCCTTGATCTTGCGCAAAGAGGCCAGAGAAAAAACCTGAAAACCACCGGAGTCCGTGAGGATGGGGCCATTCCAGTTCATAAACTTATGGAGGCCGCCCAGCTCCTTCACCAGCTTGTCGCCGGGGCGGAGGTGAAGATGGTAGGTGTTGGACAGCTCGATCTGGCAGCCAACCTCTTTCAGGTCATGGGCAGACACGCCGCCCTTGATGGCCGCCTGCGTACCCACATTCATAAAAACCGGGGTCTGGACAGTACCGCCGTGGGCGCAGGAAAATTCTCCCCGCCGGGCGCGGCCCTGGGTTTTGATCACTTTAAACATAGGGTTCTCCTTCAAAAATTGTCTACACCATTATAATATAAGTTCTTCTCCGGTTCAACTGCGATTTATTGAAAAGAGCAGCGAAACATGGTATAGTGTGAGAAAAAGAAACACATGCGGAGGTTTTTATGGAACAGATCCTGATTTTGGGCGGTGGCGCCGCAGGTATCGCAGCAGCGATCTCAGCAGCGGAATCCGCACCTGCAAACACAAAAGTAACGCTGATCGAGCAAAACCCCCGCATTGGCAAAAAACTGCTGGCCACCGGCAATGGCCGGTGCAATCTCGACAATACCGGCATAACACCTCAGCGTTATTTCTCCTCTGAGCCTATGGAGCTGCAGCGCATGCTGGAAGCTATGGGCGATCCCCTTCTCTGGTTCCAGCAGCACGGCCTTCTGACCCGGACAGACCCCGAAGGCCGGGTCTATCCCTATTCCAATCAGGCCACAGATTTTCTGAATCTCCTCCTTTACTGGCTGGAAAAGCTGGGCGTTGAGATCCGCACCGGCTGCACTGTGCAGTCTCTGACCAGAAAAAACGGCGGCTATGATGTGGAAACCTCCGAAGGCCATCTGTTTGCCCGCAGCGTGATCTGTGCCTTCGGCGGACAGGCCGGGCCGCAGTTTGGCACCAGCGGGTTTGGCAGCGCCTTGATGAAGGATCTGGGCTTCCGTATCCAGCCGGAATATCCCTGTCTGGTGGCGGTGCAGTGCGAACGCCCCCGCCCCGGTGGACTGGCGGGTATTCGTGCCAAGGCTGCCGTCACCCTGACAGACGGAGAAAAGTTTATCGCCCGGGAAGAGGGCGAGGTTCAATTTACTGAGCAGGGCCTTTCCGGCATTGTCATCATGCAGCTTTCCAACTTTCTCAAACCAAAGGGCGGCCCCCGCAAGCCCGTGCTGCACATTGACCTCTTCCCCGCTTATTCTGAAGAAGAGCTGACCGCCCTGCTGCGCCAGCGGGTGAAGCTGATGAAAAACGCCACCGCCGAAGAGCTGATGACCGGTTTTGTCCATAAGCGCATCGGCAGTGCGGTGTGGAAAGCCGCAAAGCTTCCGCCCCGCCTTTCTTCTGCAGATATTCCTGCACTGGCCTGTGCCTTTAAGGACTGGCAGTTTGCCGCTCTCACCCCCCTTGGCTGGCAGCAGGCCCAAACCACCGGCGGCGGCATGGGGCTTTCCCAGCTGTATCCCGAGAGCTTCATGGTGCGCACCATGCCGGGTCTGTATGTGGTGGGTGAAACGCTGGACGCAGCAGGCAGCTGCGGCGGCTTCAACCTCCACTGGGCCTTTGGCAGCGGCAT
>JAFQRI010000134.1 GCA_017410185.1 Oscillibacter sp. | reverse complement strand
TGACCTTGCCGCCGCTCTCCATGTTTCCGTGCAGGCGGTGAGCAAATGGGAGCGGGGACTGAACTTTCCGGACATCACTCTGCTGGAACCCCTTGCCCGGCAGCTGGAGCTCACTGTCACAGAGCTTCTTTCCGGCGAGCGCAGCGCAGCGCCCGATGAGGCCGCGGTGCGGTCTTCGCTCCATCTGGGGCTCAGCCATCTCAAGCAGTGGAAACGGCGTCTTCTATGCGCCGCCTTCCTCCTTCTCATCCCCCTGCTTTCTGTCAGCTTTTTCTGGCTGCGGGACAACACAGAGCTCCTCCCCCAAAAGGAAACCGTCATCTCCCCCGTGGAGATCGGCGAGCTCAACGCCCTTGTCAGCCGCCTTGTAGAAAATCACCAGCTGTTCCTCTTTGATCTCGCTCTTGCCGACGGTCTGGAAGAATACAGCTTCACGCTGGAGCTGTGGGATCATACCGGCCTTACAGAAACCTGGGAATTGCTTTCCGCCCGCACCGCCGACGGAGAATATCCCCGCCACCAGAGTCTTGGCTTTGCCTTTCGTATCCATCAGGGGCAATTCTCCTGTACGCTTTTGCAGGAAGGCTGCATCACCACCTCCACACTGGAGGACCTGCCCTGCCTTGCTCCGCAAAACGGCCATTATCCTACCTATGGCTGGAAAGCTTCTGAAAGCCGCCTTACTCTCTCCCGGAAAAGCGGCAGCGTTCTCCTCGCCATCGGCATCGACGGCAGCAGCGGCATCCGACCTCCCTCCACCGGAAACTTCACCGCTCCGGAACTGGCGGAAGGCCAATCCTCCCTCGTGCTGCGCATGAACTGCAAATAAAAAAGCCCGGTCAGGCCTGCGGCCTGACCGGGCTTCTTTATTTACTTCTTTATTTACCACTTGTTTTCCACTTTTTCCGCAAAGCCGAAGAGATCCTTTACGGCGATCCTGGTGCCGTCATCCAGCACCACCGTGCCGGTAAAGCGGCCGAAGACCTGATTCTGGTCGCTCTTAATGAGCTTCACATCCGTGCAGGAGGCACGGTTGATCACCGGCACGAAGTCCATCTCAAAGCGTCCATCATCGCTGGTGAAGGTCCATGGGCTGAGATAATCCTCTTTCCCGCCCTTCATAGGGATATTGAACTTCACCTGCGAGAGCTTGTGGGCCTTTCCGCCATAAAACACCATGTTCTCGCTGGCGGCAGAGGTGTCACCAAAGCCGTAGCCAATGTTGAAGCCCAAGTCCACCCCGTCCGCAAGGCCGGAAGCACTGCCCCAGTACCAGGTGTTGTGATAGGTCCACACGCCCCGGCCCCAGTCCAGCACACCGAAGGACTCCGCGGGGTCAAAGGTGTAGACCTCCTCCCCCAGCTTTACCGTGCCCTGGGCCCGCATACAGTTGATCTTCTGGTTGTAGTAGAAGTGGCCCTCCTTGGGGAAGGGGGTGCAGATCACCATGGACTCCTCCGGCTCTGCCGTAAGAGTCACGTCAATGTCAATGGCCTTCCCATCCTTAAAGTCCGCCATGTGGGCCAGCAGATGCCGCTTTCCGTCCCCCACGGCGAAGGAGAGGCTGTACCCCTTGCCGGAAATGCGGCTGATGCCCCGCTCCGAGGTGGCAGGGAGATTCGTCTTGCCCATGGTGAAGATCCGCATGGGGCTTTTCGTCACTTCCCAGGGCGTTCCCTCAAAGGAGAGGAAGGAGATGGAATCCAGCCCCATGTAGCTGTTGTCCGCAATGGTGAGGGCGATGCCGAAGCGGTCATTGCCCACATAATAATAGTCCCATTCCTTCAGCCGGGCAAAGCCGCCCTTGACCTTGCTGCGCTCATACACCGGCAGGAGCTTTTTGGCATACCCCGCCTCCGTCAGATTTCCCCTCGCATCCAGCAGAGGGATGGCAGTGGTGATCTCGTGCTGCATAAGGCACCTCCCAAAATTATTCGCTCAGATCATAAAAGTGGAGAAATTTCTCTGTAAACAGCCGGTGGGCAATGGAAAGGGCGCTGCTGCGCACCAGCTCGCTCTCCGGCGTTACTTTTGCTGCGGAAGAGGGCTCGGAAAAATCCCGGCTGGAAAAGGTCGCCCGCAGCGCCTTTTCCAGCTCCGTGCAAAAATAGTCATACGCCACGGGAAAGGGATAGGTCCTGGTCTGGATCTCCATCAGGGATCGGATCTCGGAAATGGTGAAGACATGCTTTAAAAGGCAGGTGCAGTAGAGCCGCGCCAGCTGCTCGCGGTCATAGCGCTTTTTTACCGGCGGAGCAATAACGCGCTGCTTGACGTAGTTATTGATCATGGCGGCGGTCACGGTGTGATCCTCCCCAGGCCAGAGGGGGGAGAGATAATAATTCAGAGCATCCGTCACCTGATCGCTGTAAAGGGTGATGGCAGGCAGCTGGTCGTAGCGGGGGCAGCGGTAGGCCAGCATCTGGTCAATGACGGTCTGCGCAGAATCCATCATGGAAAATACTCCTTCTTTCGGCATATTTTTTCACTTTTTATTTTAATCCATCCCTATTTAATGTCAAGTGTTGGATTCTTCTTGACAGAATATGTCGAATACTGTAATATGGTTTTTGAAACCAGATAATCTCATGCAGTAAATACAGTCAGAAAGGACGCCCTTTTATGGTACGCATCGTTTCCGATACCTCCACCATGTACTCCACCACTCAGGCCAACGAGGCCGGGTTTACCGTTTCCCCCCTCTCCGTCACCATTGCCGGCACCACCTACCGGGAGTATGACGAGATCGACTCCAAAACCTTTGTCTCCATCATTCAGCAGGGTCATATGCCCACCTCCAGCCAGCCCGCCATCGGCGCGGTGGAGGAGGTCTACCGCAGCTTCCCCGGCGATCAGGTGCTGAACATCGCCATGGCCCACGGCCTTTCCGGCACATATCAGAGCGCTGTTGCCGCCGCTGAGCTGTGTGAGGGGGATGCTGATGTCACCGTCATCAACAGCCGCACCCTCTGCGGTCCCCACCGCTATATGGTGGAGCAGGCTGTGAAAATGGCCAAAGAGAATAAGACGCTGGAAGAGATCCTTGAGCGGGTAAACTTCCTTGTGGACAGTGCCAAGAGCTACCTCATCCCCGCCGACTTCGGCTATCTCCGCCGGGGTGGCCGGCTTTCCCCTCTGGTGGCTCATGTAGGTCAGATCGCCCATCTGGCGCCCGTTATGACCCAAACCGATGACGGCACCCAGCTGACCATCGCCAGTGTCCGCCGGGGCTTTGCCAACGCCTTCAAGTATGTAAAGAAGGCTCTGGAGGAGCGGGGCATCGGCGAAGGCTGGCGCATTTACATCACCCACGGTGACTCTCCCTCCTCCGCCGAGCTTGCCCGCAAGATCATCGGCGAAGCCTTCCCCTTCACCACCATTGAGGTTCTCCCCCTCAGCCCTGCCTTTATCACCCAGGGCGGCCCCGGCTGCATTGCCATTCAAGTGATCCACGACTAAATCAAGCAAAGAGCCGTTGCGGAATTTTCATTCGCAACGGCTCTTTTATGCATTTTTCACACCGGAGGGAACTTTTTCTCCCCTTCTTCGTCTATATTTACAAACGCGATTGGAAGCGCGGATGAAAATTTACGAAGGAGGACTCTCTGATGAAACAAAAGCTGCTTGCCCTGACTACGGCCCTTTGTCTGCTTGCCTCCCTTACCGGCTGCGGCGCCAAGGAGGAAGCCCCTGCGGCCGCTGCCCCCGCGGCCTCTGCTCCGGCAGCCGGCACCCCTATGGAAGAACCCATGATGGACGCCGCAGCCGCCGAAGCGCCCCAAAGCACCGCAAACGCCCTCCTGTACTCTGAGGCCTCAGACATGGGCTTTGTGGAACACAACACCGAGGAATACAATTACCTTGAAGAAAATGGTTTCCGCTCTGTGTTTACCTCTCCCCTGTCCACCTTTGCCGCCGATGTGGATACCGCCTCCTACGCAAATCTCCGCCGGATGCTGCTCTCCGGCGAAAACGTGATCCCCGACGCGGTGCGCATCGAGGAGATGATAAACTATTTCCACTATGACTATCCCCAGCCCTCCGGCAACGCGCCCTTCTCCGTCTCTATGGAGCTGACGCCCTGCCCCTGGAACGAAGAAACCACCCTTCTGCGCATCGGAATGCAGGCCCCTCAGCCGGACTGGGCTGCCATGCCGCCGTCCAATCTGGTGTTTCTCATCGACGTATCCGGCTCCATGGATCAGCCCAACAAGCTTCCCCTTGTAAAGCAGGCCTTCCTGCTCCTCACGGAAAATCTGCGCCCGGAGGACACCATCTCCATCGTCACCTACGCCTCCCGGGACGAAGTGGTGCTCAGCGGCGCCACCGGCGACGAGGCAGAAACCATCCAGACCGCTATTGAGAATCTGCAAGCCGGCGGCAGCACCGCCGGTGCCCGGGGCATCCAGACTGCCTACGCCTTGGCGGAGGAATATTTCATTCCCGGCGGCAATAACCGGGTCATCCTTGCCACAGACGGCGATCTGAATGTAGGCGTCTCCAGCGAGGGCGAGCTCACCCGCCTGATCGAAGAGAAGAAAGCGGGCGGCGTGTTCCTCTCCGTCATGGGCTTTGGCGACGGCAACCTCAAGGACAACAAGCTGGAAGCCCTTGCCGACCACGGCAACGGCAACTATTCCTACATCGATAGCGTCCTGGAGGCCAAAAAGGTGCTGGTGGAGGAGATGGGCGGCACCCTCTTCACCGTGGCCAAGGATGTGAAGCTGCAGGTGGAGTTCAACCCCCAGCATGTGAAAAGCTACCGCCTCATTGGCTATGAGAACCGCACCATGGCCGCCGAGGATTTCAACAACGACGCCAAGGACGGCGGCGAGATCGGCGCTGGCCACCGCGTCACGGTGCTCTATGAGCTTTCTTCTGCCGAAGTTTCCGGCACGGCGCTGAAATACCAGCAAAACACCACTGCCCCCAGCGACGAATGGCTGACGGTGAGCATCCGCTATAAGACCCCCGAGGGCAGTGAGAGCAAGCTGCTGCAGTACACCGCAGATACATCCTGCTGGCAGGATGTCCCCTCTGCCGACACTGCCTTTGCCGCCTGTGTTGCCCAGTTCGGCATGCTGCTGCGCGGCTCTGAATACAGCGGCAGCGCCAGCTACGAAAGCGTACTGGATCAGCTCTCCGCCATCCCCGGTGTGGATGAGGACGCCTATAAAGACGAGCTTATCTATCTGGTGCGTCAGGCCTCCCGCAAATAAAATAAATGAAACCGCACCTCAAGCCTCCCCTGTGTAAGGGGAGGTGGCACGCCTAAGGCGTGACGGAGGGGTTGTTGGCACCATTTCTGCGCTTTGACAATCCCCCAGTCAGCCTTACGGCTGCCAGCCCCTTTTACACAAAGAGGCCTTAAGGTGCGGCTTTTTTGTTGCTCAGCGAGTCCTTGTTTATTGATTGCCTGTTAATCTTTCCGCTCAGCAACAATTTCTATAACATCTGTCTCTTTTCGTAGCATCCGCTTTTCCGGCAGATGAATTTTGGACGCCTGTGGTAACGCCCGTTTCACTCCACCAATCAATTTTTTCCCTTTTTGATTTAACCCAAAATTTTCCACTTCCTGTCTCAGCAGATTATATGCTGCAGCAATATCATCAATCTGCACCCCATTTCCATAAAAACAAAACGTTTCTTTTGCCTTTATCACAAGTGTAGGCACATATTGAATCCCCGGCGTTGTGCTTTCGCCCAACAACTCATGCAACGGATCTTCTTTATAGACCTCTGCAATTCTACCATCATTCCAAATCAGCTTGACAGGAACATCATCCAAGTATGTACTAAATGCACGACCTGCAAGATTGAGACACTGATACTTTTCATGTTTAAACGCTTTCAGCTTCAACTTATCCGCAATTGTATAGACCGCCGCTCCGGCAATATCCTTGCCCAATGCTTCTTTGAAATCTTTAGCCTTATACTCACCTAATTCAGACTTGTGTCCCTGCTGCCCAATAATAGCAGCATACGGTTCCATACTGACAAACTCAAATTTTTCCCCCGAAAAGGCACTTATCACCGTTTTCTTAACCTCTCGATATACTGGACGGGCAATAAACTCAACTTCAATCATGCGAAAATCACTTATCGAAGAAACAGGGATTCGCGTTCCAAATATCTCAAAAAAAACATCCATATCCTCATTCTCCTGCTCTGATTTGTAATATAAATTGTAACTCACGTGGCAACACGAGTCAATAGATTCTCCCTATAGCCATGAGAAAGAACACCAAAGACCATTTGAGACAGTCTTTGGTGTTCTTGCGATTTTACAGCTATAACTTGTGCTTCCGGTTTATTCCTTTGTGATGGCTCTTGCCACATGCACGCCGCTGGCAGAGGCGTGGGAAAGGGAGTGGGTGATGCCGCTGCCGTCGCCAATGATATAGAGGCCTTCGTAGCAGCTCTCCAGATTTTCGTTCACCTCCACCTCCATGTTGTAGAACTTCACTTCCACACCGTAGAGAAGAGTATCGTCATTGGCGGTACCGGGGGCCACCTTATCCAGAGCGTAGATCATCTCGATGATGCCGTCAAGGATCCGCTTGGGCAGCACCAGACTCAGATCGCCGGGGGTGGCGTTGAGAGTAGGCGTCAGGAAAGAGCCCTCGATGCGGCTGGGGGTGGAACGGCGGCCCCGGATCAGATCACCGAAGCGCTGGACGATGACGCCGCCGCCCAGCATATTGCTCAGCCGGGCGATGGACTCGCCGTAGCCGTTGGAGTCCTTGAAGGGCTCGGAGAAGTGCTTTGCCACCAGCAGGGCAAAGTTGGTGTTTTCCGTCTGGCGTGCAGGGTCTTCATAGCTGTGGCCGTTGACGGTGATGATGCCGTTGGTGTTCTCGTTGACCACCGCGCCCTTGGGATTCATGCAGAAGGTGCGCACCAGATCGCCGTACTTCTCCGTGCGGTAGACGATCTTGCTCTCATAAAGCTCATCGGTGAGGTGGGAAAAGACCTCCGCCGGGATCTCCACACGAACGCCGATATCCACGCGGTTGGACTTGGTGGGGATCTTCAGCTCCCCACACACCTTTTCCATCCACTTGCTGCCGATGCGGCCCACGGAGATCACGCACTTTTCGCAGGTATATACCCCATTCGCACACTTGACGGCATACCCACCCTCGCTGCGTTCCACCGTTTCCACGGGAGTGTCGAAGAAGAAGTCCACCTTGTCCTTCAGATAATTATAGAGGTTTTCCAGCACCACATAGTTGATGTCGGTGCCAAGGTGCCGCACAGAAGCATCCAGCAGATGCAGGTCATTTTGCAGGCACAGCTTCTTAAAGCGGCTTCCGGCCGTGGAATAGAGCTTGGTCCCCTCGCCGCCGTAGCGCATATTGATCTCATCTACATAGCGCATCAGGTCCAGAGCCTGCTTCTTGCCGATGTACTCATAGAGGGTGCCGCCGAAATCGTTGGTGATATTATACTTGCCGTCGGAAAACGCACCGGCGCCGCCAAAGCCGCTCATAATGGAGCAGCTCTTGCAGCTGATACAGGTCTTGATCTTCTCCCCGTCGATGGGGCAGCGGCGGCGGTGCAGGGCATGACCGGCCTCGAAAACCGCCACCTTCAGCTCCGGCCGGCGTTCCACCAGCTCATAGGCAGAGAAAATACCGCCCGGGCCTGCACCGATCACGATCACATCATAATTCATAGTCGTTCCTCCCGCTCTCATTTATATACCGCCTAATAACAAACAGCTTTTTCTTTCTTTTTATGATAGCACACCCATTCCCGCACTGCAAGGGAAAGGTTGACCTCTTCTCTCTTTTCTCCGCCAAAAAGAGAGAGCGGCTCCCTGCGGAGCCGCTCAAATGCTGTCTATATGCTGCTTTTATGCAGTTTTCTTGCGGTTGAGCAGACCACCGATAAACATGACCACCACGAAGACGATCATGTACCAGAACACGCCCATGCCATGGCTGAGAACGGAAGCCAGCATCATAAAGAGGCTGCCGGCAAGAGCCAGACCCGGCAGCACGAAGCGGCGCAGCATGGGCTGATCCTTCTCCTTGCGCATCCACTGGATCAGCATAGGCAGATACATCATGTAGATGGTGATGATGGGCAGCTCCGTGGAGTCGAACACGAAGGGGCCGGTCCACATGCAGGCCAGGTTGGAGGCGTAGAAATAGAGGAACCATGCAGCAGTCACCAGCAGGGCGAACACTGCAGAGTTGGTAGGCATATTGGTGGCCTCATCCACCTGAGAATAGACCTTGGGAGCGGGACCTTCGTTGCGCGCTGCCAGAGAATACATGCAGCGGCAGCAGCCCAGCATCAGGCCATTGCAGGTGCCAAGGCAGGAAATGGCAATGAAGAGGTTCAGGATATTGCCCAGCACGCCGCCGAAAATGTTGGTGAAGGCCACGGTGGCGCCCTTATCGATCAGCTCCTGATTGGTAGCGCCGCCGGCAACACCGATGTAGTAGAAAATGTACACTGCCACGATGATGATGCCGCCCAGAATCAGCGCTTTGGGCAGATTCTTCTTGGAATCCTTGATCTCGGCGTTGATGGAAGTGGCGATGATCCAACCCTCATAGGCAAAGGCGGTGGAGCACACGGCGGAGAACAGGGGATTTGCGGCAACATCAGCCACCTCAGCGGTGGTGACGAAGTTCTGCTGCAGCGTGCCGCTGGAAAGGCCGTAGATCAATCCCACAACGGCCATGAGGCACAGGGGGACGAGCTTGATGACGGTGGTGCTGGTCTGCATCTTACCGGCCAGCTTGGGAGAAAGGGCGTTGATGCCGTAGGTCATGCAGAGATAGAACAGCGTCAGGGACATGCACTCAGGGCCAATGACGCAGCCGCCCTGAGAGGCAGGCACCGTCATGGGGAAATTGGGGAATGCGGAGGTCAGGAACTCCAGCGTATAGCGGGCAGAGAGCCATGCCAGAGCGGAGGTCATGCCGGGGAAATAAATGGTGGCGGAGAACCAGCCCATGTAATAGCCGTACTTGGGGCCCACAGTAGCCTCAGCATAGTCCACAAGGCCGTTGACTCGCTCGTATTTCTGGCCCATAAAAGAGAAGGTCAGCAGGCACACCAGCATGATGGCGCCGCCGATGATCCACGCCAGAATACCAAGGGGCATATTGCCTCCCGTTCTGGTGAGGATGGTCTGTGCCTTGAAAAAGACACCGGAGCCGATCACGATACCCACAACCATGCAGATGGCGGTAAAGAGACCGTATCTCCGTTCCAGTTTGTTTTCCATAAATTGTTGATCCTTTCATTTCACTGCTTTCGTCCAAAAGCAAGTAATTTATCTGCATTCTAACACAAGCTTTACAAAAGCGCAATTGTCTATTCTTCCTTATTTTTCTCTTCCCCTCTTCTCCCTCTTGTTTCCCACCGCTACACAGTATATAATTGCTGTATCTACTTTCCTACGGGAGGCCTTATGGAATTTACCTACTCGCCGGAGCTTCTGGCGTATATGAAGCAAAAAAACAATTCCACCATCCTTGTGGAGCTGGTGGAAGTCAATAACTCCGATCTGGAGATCATGGAGCTGGCCGTCCGCCTGCCGGACAAGCGCACCCGGGATATTTTCGTCAACAAAAAGCAGTACAGAGTCGTACCCACCGGGGAAGGTGAGGTGCTGCTGCCCAAATTCCCCCTCACTTATAGTGATACCATCCATTTCGGTCTGAAAAAGATCCTCTTTTTCCACAAGATCACCTGCAAAGGCATCTCCACCCCCAAGCCGATTTAAAAAAATTCCCCGGGACGCAGCGTCCCGGGGAATTTCAGCGTTTTGGGGTTTCAGATATTCAGCAGATCGCTGTAGACCTTCAGCGCGCCGTCGGTATCGTGAGCCAGCACGCGCTTTGCCAGCACCTTGCCCAGCTGCACGCCCTCCTGATCGAAGCTGTTCACATTCCACACAAAGCCCTGGAACATGACCTTGTTCTCAAAGTGGGCGAGAATGGCGCCCAGTGCCTTGGGGGTCAGCTTATCGCCGATGATGATGCTGGAGGGGCGGCCGCCGGCGAAATACTTGTTGCGGTCCTCATCCTCCTTGCCGCAGGCAAAGGCGATGATCTGGGCGGCAACGTTGGCGCACAGCTTCTGCTGGCTGGTGCTGCCCTGGATCACAACATCGCTGCCCATCTGGCTGTTTCTAAAGCCCATGAACTGCAGCGGCACGATGTTGGTGCCCTGATGGAGCAGCTGATAGAAGGAGTGCTGGCCGTTTGTGCCGGGCTCACCGAAGATGATGGGGCCGGTAGCGTAGTTGACAGCCTCACCGAAGCGGTTGACAGACTTGCCGTTGGACTCCATGTCCAGCTGCTGCAGGTGAGCGGGGAAGCGGCTCATGGCCTGAGAGTAGGGCAGCACGGCAGTGGTGGGATAGCCCAGCACGTTGCGCTCGTAAACGCCGATGAGGGCATCCAGCATGGCGGCATTGTGCTTCATGTCGGGATTCTTGGCAAGAGCATCTGCCTCGGCAGCGCCATCCAGGAACTGGGCAAACACCTCGGGGCCAAAGGCCAGGGACAGCACTGCGCCGCCCACGCCGGAGGTGGAGGAATAACGGCCGCCGATGTAATCATCCATGAAGAAGGCGGCAAGATAGCCGGAGTTCTTTGCAAGGGGAGAGGTCTCGCTGGTAACGGCCACCATGTGCTTGGCAGGGTCAAGACCGGCCTTCTCCAGAGCGTCCTTCACGAAGGACTCGTTGGTGAGGGTCTCGAGGGTGGTGCCGGACTTGGAGACCAGAATGAACAGGGAATGGGCAACGTCGATCTTGTTGAGAACGCCTGCGGCGTCATCGGGGTCAACGTTGCTGATAAACTCGGCCTTCATCTTCAGCGTGCCGTTGACCTTGGCCCAGTTCTCCAGCGCAAGATAAATGGCGCGGGGGCCGAGATCGCTGCCACCGATGCCGATCTGCACTACGGTGGTGAACTTCTCACCAGCAACGTTGGTGATCTCGCCGGCGTGGACCTTCTTTGCAAGGTCTGCGATCTTCTCCTGCTGCTCCACATAGAAAGCCCGCTTGTCAACACCGTCGGCCATGACGGTCTCGCCCAGCTGGCCGCGGGTCAGATGGTGCAGCACACGGCGCTTTTCGCCGGTGTTGATGACCTCACCGTTATACAGGGCCTCGTACTTCTCGCTCAGCTGTGCCTCTGCGGCAAGCTTTTCCAGGATCTCCAGGATCTTGTCGTCAACAGGTCTTGCGCCGTAGTTGAAGTCAAGACCCTCACCCATGGGAACGGTGTAGCTCTTCACACGCTGCGCGCCGGCCTCGCCGGACATAGCCTCCACCAGATTCACGCGCTGGGCCGCGCAAAGCTCCTCATAGGCTGCCAGGGTATCCATGTTTTTCCATGCGATCATGTGGACTTCCTCCTCAAATATTCATAAGTTTTACGCTTAAAATTCCTTAACAGTTAAATTATACTACCAAAGTAAACAAATAACAAGCCCGGACAGCCGCTCAGTTTTTTGCATATTCCGCAAAATCTTTTGCAAAAAAACGAGCAGGCAATAGAAAGCCTGCTCCACTCTGA
>JAFQRI010000133.1 GCA_017410185.1 Oscillibacter sp. | reverse complement strand
TCGGAACGGATTATCCTATGTGGAGTTTCGAACCCGAATTTGAACGTTTTAACCGTATTCAGCTTACTGATGAAGAACGAGAAATGATTTTCCACAAAAACGCCGAAAAGCTTTTGGGACTGGTTGAATAAAATTATTTTAAAAATCCTAAAAAAACAGATTGACAAAACGAAATATAATAAGTATAATATTATGCGTTGCCACTTTGGTGCGCGTAATAATTTGGAGAAGTCGCCTAGTCCGGCCGAGGGCGCACGATTGGAAATCGTGTAGGCTGCAAAACAGTCTCGAGGGTTCGAATCCCTCCTTCTCCGCCAGAAAAAAGCACTTGCGAAAGCAAGTGCTTTTTCTTTTTGCTGTGAGGCGGGAGGCTTATTTCACAGTAAAGACCACTTCCCGCAGATCTCCCTGTTTCAGCGGCGGGATCCCGGTGAAGGTGAGGGTGAAGTCCACATGGCCATTTCCCTGAGAACGGGAAACGGCGATCTCGCGGGCTTCCCGGCCATTGACAGTGAGGGAGATATGCTCCGCAGTGAGGGGATAGGTCTCCTCTGCGGGGCGGAAATAGCCCGTCACATCGGCGTATTTGAGCTCATCCAGCAGATTTAGCAGCGCTCCCGCGCGGAAAAGTCCCTCATTTTGATAGAAGGCAAGGTGCGCGTACCATTGCTGCCCGTCGAAACCGAGGATGGAGGTGAAATACTCCGCATCACCGCTGCGGGCGATCAGCTCCGGCGTCCAGCGGATGGAAAAGGCGCCGGTGGCCTCTTCGTTTTGGGCTGCTCCGGTGCTCAGGGGCAGCGTGAAGGCAGGAGTGGGGGTGGTGACGGCGAGCGTGCGGGCGGAGGCATCCCACGCCACGCGATAGCCCAGCTCTGCCATAGCTTCTGCGTGGAGGAAGGTGCGTCCGCCGATATTATAGGCGGCGATGGCACTGCCGTCCAGCAGAGTGATGATGTCGGTATGATAATAATGTCCCAGAGCTGCTCCTGCCGAGTGGACAGGAATCTGCACGGCGGGAGGATGGGGCGTGGTGGAGGCGGCACGGATATCCAGTATACGGGCTCCGCTGTCCCATGTGACGGTGAAGCCGTAATCCACCATGGCTTCCGCGTCGATGAGAGTGTTGCCGCCGATGTTGATGGCGGAAATGGCGGCGCCGTTGAGAGAGGTGACGATGTCGGTGGAGTAATATGTGCCGGCGATATCCCCTACTCTGGCATGGGCAGATACGGTGAGGACCGCGGCGGCAAGGACAAGAAACAGCTTTTTCATGAGACCCCTCCTTTTCTATCCTTAGTAGAACACATATTTTGGGAGGATGCAACCCCAAAGGCTGCAAAACGACTTCCGCTGATCCGAATATTGGGCGGGTTTCCCTTGCAATCCGCGCCCCGGAACAGTACAATATTTTCAGATAAAGTTTCGGTGAGGAGGAAGAGTTTATGGCAGATATCGTGGTAAACGCGGTGGGAGAGCAGTGCCCCATCCCGGTGGTGAAGGCCACCCGTGCCCTGCGGGAGATGACGGAGGCGGGGACCCTTACGGTGCTGGTGGATAATGAGATCGCCGTGCAGAACCTTACCCGCATGGCCTCCGGCCACCAGCTGCCCTGCCGGGCGGAAAAGCGGGGAGAAAAGGAGTTCGCCGTGATGGTGACGGTGGCTGCTCCTGTGGGAGATGCCCCCAAAACCGAGCCTGTGTGCATCGTAGACCAGCGGGGAGACTTTCTCGTGGCGGTGGACAGCGACGCGATGGGCCGGGGCAGCGACGAGCTGGGCAAGACCCTTATGAAGGGCTTCCTCTTTGCGGTGAGCCAGCTGGAGCGCCTTCCTGCCACGATTTTGTTTTATAACGGCGGCGCGAAGCTCACCGTGGAGGGCAGTGACAGTCTGGAGGACCTGAAAAGCATGGAGGCCCAGGGCGTGGAGATCCTCACCTGCGGTACCTGCCTCAATTTCTATGGATTGACGGAAAAGCTGTGCGTGGGCAGCGTGACCAATATGTACACCATCGTGGAAAAGCTCGCAGGAGCCGCCCGGGTCATCAAGCCGTGATCTATCTGGACAATGCCGCCACCACCCGCCCCAAGCCCCCTGCCGTTGGGCAAGCCGTGGCGGCGGCCATGAATGAGTGGGGCAACAGCGGGCGGGGTGCCCATGAGGATGCCCTTGCCGCCGCCCGGGGGATCTACAGTCTTCGCCGCCGACTGGCCGAATTTTTTGGCTGCGGCGCGGCGGAGCGGGTGGTATTCACCCAGAACTCCACCCAGGCCCTGAATATCGCCATCAGCGGTCTTTTCGGGCCGGGAGATCATGTGATCTCCACGGATTGGGAGCATAATTCCGTGCTGCGGCCCCTGTACCGCCTGCGGGAGGCGGGGACGGAGCTGGATTTTCTGTCGGCGGACGGTGCAGGAAGGCTGGACTATGCTGCGCTGGAGCGTTTTGTCCGGCCCAACACCCGGGCCGTGGTGTGCAACCACGCCTCCAACCTCACGGGGGATGTCATCGACCTTTCCCGTGTCTCCGCTTTTACCCGCGCCCATGGACTGCTGCTGGTGGTGGACGCATCCCAGACGGCGGGGATGTTCCCCATCCACATGAAAGAGATGGGCATCGACGTTTTGTGCTTCACCGGCCACAAGGGGATGCTGGGCCCTCAGGGCACCGGCGGCCTTTGCGTCGGCACGGGGGTGGAGATCCGCCCCTTTGCGGTGGGCGGCACGGGGGTGCAAAGCTTTCTGGAGCATCAGCCGGAGGAGTATCCCACCCGGCTGGAGGCAGGTACCCTCAACGGCCACGGCCTTGCAGGTCTTGCCGCCGCGCTGGAGTATATTGAGCAGGAAGGGCAAAGAGCCCTGCGAAAGCGGGAAACGGCCCTTGCCCGCCGGTTTTATGAGGGGGTCAAGGATCTTCCCGGCGTAAAAGTCTATGGAGATCACTCCACCCACCACCGCGCCCCCATCGTGGCGCTGAATTTAGGTGAGATCGACTCGGCGGAGCTTTCTGACGAGCTGAGCGAGCGGTTTTCCATCGCCACCCGCCCCGGCGCCCACTGTGCCCCCCGCCTCCACCGCGCCCTTGGGACGGAGGAGCAGGGTATCGTGCGTTTTTCCTGGTCCCCCCTTAACACGAAGGAGGAGACGGATCGGGCCATAGAGGCCATCCGGATCCTGTCGGAGGAGTTATGAGAGAAAAGATCCCTCGTTTGATCATCACCTTTCCTACCACCACAGCCGCCATGGCCATGGAGACTTTCTGCCGGGGGCGGCAGCTGCCCGGGCGGCTGATCCCCGTGCCCCGCAGCATCACTGCCGGCTGCGGCGTGTGCTGGGCAGCCCCCGTGGAGGCCCGGGAGGAGCTGGAGGAAACGGTGATGGAGCACCATATCACCATCAGCGGGATCTATCATGTTTTGATCTGAGAAAGGAGCAGCGCTATGCAGGAAATGGAAAAGATGTTTCACATCCACTGTAAGAAGGGCGACGTAGGCCGCTATTGCATCCTTCCCGGTGACCCCGGGCGGGTGGAGTCCATCGCCGCCTATTTTGACGACGCGAAGCAGATCGCCTACAACCGGGAGTTCAACGTCTGGACAGGGTATCTGCTGGGAGAGAAGGTGACGGCCTGCTCCACCGGTATCGGCGGCCCCTCCGCCTCCATCGCTGTGGAGGAGCTGCATATGTGCGGTGCGGATACCTTTTTGCGCACCGGCACCTGCGGCGGCATTGAGCTGAGTGTGAAATCCGGTGATATCGTGGTGGCTACCGGCGCTATCCGCTACGACCACACCTCTTTGGAGTATGCCCCCATCGAGTTTCCCGCCGTGCCGGATCTGGATGTGACCAACTGCCTTGTGCGCGCCACCAGAGCGCTGGGTCTGCCTCTCCATGTGGGCGTGGTGCAGAATAAGGACAGCTTCTACGGGCAGCACAGCCCGGAAAAGTCTCCGGTATACTATGAGCTGCTGCAAAAGTGGGAGAGCTGGAAGCGCCTTGGGGTGAAGGCCAGTGAGATGGAGTCCGCGGCGCTGTTCGTGGTGGCCTCTGCCCTTGGCTGCCGCGCCGGCTCCTGCTTCCATGTGGTGTGGAATCAGGAGCGGGAGGCCGCAGGACTGGATCAGGACAAGAGCGAAGACACCAGTTCTTCCGTGAAGGTAGCAGTGGAAGCGCTGAAGCTGCTCATTGAAGAAGACCGCAAATACGGCAGATAACCCGAGAGAAAAATATAGCGCACCCTAAAGGCCCCCTTGTGTAAAGGGGGCTGGCATGGCAAAGCCATGACTGGGGGATTGTCCGCTGCTGGACAACCCCTCCGTCACGCTTCGCATGCCACCTCCCCTTGCACAGGGGAGGCTTCGGGGTGCGTTTTTCTTACTTTTCGTCGGTTCTGACACCGTGGGGACTGCTTTCAATGTCGTAAGGCGTGGTCTGATAGACGCAGTAGTTCAGCCAGTTGGCATAGAGCAAATGCCCGCTGGAGCGCCATGTGACAAGAGGTGTTTTCTTGGGGTCGTCATCAGGGAAGTAATTCTTGGGGATCTGGATGTCGATACCAGCGGCAACGTCCCGCAGATACTCCCGCTTGAGGGTGTCCCGGTCATATTCGGCGTGACCCATGAGGAACACCTGCTTGCCGCCCTCGGTCTTCACAGCGTAAACGCCGGCCTCGGGGGAGGAGGCCAGTACCTTCAGCCCGGGCACAGCCTCGATGTCCTCCCGCAAAATGGCGGTGTTGCGGGAGTGGGGGATGAGGAATTTCTCATCAAAGCCCCGGAAGAGGATATAGTTGGGGTCTTCCAGAGTATGCTCGAATACACCGAAGAGCTTGCGGGAGAGGGTGTGCTTGCGAATACCGTAATGGTAATAAAGTCCTGCCTGAGCGCCCCAGCAGATGTGGAGGGTAGAGTGAGCGTGGGTCTTGGACCACTCCATGATCTCGCAAAGCTCCTCCCAGTAGTCCACTTCTTCAAATTCCATCAGCTCCACCGGCGCGCCGGTGATGACAAGACCGTCGAAATTGCGGTGCTTTACGTCGGCAAAGGACTTGTAGAAGGTGAGCATGTGCTCCTGCGAGGTGTTTTTGGAAACGTGTCCGCTGGGGGCAATGAGCTCCAGCTCGATCTGCAGGGGGGTGTTGCCAAGGACCCGGGCCAGCTGGGTCTCCGTGTCGATCTTGGTGGGCATGAGGTTCAAAAGCAGGATCTGGAGGGGGCGGATATCCTGGGTCATGGCCCGGGTCTCCGTCATGACGAAGATGTTTTCCGACTGCAGCGTAGCCGTTGCCGGCAGCTGGTTGGGGATCTTGATGGGCATGATTACACCGCCTCCAGCGCCTGGGCGATATCCTCGATCAGGTCGTACTTGCTCTCAAGACCGCAGCTGAGGCGCACAAGGCCTGCGGGAATGCCGGCTTCCACCAGCTGCTCGTCGGTGAGCTGGCGGTGGGTGTGGGCGGAGGGGCACAGGCAGCAGGTGCGGGCGTCGGCCACGTGGGTCTCAATGGCGGCAAGCTTCAGACCCTTCATAAAGACGCTGGCAGCTTCGCGGCCGCCCTTGAGCTCAAAGCTCACCACGCCGCAGGAGCCGTTAGGCAGGTACTTCTGAGCGATCTCATAATACTTGTCTCCGGGGAGACCGCAGTAGTTCACCTTTGCCACCTTGGGGTGATTAGCGAGGAACTCAGCTACGGCCTGACCGTTCTCGCAGTGGCGGGGCATACGGACATGGAGGCTCTCAAGACCGAGGTTCAGGTAGAAAGCGTGCTGGGGGGACTGGATGGAGCCAAAGTCACGCATGAGCTGGGCGGTGCATTTGGTGATGAAGGCGCCCTCAAGGCCGAACTTCTCGGCATAGGTGATGCCGTGGTAGCTGTCGTCGGGGGTGCACAGGCCGGGGAATTTGTCGGCGTGGGCCATCCAGTCGAACTTGCCGGAGTCGATGATGGCGCCGCCTACGGCGCAGCCGTGGCCGTCCATATACTTGGTGGTGGAGTGGGTGACGATGTCGGCGCCCCACTCGATGGGACGGCAGTTGACGGGGGTGGCGAAGGTATTGTCGATGATGAGGGGCACACCATGGTCATGGGCGGCCTTGGCGAACTTCTCGATATCCAACACCGTGAGGGCAGGGTTGGCGATGGTCTCACCGAAAACGGCCTTGGTGTTGGGGCGGAAGGCAGCGGCGAGCTCTTCGTCAGTGCAGTCGGGGGAGACGAAGGTGAAGTCGATGCCCATCTTCTTCATGGTGACGGAGAAGAGATTGAAGGTTCCGCCGTAAATGGTGGAGCAGGAGACCACATGGTCACCGCAGTTGGCAATGTTGAACACGGCGTAGAAATTGGCGGCCTGACCGGAGGAGGTCAGCATGGCGGCGGTGCCGCCCTCCAGCTGGGCGATCTTGGCGGCCACATAATCGTTGGTGGGGTTCTGGAGGCGGGTATAGAAATAACCGCTGGCTTCCAGATCAAAGAGCTTGCCCATGTCCTCGCTGGTGGCATATTTGAAGGTGGTGGACTGGACAATGGGGATCTGACGGGGCTCGCCGTTGCCAGGGGTGTAGCCGCCCTGCACGCAGACGGTTTCAGTACGGAAGTTACTCATAAAGATCAAGATCCTTTCCTGTTATTCTTATTTTTCCACCACGTGGACGTTCAGGTGGTTGTAGGTCATTTCCACATTGTGCTTTTCAAAGGCGTCGCGGATGGCCTGCATGAGGAAGAAATAGCAATCCCAGTAATCTGCTGCGGAAGACCAGCAATAGAGGGTATACTCGATGGAGCTTTCGCCGTAGTTGGTCAGCCGGGCCACAGGGGCGGGATCTCTGAGCAGGTTGGGAGTCATCTCCATGGCTTCCGTGCAGGCGCTAAGAACGGTCTTCGTGGGGGCATCATAGGAAGCGGTGACGGGGATAGCGATACGGCGTCGGCCCAGACGGGAGAAGTTCGTGATCTTGGTGGAGGAGAGGGAACGGTTGGGAACGAGGATGTACTGACCGTTGGGGGTAAGAAGCTTGGTGTGGAAAACAGAGATCTCCTCCACACTGCCGCCTACGCCGTCGGCCTCAATGTAGTCGTTCAGCTCAAAGGGGTGGGTAGAGAAGATGACAAGGCCGCCGGCCACGTTGCCGAGGATATCCTCAGCGGCAAGGGTAATGCCCAAAGAGCAGACGGACAGCAGAGCCACCAGAGAGGTCATGTCCACCAGATCGCCCAGAACGATCATGGCGGTGATGACATAGAGGACCGCCTTCAACCCTCTGATGATGTAGGACTGGGCCTTGCTGTCCAGCTTGGTGCGGGAGAGGCAGCGGTCGATGATCTTCATAATGGTGCGGATCACCAGCAGGCACACGATGAGGGTGATGGCGGCGGTGAGCAGGGCACCAAGGGTGAAGCTGCCAACAGACAGGTTCAGAATTTCAGAAAAAGACATAGGGACACTCCTTTTTATATTCTTGAGCGGTTGGTAGGGAGATCAGAAAATCTGATCCGGAACAGTCCCGCCCACGCCAAGCTGGCGGTGGAGGGTCTGGGTGTGGCAGATGGCGTCTGCCACAGCGGCGGTAAGGCTGCGGATAAAACGCTCCGTTTCGCCGGAGGCCTTGGCACTGCGGGAGAGAATGTAGCCGATGCGGATGACCGGCTTGCCCGCAAGAGGCACCGACACCACGCCCGGGGGTGAAAAGCCGGGGGAGAGAAGACCGCTGCCGGTGGTAAAACCGTTGGTCTGCTCCAGAACGCTCATCATCACAGAGCGGCTGTTGACCCGAATGCTCTGGTCAGAGCGCTTCATGGAGAGCATCTGGTACTCCTCGGAAAAATCTGCCGCCACGCCCTGCGCCTGCTCGAAGGACACATAGGGATAGGATACAAGATCGTCCGTCGTCACATAGGGAAGGGAGAGAATGGGATGCTCCGCCCGGACATACACGCAGGGGTCCACCGAGGCGATCTCGTGGAACTGCAGATCCCGGGTATCCAGCATGCGGCAGATGATTTTTTCTGTCAGTTCAGTGATGGAGATGACGCCGATATCGCTCTGGCGCTCAAACACATCGCTGATGACGGTCTCCATGCTGTCTTCCTTCAAAGAGAAGCGGCTGGTGGGATCTGCGCTGCCCAACAGACGGAGGAAGGCGTCCTCTGTGAAAGGGAAGCGCTGGCTGGAAACAGAAAAACGGGTGGGGGCCGCGGCACTGCGGTTGCCGTAAAGGCTTTCAATGCGGTTCTTTTGCTCCAGCAAAGATACCGCGTAGCTTAAAAATTCCCGTCCCTCGGGGGTACACTCCACGCCGCGGTTGCTGCGCAGGAAAAAGCGGATGCCCAGTTCCTGCTCCAGCTCCCGCACGGCGGTGGATATGCCGGATTGGGAGAGCAATAGTTTGTGGGCCGCCTTGTTGATGGAACCGCATTTTGCGATCTCCACCACATAGGTCAGCTGCTGAAAGGTCATGGCCTCGCCTCCTTGCGGGGATGTACATTGTAGTAAATTATAAAAAGGAAGGGGAAAGATGTCAAGGCGGTATGAGGAAAAGCGAATGTTGGATATCGGGAATTATGGGAACAGAGAATAAAAAAGAACGGCATCCTTTCGGATGCCGTTCTTTTTTGGTGCGCGAGGCGGTACGCGTCCTCGCAAGCTTTGTATCCCTCGCCCTGCCGAGAGCGGCAGGGCTCACTCACTCCGCTGCTCGTCCTTTTCCCGCCACAAACGCTTCACCGGTTTGTGGCGGGAACCCTGTGTGAGGCGGGTTCTTCACGCCCCCACGAGCAAAAAAGAAGAGATACCCTTTGGGTATCCAATGTCATTTAGTTAAGGAGCAAATCTTCGGATTTGCTCCTTTGCTAGTGCGCCCGGTGAGCGCACGCTCTAACGGGTGTAAGTCCCGAATCCGCCCGGCAGTGGGAAGGATATAGCCTAAGTCAAGGGTGTCTGTCGTGAGGCAGAATCTGAAGAAAGACGGCGGCAAAACTCTGGCCTGACGAACAGAAACTGCATATAAGGCCACAAACGAGGGTAAGTTTGCATAGCAAAACAAAGCCCAATAGCTGTACGGAATCGTTTGCGGTAAATGCGGCAGGTAAAGAGGGAAAGAATGTGTGAGTACCCGGGGAGGTCTTGCAGGCGCAGCAAGTAGACATATTCGAAAAAAATGCGTAGTAACAACGAACTGCAAGAAGTCAGCAGAGGCCATAGTACCGAGGAAAAAAAATAACTCGGGAAGGGCTGAACAATCGTAAGTCCTTACTAAACGAACAAAGGAGGTCAACATGATGAAAGCAGAATATCCGGGCAACCGGAGCTGCCCGCAGAAGGATAGTGCGGAACACGAAGAATATGTGGGAGCGCAGAGTGTTGGCGGTCAGGAAGTCGGTGAACAGGACGGTGCAGACTTGCTTGAGCGGATTCTGGACAGAAACAACCTGAACAGAGCCTACAAGCGGGTGAGAGCCAACAAGGGAGCGCCGGGAATCGATGGGATGACCGTCGAGGATGCGTTACCCTGGTTGAGAGAACACCGGGAGGAACTTCTGGAAAGCATCCGACAAGGGAAGTATAAGCCCCAGCCGGTGCGCCGGAAGGAGATCCCCAAGCCGGATGGCGGAGTAAGGAAGTTAGGAATCCCAACAGTCATAGACCGCATCATCCAGCAGGCAATTGCACAGCAACTGGTTCCAATCTACGAACCGCTGTTCTCGGAAGACAGCTACGGCTATCGTCCGAACAGAAGTGCACAGCAGGCAATTCAGAAAGTAAAGTGGTATGCGGAGCAGGGATATACCAGCGCAGTGTTGGTAGACCTATCCAAGTACTTTGATACCTTGAATCATGAATTGCTCATGAATCTGCTGCGAAAGAACATCCGTGACAAACGAGTGATAGAGCTGATTAAGCGATATCTAAAAGCCGGAGTCATGGACAACGGTTTGCTTGTCAAAACCACAGAGGGAAGCCCACAGGGTGGCCCGTTATCCCCACTTCTTGCCAACATCTACCTGGACGAATACGACAAGGAGATGGCAGGCAGAGGAGTGCCGGTCATCCGGTATGCAGATGATATTGTGGTACTGGCAAAGAGTCCGAGAGCAGC
>JAFQRI010000013.1 GCA_017410185.1 Oscillibacter sp. | reverse complement strand
CATAAAAACACAGGCCGCTTTAGCGGCGGCCTGTGAAAGACTATGCGATTGGCGAACCCATTCAGGCATCTTGAGATGCAGCTGGTAATATGCCCTTTTAGGGCTTGATCAAACCACGCGTTTTACGCGTGGTTTTGATTTTGCACAAAAGCAGATCAGATATGTGGGCGATATGTGGAAAAGCTGCCGGGCTCATTGACGCAAATAGAAAAAAATGGTATAAAATATTTAAGATTATTTTAAGATTTATAGGCAAACAGAATAACAGCTGCTTCACGATATTGGATGCGGCACAGGCTGTATCGGCGTATCTGAAATCCAGCGGAAAGGGGGACACATTGTGCCCCGGTTTCTGCTGGGTGTTTTTGTTTTGTACGGATGGCCCCCTGGGGCTTTGATGTAAAAATTTCAAACCACGAAAGGAGCATCTTTATGAAGAAACGTTTGCTGTCCATCGCGCTGTCGCTGGCAATGATCCTGCCCATGCTGAGTGTAGGTGCATCTGCCGCTGAGCAGGCTACCAGAAGAGATCTTGCGGAAGCCCTCTATGGGCTGGAGGGCAAGCCCGCCGTGACCAAGGCCATTGCCTATTATGATCTGGGCGAGGGCGACGATGCTCTTTACTGGATCAGCGAGGCTGGCCTTATGATGGGCTACGGCGGCAAGACCATGGCTCCCGATCAGGTTATCACCCGCGAGCAGCTGGCCACCGTGTTCTACCGCTATGCCAAGGCCTATGGTCTGGTGCTGACTGAGCGTGAAGAAGTGAACGCCGCCGATTCTGAGTGGGCACAGGATGCTCTGGCCTGGGCCAAGGCCAACGGCGTGCTCAAGGGCCTGAATGATGACAACGTCATCACCCCTGCCGAGCTGGATAAGGCCCTTGAAAACCTTGCCAAGGTGGAGAAGGACCCCGCCGCTGCCGATCTCAACGCCATTCTTGAAAGCCCCGGCGTCCCCGGCTATGCTGTCATGGCCTATAAGGACGGCGAGCTGATCTATCAGCGCACCGGCGGCAACCGCTACCTCGATCCCGAGGATCCCGCCAAGAACCTGCCCATGGAAATGGATACCTGGTTCCGCACTGCATCCATCTCCAAGACCTTTGCCACCATCGGTGCCATGAGACTGGTGGAGCAGGGCAAGCTGGATCTGGACGCTGACGTCAGCGAGTATCTGGGCTTCACCCTCCGCAACCCCAACTATCCTGACAAGGCCATTACTTCCCGCATGTTGCTGAGCCACTCCTCCTCCATCCAGGACGGCAGCGTTTATACCATCGCTCCCGAGTACTCCATCCAGGAGTTCTTCACCCCCGAGGGTAAGTACTGGAACGACGGCGAGCACTTTGAGAACTCTGCCGACGGTATCGACCGCAGCCCCGGCAACTGGATGCACTACTCCAACCTGGGCTTCGGTGTGATGGGCACCATCATCGAGCGCATCAGCGGCCAGCGCTTCGATATTTACATGAAGGAGAATGTGCTGGAGCCTATGGGCCTGAGAGCCAGCTACAACCCCGGCCACTTCACCGCTGAGGAGATCAAGGACATGGCCGTTTTGTATCAGGTCATGGAAGAGGGCGGCGAATATGTCGCTCAGATCGACGATTACAAGGGTGAGGTCCAGGATCCCAACTACGTTCTCATCACCAACCCCGACCTGCAGGATGAGATCACCCTCGTGAGCATGGAAGACTATGAGATCGGCACCAACGCCACCCTCTTCAGCCCCCAGGGCGGTCTGCGTATCTCCGCTGAGGAAATGAAGGCTATGGTGGAGCTGTTCCTGAACGACGGTGTTGTGGGCGGCAAGCGCATCCTCAAGAAGGAATCCATCGACGAGATGTTCGAGCGCCAGTTCAGCTACGATCCCGAAAAGGAGAATGCCAACACCTATTGGGGATTGCTGAATTACTATGGCCTTGGCATCTGGCACATGAGCAGCGATTATCTGGGTGACAGCCTGGTGGCTGACCGCAAGATCCCCATGGCCGGTCACTTCGGCGAGGCCTATGGCCTGCTGGCCGGTATCTGGGTGGACCGCGACAAGGATATCGCCATCTACATGAGCATGACTGGCCAGGGCGGCCTGGTGGATAACAACTACGGTGAGTTCTCCGGCATGTATCTGTGGGAGGAGCTGTTCTACGCGGCTCTGCTGGATAACCTGTTCCCCGAGCTGTAATGACTGACGAAAACGCCTGATACTGCAATACCTTTGGGAGCGCCCGCTGAAAAGCGGGCGCTCTTTTTGTGCTTTTCAAGAAAAAGAAAACGATTTTCACTGGTTTTTATAGAAAATCATGGATGAATTTCATCATTTTCGCTCTATGCAGAGACAGTGCCGCCAGATATAATGAACGTGACAGAGAAAATCGTTTTCGTGGAGGATGACGACTATGTTGGATCTGAGAAAGACCAAGATCATCTGCACTCTCGGCCCCGCAGTGGACAGCGAGGAGATGGTGCGTGCCCTGATTCGGGGCGGTATGAACGCAGCTCGCTTCAATTTTTCCCATGGCAGTCATGCCGAGCATCTGGAGCGGCTGAACCGGCTCAAGGCCATTCGGGACGCTATGGGGCGGCCGGTTGCCACCATTCTGGACACCAAGGGTCCCGAGATCCGCCTCAAAACCTTCACTAATCCACCTGTGACTTTCAATGCCGGTGACGCCTTTACCCTGACCACTGAGGATGTGGTGGGGGACAACAAAATCGTCAGCGTGACCTATGACCATCTTCACAAGGAGCTTGCTCCGGGGCAGGAGATCCTCATTGACGACGGCCTTGTGGCCATCCGGGTGGAGGAGATCGTGGGGCGGGAGATCCGCTGCAGAGTGGAAAACGGCGGTACCCTTTCCAATAACAAATCCCTGAATATTCCCGGTGTCCAGATCCAGCTGCCTGCTTTGACGGAAAAAGATGTGGCAGACATCCGCTTTGGCGTGGAAAATGACTTTGACTACATCGCCGCCTCCTTCGTGCGCCGCGCCTCAGATGTGGAGGCTGTGCGCAGAGTGCTCCATGAGTGGGGCGGCGACAGCGTGAAGATCATTGCCAAAATCGAAAATCAAGAGGGTGTGGACAATCTCGACGAGATCATCGCCGCGGCGGACGGCATCATGGTGGCCCGCGGCGACCTTGGTGTGGAGATCAGCGCCGCCCGGGTGCCCATCCTCCAAAAGCGCATGATCCGCAAAGGAATGCAGGCAGGCAAACCCGTCATCACCGCCACCCAGATGCTGGATTCCATGATGCGCAATCCCCGTCCTACCCGGGCTGAGGTCAGCGATGTTGCAAACGCCGTGTTTGACGGTACCAGCTGCGTAATGCTCTCCGGCGAAACGGCCGGCGGCAAATATCCTGTGGAGGCCCTCGGTGCTATGGTGGGCATCGTCACCGAGGCGGAGCAGTCCATCCGCTACTGGAACCGCTTCATGCGCCGGGAGATGGTTTCCGCCTCCAATATCAACGACGCCATCACCCATACCTGCTGCCTCACAGCCAGGGATCTCTCCGCAAAGGCTATTGTGGCGGCTACCGATTCCGGGCATACCGCCCGAATGATCTCCCGCTTCCGCCCCGAGTGTGCCGTGGCGGCTCTCACCACCCGGGAGAAGGTGCGCCGCCAGCTTTCCATTTGCTGGGGCGTGATCCCCTTCCTCACCGGGGAGGTCAATTCCACGGACCGCATCTTCTCTCTGGCCACGGAAGTGGCGGCAAAGGAGGGGCTGGTAAAGAGCGGGGATACTGTGGTCATCACTGCCGGTATTCCTCTTGGAAGAAGCGGCTCCACCAATCTGATCAAAGCTGCTGTGATCGAGGAAGAAGACTTCTGATCATCCCGCCCCGGTGGGTAATGCCCGCCGGGGAATTTTTTCTAAGGAATGTGCTTGTGTACGGGGCGGAAAAAGGGTACACTGAAGATAGCTTGAACGGGAGGCGGAAGAGATGAACATCGCGGGGATTCAGAAAATGACACTGCTGGACTATCCGGGCAGGGTGGCCTGCACTGTGTTTCTGGGGGGCTGCAATTTCCGCTGCCCTTACTGCCACAACAGTGAGCTCCTTGCCGGCGGGATCGAGGCGGTCATGACGGAGGAAGCGCTTTTGAAATGGCTGCAAAAACGAAAGGGCCTTCTGGACGCGGTGTGTGTCAGCGGCGGCGAGCCAACGCTCCAGCCCCGGCTGGAGGAGCTGCTGCAGAAAATCAAGGCCATGGGCTATCACGTGAAGCTGGACACCAACGGCACCCGGCCGGAGGTGCTTCGCTCCGCAGTGGAGAAAAAGCTGGTGGACTATGTGGCCATGGACATCAAGAGCTCTCCCGCCCGCTATGAGGAGGCTGCCGGATCGGCAGTGGATCTGCGGGCCATTGAAGAGAGCGTGAAGTTCTTGCTGCAAGGTGCGGTGGATTATGAGTTCCGCACCACCGTGGTGGCGCAGCTCCATACGGAGGAGGATTTTGACGCCATTGGACAGTGGCTGCTGCGGCTTTCGCCGGAGAGAAAGGCCCGCCGGTTCTTTCTGCAGCCCTTTGTGGATCGTGATACCGTGATCTTTGCCGGGCTCAGCGCGCCGGATGGGGAAGGTCTTGCGCATTATGTGGATGCCCTTGCACCCTATGTAGAGGATATTACTGTGCGGGGACAATAAATATCGCCCATATATTGTGTATATTAAAATTTAATATCCCAAGATATTGACGCGACACTGCTCCTGTAATATAATGGGTGCAGTGTCGCGAAAAGTTATTTGACATAAATATTTTATAGATATTACAGAGAGAAAAGGGGATAGAGGATTATGTATCGCGTATTGAAAAGAGATGGCAGCAGCGTTGATTTTGAGATCTCCAAGATCAGCGACGCCATGATCAAGGCTTTCGACGCACAGGGTCGGAAGTATCATCCCAGCGTCATCAGCCTGCTTGCGCTGCAGGTCACGGCAGATTTTGAGTCCAAGATCAAAGACGGTGTCATCACCGTTGAAGACATTCAGGACAGCGCCGAGCGCGTTCTGTCCGACGCCGGCTATGCCGACGTTGCCAAGGCATACATCCTGTATCGTAAGCAGCGCGAGAAGGTGCGCAACGTCGGCACCGCTCTGCTCAACTATAAGGATCTGGTGGACAACTACCTCAAGATCAATGACTGGCGTGTGAAGGAGAACTCCACCGTCACTTACTCTGTGGGCGGTCTCATCCTCTCCAACTCCGGCGCCATCACCGCCAACTACTGGCTCAGCGAGATCTATGATAAGGAGATCGCGGAGGCTCACCGCAGCGCGGCCATCCACCTCCATGACCTGTCCATGCTCACCGGCTACTGCGCCGGCTGGAGCCTCAAGCAGCTCATTCAGGAGGGCCTTGGCGGCGTGCCCGGCAAGATCACCTCCGCTCCCGCAAGCCACCTCTCCACTCTCTGCAACCAGATGGTGAATTTCCTTGGCATTATGCAGAACGAGTGGGCAGGCGCACAGGCCTTCTCCTCCTTCGACACTTATCTTGCGCCCTTCGTCAAGGTGGATAACCTCAGCCAGAAGGAAGTCAAGCAGTGCGTGCAGTCCTTCATCTACGGCGTGAACACTCCTTCCCGCTGGGGCACCCAGGCACCGTTCTCCAACATCACTCTGGACTGGGTATGTCCTCCTGACCTGAAGGACCTGCCTGCCATCGT
>JAFQRI010000132.1 GCA_017410185.1 Oscillibacter sp. | reverse complement strand
GGCCAGGTGTACTATCTGCACAACCGTGTAGAGACCATTGACCAGTGCGCGTCCGCTTTGAAGCGCCGGATCCCAGGCCTTTCTGTGGCTGTAGCCCACGGAAAAATGGGCGAAGAAGCCCTGGGCGATGTGATGCACGCCATGGCCGACGGCGAGATCCAGGTGCTGGTATGCACCACCATCATTGAGACCGGCCTGGATATTCCCAACGCTAACACCCTGATCATCGAGAACGCCGACCGCTTCGGTCTTTCTCAGCTGCATCAGCTGCGAGGCCGTGTGGGCCGTTCCACCCGCCATGCCTATGCCTATTTCACCTACCGGCCCGACAAGGCGCTGACGGAGGTGGCAGACAAGCGGCTTTCCGCCATCCGGGATTTTGCGGAATTCGGCTCCGGCTTCAAGATCGCCATGCGGGATCTGGAGATCCGCGGTGCCGGCAATCTGCTGGGCGCCGAGCAATCGGGCCATATGATGTCTGTGGGCTACGATATGTACCTGAAGCTGCTGGACGAAGCGGTTTTGGAGGAACGGGGCGAGAAGCCCAAGGAGCCGGAGTGCACTGCCGATCTGAATATCACCGCCAATGTGGACAAGGAATATGTTTCCCGGGGCGAGGAACGGATGGACCTGTACCGCAGGATGGCAGCCATCCGCAGCCAGGAGGATGCGGACGATCTTTTGGACGAGATCATCGACCGATACGGCGACCCTCCCAAGGGCGTGCTGAATCTCATAGATGTGGCACTGCTTCGTGCCAACGCCCGCAAGGTGGGTATCAAGGACATCCGGCAGAAAGCCGGCGAGGTGCAATTCACCCTGTCCGATCTGAATTTCGAGGCCTTCAGTGCCCTGTGCGCGGAGCCCGAATACAAGAACCGCATTCAGCTCATCGCATCCGCCAAGGAGCCCACTATGCGTCTGCGGCTGGCATCCGGCGTGGACAGCCTGCGGCAGAGCAAGGTGCTCATTTCCCATTACGCAAGCCACTGTGGGGAACCCTCTTGAAAACTGCGCAGGATATGATACAATGAAGAAAAAAAGGAGGTACTGCCATGGCCAGGAAGAAAAAAGCCAAGGTGGATGAAGTCCAGGAACTGGACACCGCTTTTACCAGTATGGTCGGGCAGAAGCCCGCCCCCAAAAAGCCTCACTCCAAGCTGATGATCGTTTTGCTCAGCATCCTGCTGGCTGCCATTGTTGGCAGCGCAGTTTGGCTGCTGTTCAGTGACAACTGGCTTGTAATGAAGGATGTGACCGTGGCGGGCATTTCCATGAACGGCCTGACAAAGAAGGAAGCCAAAGCGCGTCTGCAGCAAATGGCAGATGAGGTCTATGCCTCACAGACCATGCAGGTCACGGTTTTGGACACCACGGTTTCCTTAAGCGCCGAGGATTCCGGCGTTCAAATCGATGTGAACAAGGCTATCAACGCCGCCTATCACTGCACAGGAAGCTTTGATATGCGGCCCTACATCAGCTTCACCGGCGATGGCTTTGAGAAGGTGGTCACCCAGCTGGGCCAACAGTTTAACGCTTCCTTAAAGCCCACCACCGAAGCCGTGGAAGGCACCAGGCCTTCCTTGGAAAGCGGAGAGGAAGCAGAGGGCCAGACCCTGGTGCTGACCCTTGGCACACCCGAAATGGGGCTGGATCTCACGGCTCTGCGGGATACCATTCTGAAGGGCTACAGCGACGGCACATTTGCCGTGGAGGCTGTGTGCTCCGTGATCCCGCCGGAAATGCCCACCGCCGACAGCCTGTATGAAAAGTATCTGACTCCCGCTGTGGATGCGGTGATGGACGAGAAGACCTTTGCCATCACGCCCGAAACTTACGGCTACAGCGTGGATATCCAGCGGGCGGCTCAGCTTTTGGCCGGCGCCAAATATGGCGACACCCTGCGCATTCCCTTTGCCAAAGTGAGCCCCGAGGTCACCAAGGCTGACATTTTGGCCACCCTGTACCAGGACATTCTCGGCGAGTGCAGCACCCCCTACAGCGGCTGGGATGATGACAACCGCAACACCAACCTGCGGCTTGCCTGCGAAAAGATCGATGGCATCATCCTGCTGCCCGGCGAAAGCTTCTCCTACAACGAAACTTTGGGAGAGCGCACCGCGGCCAATGGCTGGAAGCCCGCAGCCTCCTATGTGGGCGGCGAGACCGTAGACACCTACGGCGGCGGCATCTGCCAGGGCTCCACCACCCTCTATAACTGCGTGCTGCAGGCCGATCTGAAGATCACGGTTGTTTCTCCCCATGGCTACATCTCCTCCTATGTGGAGCCCGGCCTGGATGCCATGGTCAACTGGGGAACCTCCGACTTCTGCTTCGTCAACAACACCAACTGGCCCATTCGTTTGGAAGCTTACCGCCGGGAAGGCAAAATGACCATGCGCATCTACGGCACCGACGAAAAGGACTACTATGTAAAGATGACCTATGCCGTCATGGGCTCCACTCCCTACGAGACCAAGTATGAGGAGATCGATCCCGAGAACAACCCCAAGGGCTACATGGACGGCCAGGAGATCACCAGCCCCTACACCGGCTATCATGTGGTCACCTACAAGAACAAGTACGATAAAGAGACCAATGAGCTGATCTCCTCCACCCTGGAACGAAACTACAATTACGCCCGCCGGGACCGGGTGATCGTCAAGTTTATTACTGAAGAAGACAAAGAAGAAAACAAGTATACGGAATAAGCAAAACGGAGGTGCCTGCGGGCATCTCCGTTTTCTTTCAGGGTTGACATTTTTTACCTTGGTGCTAAAATCACAGGTGCAAG
>JAFQRI010000131.1 GCA_017410185.1 Oscillibacter sp. | reverse complement strand
TTCAAGGACGAGAAGTCTCTGCGGTCCGCCATTGAAAAATACATCCACTTCTACAACAATGAGCGTTTCCAGGCGCGATTTGACAACCAAACTCCGATGGAAGTGCGTATGGCTGCATTAAGCTCAGACAAGCCCGCGCTCTACCCCATTCCAGAAAACAAACGCATCCAAAAATACAAGGCAATGTTTGCTGCATAAGGAATCTCACCGCTACCAGTTTGGTAACGGTGAGATTGTAGAACTATTTTTTGTTTATTTCCCCAGTCTACCTTGACGGGGGCGGATCACTTCGCTATGCTGAAGGCGGGCGGCTGGTTATTTCGCCGATTTCCGCACACACTACTCCCGAATATCAAAAGGGGACAAGCGGAAATGAAAAAACGATACATGATGCCGGCTGTGCATGCTTTGCTGCTGACAGGCTGCGCAGGCAGCGCCGTGGAGGCGGACGGCAGCGCCATTTTGTCAGAAGAGATCAAATATGTGGCCCTCACCTTTGATGACGGCCCCCGCTCTTCCACCACCGCACAGCTTCTGGACGGTCTGAAAGAGCAGGGCGCAGCAGCCACATTTTTTCTGGTGGGAGAGGAGATCGCCGGAAATGAGGAGTTGGTCGCCCGCATGGCGGCCGAAGGGCATCAGGTGGGAAATCACACCTGGAGCCACATGCGGCTGGAAGAAGCAGCGGCAGATGTGGTGGAACAGGAGATCTCCCGCACGGAAGAAGCCATCCGTTCCATCCTCGGCGGCAGCGATTACTGGCTGCGCCTTCCCTATGGTCTTTTGCCTCAACACACAGAGCATCTGGTGCAGGTGCCGCTGATCAAATGGTCTGTGGATCCCCGGGACTGGGAAAGCAGGAATAAGGATGCTATCGTATCCTCCGTGCTGGAGCAGGTGAAAAACGGCAGCATCATCCTGCTCCATGACATCTACCCCTCCTCCGTGGAGGCCGCACTGGAGATCATAGACCGTCTTCACGCGGAGGACTACCGGTTCGTTACGGTAGAGGAGCTGCTGCGCCTGTCCGGTATCATTCCGGAAAATGGAGTAATGTACCGCTGCGGAGGATAATAAAAAATGCACTTCCTTCCGGAAGTGCATTTTTTGCTTTCTCACGCTTAGCCCAGAACCAGCAGAACCAGAGTCAGGATCAGGAAAGCAGCACCCAGCCACTTGGTGGCGCGGGCCAGCTTGGCGTCCAGAGACTTGGCCTTGTTCTTGGCCAGGAAGGAATCGGCAACGCCGCCGATGGTGCCGGAGAGGCCGGCGCTCTTGCCGGACTGGAACAGAACGGCGCCGATGATAGCCAGACCGCAGAGCAGCTGCAGAACAGTGATGAACGTAACCATGGGAAAACCTCCAAAATTCACTCATAGACATGAGATTTCATTTTACAGACCCATATCTTAGCATAGTTCCCTCCCCTTTTCAAGAGGAATTTCCAAAAAAGAATAGAAAATCCATGTAAAAAATCCTCCGAAAAATAGAACAAATGTTTGCACTTTGCCATGATTTGTGTTATAGTACTTTTGTAAACTCTGACAGGAAAAACTGGAGGTGCTTATGGCAGAGCTTTCCCATATGCAGCAAAGGATCTATGAATATATCGCCCGGTGCATCCGGGATCAGGGCTATCCCCCTTCTGTTCGCGAGATCGGCGAAGCCGTCGGTCTCAAATCCCCCTCTACTGTCCACTTCCATCTCAAGCATCTGGAAGAGTTGGGTGTGATCGTCAAGGGCAGCGGCAAAGGGCGCGCCATCACCCTGGCTGAGCCCCCCATTCCGGAGGATCAGGTCCCCATCGTGGGCAATGTGGCCGCCGGCAGCCCTATTCTGGCGGAGGAATGCATCGAAGATTACCTGACCTTTGACACTGGCGGCCGGCAGAACGAATATTTCGCCCTCCGTGTCCGGGGCGAATCCATGCTGAACGCCGGCATCCTGCCCGGCGATCTGGTGGTGGTCCACCGCCAGCAAAGCGTACACAATGGCGAGATCGTGGTGGCCATGATCGATGATGAGGCCACCGTCAAACGTTACTCCCGCCAGAATGGGCATATCTGGCTCCTGCCGGAAAATGAGGACTATTCCCCCATCGACGGCACCTACGCCCAGATCCTCGGCAAGGTCGCCGCTGTGGTGCGCCGGTATTGAGGGGCAAATTGCACAAAAATCTGAGCACAGTCTTCGAAAACTGGAAAATCATGGTAATTAAAAATGTTTTTCATTTTTCTTTTCTGCAAGTTTTCCGCCACTTTTGCATAATCCATGCCCCATTCATGCATTACAGCTTTCATCGAAATGCCGCGTCATTCTGCTTTTCCGCACTTCTTCCCCGCACATTCCCCAAGGCTTCCCGGATATTGCTGTTTCTTGCCTTGTTTTTGCATGATATCCTGCAAGTCTTTTCCCCGCATTATTCATTATGAAATTTTTTCGTCAAACCCATCCATATGGAATTCCACGATTTTCAAATTTACCCCTTGTTTCTTTTGTTTGTTTGTGCTATGCTGATAGCGGGTAAACCCCTGTTCCTAAGTTCATTTTAACCAATTTATATTAGGAGGAAATGTCCAATGAACAAGTACATTGAGCGCGTCCTGGCCGAGACCAAGGCTAAGAATGCTACCGAGCCCGAGTTCCTGCAGACCGTCGAAGAGGTCCTGAGCTCTCTGGCTCCCGTCATCGATGCCCACCCCGAGTATGAGCAGGTTGCTCTGCTGGAGCGTATGGTCGAGCCTGAGCGCGTCATCGAGTTCCGCGTCACCTGGATGGCCGATGATGGTTCCTGGCATGTCAACCGCGGCTACCGCGTCCAGTACAACGGTGCTATCGGCCCCTACAAGGGCGGCCTGCGCTTCCAGCCCAACGTCACTCTGTCCATGATCAAGTTCCTGGGCTTCGAGCAGACCTTCAAGGATGCTCTGACCACCCTGCCCATCGGCGGCGCCAAGGGCGGCTCTGACTTCAACCCCGCCGGCAAGTCCGACGCTGAGGTCATGCGTTTCTGCCAGGCCTTCATGACCGAGCTGTATCGTCACATTGGTCCCGATGTTGACGTTCCCGCTGGCGACATGGGCGTTGGTGCTCGCGAGGTCGGCTACCTGTACGGTCAGTATCGCCGTCTGGTCGGCGCCTTCAAGAATGGCGTCATCACCGGTAAGGGCATGTCCTTCGGTGGTTCCAAGATCCGTCCCGAGGCTACCGGCTACGGTGCTGTCTACTATCTGTGCGAGGTCCTCAAGCACGAGGGTGAGACCATCGATGGCAAGCGTCTGGCTATCTCCGGCTACGGCAACGTTGCTTGGGGCGTCATGAAGAAGGCTGCCGAGCTGGGCGCCAAGGTCACCTACATGGCCGGCCCCGACGGCTATGTCCATGATCCCGACGGCATCAACACCGACGAGAAGCTCAACTACATTCTGGAGATGCGCGCTGCCGATCCCATGCATTGCCAGCCCTACGCTGAGAAGTTCGGCTGCGAGTTCGTGCCCGCCACCAAGTGCTG
>JAFQRI010000130.1 GCA_017410185.1 Oscillibacter sp. | reverse complement strand
TTTTATGGAGCTTACGGTAGTCCATAGGGCTGAGCTGGTAGGCGGTGCGGAAGGCCTCTACAAAGCGGCGGACATTGTTGTAACCCACAGCCTTGGCGATCTCATAGGTCTTCAAATCGGTGTCCAGCACCAGATGCAGCGCCTGCTCCATGCGGATGCGGGTGAGATAGGCTTTGTAATTCTGCCCCGTTTCGGACTTGAAATAAGCGCTGAAATAATGGGGGCTGACGCAGGCTACTTCTGCCAGCGTTTTCAGGGAGATATCTTCGGCGTAGTGATCCTGAATATATTTTTGTACCCGTACGATCTCGGCTGTACCCCGCTGGCTGGCTGCGGCATAGACAACCGGCAGAAGCTCACGATAGTATTCCAGCAGTTTCTGCCGCAGTTCGCCGAAGGTGCGGCTGCTCTGCAGATGCTGCTGCAGGGCATCCTGTCGCTCGGAAAAGCTGCCGGGCAGCAGGCGGTTGGCGTAGAGCCGCTGGCACAGATCACCGGTAAAGACCATGACGCGATTATAGGTGGCCATGCGGTTGTTGTAGTGGAGGTCGCCAATAATGTCCAGCACCCGCTCCACATCCTGCTCCACGGTGTCGCTTTTTGCCACGATGCTCTCAAAGACCTGAGTTACCGCGGCATCAAAGTCCTCGTTGCTGAGGTGGCTTTGGTGAGGTGTGCCGTCCCAGTGGAGGATCTCGCGTTGGTCGTAATAATACAGGTCAAAGGCGCGCAAGGAATCCTCGTAGGTGTGCATCAGATCCTCGGCACTGCGGCAAAGGCGGCCTACACCTACACGCAGGGAATAACCGGTCTTTTCCCTTGTGCGTACAATGGCCTCGTGCAGCAGGGCGTCGGGATCTTCTCCGGGGGAGAAAATGCCCATCATACAGGCGCGGCCTTCTTCTTTTCGCAAAAAGCAGCCATAGCCGTTGTGCTCCAGATCATCACGCACTGTATTGAAGGCAACAAAGGATTGCAAAAGCCTGCGCTCATAGGGCAGCTGCTCCAGCTGCTGCTCGGCATCCTGCGTAAGACCAAAACACAAGCCGGCAAAGACCGGGGCATCCTTTCCGCCCAGCAGAGAGGTGAAATTTTGGTAGAGATCGGTGCTGATGAAGGCGTGATCTGCCGTCAGCTGGGTGAAAAAGTCCTGAATGGGCAGGGGAGAGTGGCGGAAGAGGGCGGCAGTAGAGCTGTCTGCCATTAAGCCGAGAGCTTTGCGCACGGCTTTTTCCAGTTCCTCGGCAGACACGGGCTTGAGAAGATAGTCCACCGCACCGCCGGAGAGGGCTTGACGGACGTACTCGAATTCCTCGTAACCACTGACAAAGATGAATTTCGGTGCTTGAGGCCCACCTTTGTGGCGGGATAAAAGCTCCAATCCCGTAAGGCCGGGCATACGGATATCGGAGATCACCAGATCGGGATGGGTCTGCAGGATCAGCTGTTCTGCCTGATGGCCATCCATGGCCTCGCCTACGATTTCAATATCCAGTGCAGACCAGTCGATCAAGCGGCGCAGACCTTTGACGATCAAATTTTCATCATCGGCCAGAAGTACCTTCCACATTGGCATCCTCCTCTCTCCAAATGGGCAGGCGAATGGTCACCACTACGCCTATATTCTCATCGCTGTCCAAAGTAAAGCCGTATTCGCTGCCGCAGTTGATCTTGATGCGGTCGTAGGTGTTCTTCATGCCAACGCTGACGATGCCCTGTTCATCCTGCGCTCCGACAGGTGCCGTCTCTAAGAAATGGCGGATGTGGGCAAGACGTTGGGCGTCGATGGGAAAGCCATCATTGAAGATCATGATCTGCAGATACTCCGGCAGGCGAACCGTCTCTACAAGAATGGTGCCGCCGCCGACCTTGCTTTTCAGACCGTGTTTGACGGCGTTTTCCACGAAGGGCTGCAGCAGGAGCTTGGGCACGTACAGATCCAGATCACTGTCTGCCACCTCAATGCGCAGCTGAATGTGGCCTTCGGAGCGGATGCTCATCAAATAGCCATACTCCTGCAGGATGTCCAGTTCCTGCCGCAGGGTAACGCGGTCACGGTGGGTGCCCATCATGTGGCGCATCTGACGGGAGAGGCTTTCAATAAGCCGCGCCGTCTGCTGATCGCCGCTGTCCAATGCGCTCATGCGGATCATATCCAGCGTGTTATAGAGGTAATGGGGCTGGATCTGCATTTTCAGTGCGTTCAGTGCCGCATCCCGCTGCAGGATCTGCGCCATGTATACCTCTTCCACGGTGTTGCGCAGGTCTTCCACCATGCGGTTGAAGCCCTCGCCCAGATATTCCATCTCATCGCCGCTGCGGATATCCACGCGGGTGGTGAGGTCGCCGCCCTGTACCTGCTCCATGGCGCGCTTCAGTTGCCGTGCAGGTGTGCTGATGCGTCCGCTGAAGAGAAGGGCTGTCGTCAGGATCAGCGCCACGGCAAAGAACAGCAGCAGCACAAGATAGGTGTGGTTGGCGGTGTGGACGCTGTAGAGCTCGTTGCGGTCAAAGGAGAGGATCAAGGAATACGCGGTGCTTCCTAAGGGTGCAGCGTACACTGTATGGTCGTCATCGCTGAAATGATCGCCTTCAGTTGTAAGGGCCTCTGCCGGCGGCATATTGTCATCATAGAGCTGATAAAGTACCTGTCCTGAGCGATGGTCTACCAACAGCACGTTGCCTGTTTCGCCCAATTGCAGGGAGGAGAGGAGTTCGTCCAGTGTTTCTGTGCGTAAATCGATATACAGTGTGCCCAGCACGGAGCTATCCACACTGTGGAGGGAGCGGGTGTCCATGTAGTTGCGGCTCAGGGTCAGCACCTGATCGGAAGAGCCGCTGCACCACTCTCCTTCGTTGGCCGAGGGCAGGATGCACAGCTGGCGCAGATCTGCCTCGGCAGGGAAGCGGTGGCGCTGGGTGGGGGTGGTACGCAAGGATTTTTGCTGGCTGTAAAAGCGGCTGTAGGTCGTTCCGTCGGGGCAGACAAAGTGGGCGGCAGACACGGAGGGATCGGTCTGCACCAGTCGCTCCAGCATCGTGCCGACATAGTTTTGCTTCTCGCTGGCGCTCAGCGTTTCGTCCTCCAACAGTTCCCACAGTGCATGGTAAGACCCCGGGGCGAAGTCATAGAGGGCGTTCATGGAGGTATCAAGACTTTCTGTCAGACTGTAGACTTTGCTGTGGGCAAAGTAGGTCGCCTCCTGCATATTGCTCTCAATGGTGCGATTGGCCACGGATTCGTAGCTGCGCATGAAAATCAGGCACACGCAGATGAGGGGCAGTACACCGATTCCCAAAAAGGCCAGCGCCAGTTTCTGGAAGGTGGACTGCGGTCTTGGCAGTTTACGGGCCATAGGACACCTCCTGCTTAAGACAGGTCTCCCAGTACGCTGCGCTCAGCTCTTGGGCTTGGGCGACACTCAGTTCCCCTGCACACATCCGTGACAGGAGGGTCAGCAGCTGCTTTTCAAAGCCCGGCGGCGTGTTCTCGTCGCCTACATAGCCGCGAATCCGCTGTTGGGCAGCTTCGTGGGCGCGGTTGACCTCCAGCAGCACGGTGTCGGCGCTGTTTTGGTCGCGGCTGCGGTCAGTAAGGGTGGAGAACCCTGCCATGGCGGTATAGGTCTCTTCATAAAGACCGTCGGAGTAGAAAAATTCCAGAAATTTCGTAGCGGCGTCGTAACGCTCGGGATCCTCGGCACAGCCTGCCGTCACCGTCCAGAATACGTCGAGGCTGTCGCCGGCGATCACGCTGCCTGCGGTGTTGGGCACATAAAACCAGCCCAGATCCAGCGTGCTCTCCAGCGCACGGGCGTCTGTAGCCAGCCATGGGCCGGAAAAGACCATCGCCACCTGTTCCTCCGCCAGCAGATGGGCCATAGAACCGTCGGGGGTAGAGGGCCAGCCGCCATCTACATAGTCAAGGCGGAAGAGGTCGTTTAAATGGGTCAGCATGGTGGTGATGAGGGGATCGTTCCAGTCACGTTCGCCGGAAGAGCACTGAGCGAGAAAGTCCGGCTCTGTACTGAGAATGTCGGCGCGGAGGAAGTGGTTGAGCCAGTATTCAAAGTGCCATAGATCCTTACCGCCTACGCCCAGAGGGGTGACGCCGTTTTCTTTCAGCGTGGCGCACAGAGACAAGAACTCCTCATAAGTGGTGGGAATCGTCAGAGAAAAGCGATCAAAGATCCCTTTATTATAAACGATGCCGGTGGTGGTGCCCAAGGCACACACGCCGTAGGTCTCTCCATCCACGGTGCATGTGGTGCTCACTTGTGTGCTCAGGGACTGGGGCAGGGGAGCGATGAGGCCGCTCTCGACCCAGGCGTAGGGCTCTTTGATCTGCACCACATCTCCCAGCTCATCCCGTGCCGCTAAACGGAAGAGGAGGTCCTCGTAAAC
>JAFQRI010000129.1 GCA_017410185.1 Oscillibacter sp. | reverse complement strand
CTGCAGCCACAGACCGGGGGCAGTGAGGAGCTTTGCGATGCCCCCCTCCTGCACGTGGCGTCCCACCCAGCGGTTGAACTCATAGGTGATGCCCACCACCAGAGGCAGCAGCAAAAGATGCACGCCGGTGCGCATGAAAGCATTGCTCATGGGCCAGATGCCAAAAACGATGCTGGAAACGATGATGGACACAAAAATCACCACAAAAAGAAAGCTGGTGCCGCAGCGGGGATGATGCTTGGGCTGAGAGCGCACATTTTCCACCGTCAGGGGCAGGCCCGCCTCATAGCAGAAAATGGTCTTGTGCTCCGCCCCGTGATACTGGAACACACGGTAGATATCACTCTGACGGGAGCAGACTGCAAGATACAAAATAAAGATGCAGACCTTGAGCAGGCCTTCCACCAGATTCCGTCCCCAATTGGGGAAACCGGGGAAGAAATGCAGAATGCCGCCGGTGAGGAAGGTGGGCAGGATCATAAAGAGGAATACGGAAAGACCCACACCCAGCACCACAGCGAGGGTGATGACCAGAGACTCCAGCTTTTTGTCGCTGATGTGCTTTTCCAGCCACAGGTCAAACTTGCTGGGCTGCATGCTCTCATCCTCAGGATAAAACTCAGCGGAATACATCAGCGCCTTCACGCCGCTGACCATGGATGCAAGGAAATTCACCGTGCCGCGGATCAGGGGCACGCCGAGGATGGGATAGCGATCCTTGATAAACTTCAGATCCTCCACCTTTTCCACCAGGTTTCCCTCCTGGTCGCGGACGACAATGGCCTGCTTTTCAGGCCCCCGCATCATGATGCCTTCGATGAGCGCCTGTCCGCCGATGCTGGTGCGGAAGGCGCAGGATTTATTTTCGTTGCTTGCCATAGTTTTTCCTTTCGTTACTGCTATTGTATCATATGTCACGAACAAAATCAAACATTTGTTCGAAGTTTTCTGGGTGATTTTTGGGACTGTTTTTTACTGTTCCTCCGGCAGTCGCACCGTTACCACGGCGCCGCCGCCCTCGGCGTTGCCAACGATCAGCTCACCGCCGTGGAGGCTGATGATCTCATCGCACACCGCAAGGCCGATGCCGCTGCCGCGGGCCTTGGAAGAGCCCTTGTAGAATTTCTGCTTCACATAGGGCAGCTCCTCTTCGGGAATGCCGGGGCCGTAGTCCCGGATGCGGATGACCTGCTCGGCTCCCTCCCGGGTGATGGAGGCGTGGATGTGTTTTCCGGCGCCGCCGTGCTTTGCGGCATTGTCCAGGAGGTTACAGAACACCTGCTTGAGCCGCTCCGGATCGCCGGAGATAGGCGGCAGCAGCTCTTCTCCCAGATCCTCGTAGGTCAGCTCAATGCCCTCCTGCTTGAAAAGCTCCATATAGGTGAAGATGGCGTCCTCAAACTCCGCCTGCAGATCCACCTCTTCAATGCCAAGGGTGAACCGGCCGTCCTCCATTTTGGAGAAGTCCAGCAGTTCTTCCACCATGGTGGAAAGACGCCGGGTCTCGTTGAGGATGATGCGCATGCCCCTGCGGGTCTGGACGGGGTCGGAGACAGGGTCTTCCAGCAGCGTCTCGCCCCAGCCGGTGATGGCGGTGAGGGGGGTGCGCAGCTCATGAGAGACGGAAGAAATGAATTCCGTCTTCATTTTTTCGTTCTGGCTGATCTTCATGGACATATCGTTGATGTTGTCCACCAGTTCACCCAGCTCATCGGTATAGGTATTTTCCACCCGGAAACCGTAGCTTCCGTGGGAAATTCGTTTGGCAGCGTCCGTCACCACGGCGACGGGCTCCACCACGTCATTGATAAACACAAGGTTGGAAATAAGCACCATGGAAAGGCACAGCAGTGCGATGAGGATGATGACCAGCACTGCCAGCATCACCTGCTGGTTCACAAGGCGCATGGAGGTAACGCAGCGCATGATGCCCACCACCCGTCCGCCGGAGCGCAGTGCCCGGGAAGCAGCCATGATCTGTTCTCCCGTTTCGGGATCGGTGCCCATAAAGGAGCCCTTTTCATTCCCCATCAGCACCTGAGAAATGTCCGAGGTGCCGGGGGTAGTACCGGCAGTGAGACCGGAAGAGGATACCTCGATATGACCGCCGGCAGAGATGAACTGCAGCTCGATGATGTCACGATCCTCAAAATTCTGGGCAGCCTGCACAGCCTTCTGGTAATAGCTGCTGTAACCGCTGCCCATGAAATACTCATGGAAGGAGTTGCACAGCACCTCTACCCGGGTCTCCAGACCTTTTTGGAGAGAGCCGTAATAGTAGTTGGACACGCCCACAGAGAAGAGGGCCACCAGCAGTGTCAGCAGCAGAAACACCGGCATAATGGTGTTCACCAGCCAGCGCTTGCGCAGACCCTGCAGCCGCAGAGCGCTGCGGCGGATATTTTGCTTTTTCACGGCGTCCCTCCTTTCCCGGTGTGATCTCCGTTTATTTGGACAGCTTCCGCTGGATCAAAAAACGTTTTTGATACTTGATGGCGGCGTATTTCTGCACGCGGCTGATGACCACTGCGTCTCCCGCGCCGCCCACGGCACCCACCACCGGCACATTCTGCACCGCTTTGGCGTAAAACACAGCTTTGCTCAGGGTTTTTGCCGCCGCGTCCATTTCCGTTTTCAGAACCGGTGTGTCAGGCCACTTTCCCTCCCGGATATACCCGTCCAGCCAGTCGTTTTTCCGGCGCAGACGGGGACCGTCGGTAAGGGCTGTACTGATCAGGCGCAGGGCGAAGATCTGCTCGTCCTCTGCCCGGTAGCCATAGCTCTCCGCCGTTTCATACACGGTTTTAAGGAGCATAGCGGTAAAGAGGGGAATATCCGGCAGCATCACGCCAAAGGCGCCCATGCTGATGCCCGCCGCACCGGAGAGGAGCACATTGCCTGTGCCGGCCTTTCCCGCAGCTTTGGAGAAGGCCTTCAGCGTCTTCCGGTCTTCCTGCTGGTCGGCGGCAAAGGCATTGCGCTCATAAGTCATGCGGCGCTTCTCCACCCCCGCGGCCTTCAGAATCGGGCCTGTCCCCTTCTCAAAAATCACCCCAAAGGCTTTGATAAAAGCGCCGTGGAGGAGATCCATGATCTTCTCAGGGGCGATCTCTCCAATTTTTTGTTCCAGCTTTGTGGGCTGCTTTTTCTCATAGTGGCGCAAAAAGCGCTCTTCCCGGCGCCAGACGGCGCGGTAGGCCTTCTCCCAGGCCGTTTTCTTCGTCAGAATCCCCATTTGTAGCCATAGCCCCACACGG
>JAFQRI010000128.1 GCA_017410185.1 Oscillibacter sp. | reverse complement strand
TACGACCTGCGCCGGGGAAAGCCCACCAACCATAAGGTCTACGGCGAAACGCTGGCGGTGCTGGCAGGAGACGCGCTGCAGAGCGAGGCCTTCCGCCTGATCCTCACCGCTCCCGGTGTTGGTGTCAGGGAGCGGGCGGACTGCGCATTGATCCTCGCCGAGGCTGCCGGCGCTGACGGCATGGTGGCAGGACAGGTGCTGGATACCCTCCATGCCCCGAAGTCTGAGGCGGAGCTGCAGCGGGTACATGCCCTCAAGACAGGCGCCATGATCGCGGGCAGCTGTATGCTGGGCGTGGCGGCAGCCGGAGGGAGCGATGATTTCCGCGCCGCGGCGAGGGAATACGCCCTTGCCCTTGGCCTTGCCTTCCAGATCCGGGATGATATGCTGGATGTGTGCGGTGATGAGGCTACCTTCGGCAAGCCCATCGGCTCTGACAAGGAGGAGGGAAAGGTCACCTACGTGGACCTTCTGGGCCTTGCAGGGTGTGAGGAAAAGGTGGAGGCGCTGACCGCCAAGGCTATTGCTGCGGTGGAGCCCTATGATAAGGATGGGTTCCTTGCTCAGTTGGCCCGCAGCCTTGCCCACAGAAATAAATAAGAAAAAGCATTCCCCGGCTCATTGCGAGTCGGGGAATGCTTTTTTGTGTGAAGGGAAGTGTCACACCCAGTAGGGAAGGGAGATGCCTCTGCCGGTCTTCACAGCCTCGTGATAGCAGCGGGTAGCCACAGCCAGATCCAGAATGCCGGTGCCCACCGCATTGAAATAGATGATCTCATCATCATTTTCACGGCCGCTTTTTGCTCCGGTGAGGATCTGGCCCAGCTGGGCGTGGATGTCCTCATCCTTGATGAGACCTTCGTGGGCCATGAGAGCCACGGTGCTGACAAGGCGGTGCTTGATGGTCTCCCAGTTGTCCACCACGATCTTGTCGGCTTTTTTCACGCAGTTATAGCTGACCTCAAAGTCTGCCATGTTCATCAAAAGGCAGCCCTTCTTCAGCCATTCCGAATGGATGATGGGGTCGTTGGCAAGGGTCACGGTGACAATGATATCGCTTTCCCGCACAGCGGCCTCGGGGGTTTCCACGGGGATGACCTCGATGCCGGGATACCTGGCAAGAGCCTCCTCGGCAAAGCGCCGGGAGCTTTCCATCCGGATATCGTAGACATAGATCTTTTTCAGAGTGGGGCGCACGATGAGAGCGGCCTCCAGCTGGGTGCGGCCCTGAGCGCCGGCGCCGCAGATGGTCATGACGCTGGCATCCTCGCGGGAGAGGAGCTTCATGGCAACGCCGCCGGAAGCACCGGTGCGCTTGGCGCTGACCTCGGTGCCGTCGGCAACGCAGACGGGGAGCTTGGTGTCGGGATCGTTGAGGATAATGGTGACGCTGGCCCGGGGCAGACCCTTTTTATAGTTCATGGGGCCGGAGCCGATCCATTTGATGCCGGCCATGTTATACTCGCCGCCGATGAAGCCGGGCATGGCGTTGATGCGGCCATACACATTCTCGTCTTCCGGGGTGCTGCCCCAGCGCATCACGCATTTGCCGGGGGAGAGGACATCGCCCTCTTCCGTGAGGATATAGGCCCGCTCCACATCGTGGATGACGGCTTTCATATCGCTGGCACCCAGCTGGGACATCTCCTGATCGTTCAGAAACAGAATATCAACACTCATACTGCCATAGATCCTTTCCGTAAATTAAAATAATGCCTTCCTGCGGCCGACGGCACAGGCCGATGACGCAAGTCATCGGCCTGTGCACAGAAGGGGGGGGCGTTTCGGAGGTGAAACGGTTAGTTCAGATAGGGAGAATCCCACAGCTTGAGGGTGGTGCCAAGGCCCATCTTCTTGGCGTTCTGGTAGATCTCATAGGACCAGCCAACGTCCCAAACGGGCATGCCGCTGGTGATGAAGCAGATGCGGTCCTCGTCGGAGGTACGGCCCTCGCGGGTGCCGCAGATGACGTCGCCCAGGCTGGTGGCCTCGGTGATGGGAGGCAGCTTGCCCTCAAACATCATGCGGTAAGCCTGCACGCCGATGCCGTTGATAAAGCGCTTATCCTCGGGCAGCTGCATGTGCTCGTCATAATAGACCTCATGCATCTTGGCATTGTCCCAAACCAGCTTGGCGGAGCCGAAGTACTCCTCGTCCACGTTGCAGCGGCCGGTGAAGACCATCAGAGAGCCGGGCTTGAGCCAGTCGTTCTGCATGTTGACGGGCTTGACAGAAGAAGCGGCAACGCTGATGATGTCGCCCACTCTGACGGCCTCTTCCAGAGTGTCAGCAGCCCAGGCCTTCAGGCCGAACTTCTCTTCCACTTCTTTGGCGAAGGCCTCTGCCTTCTCCTTGAACAGGTCATAAATGACGACTTCCTTCAGGTTCTTGGCCTCGATACGGATGGCGTCGAAGCAGGCCTTGCTGACGGGGCCGGCGCCGATGCAGACGCAGACCTCAGCGTCCTTGCGGGCAAGATAGCGGACACCAACGCCGGGGACGCAGCCGGTACGCACGGAGCTGACCAGGTTGCCGGCCATGAAAGCGATGGGCTCGCAGGTATCAACATCGTTGAGGACCATCATCAGAACGGAGCGGGGCAGACCGCGGGAGGGGTTGATGATGTTGGAGCCGTACCACTTGGTGCCGGCAACGTTGAAGCGGCCGCCAACGTATGCGGGCATAGCCATGAAGCGGCGGTCGGGACCATCCAGAGGCATGTTGGGGAAGGGACTCTCGGCGGGGAACTTCAGAGCGATACCGTGGGAGTTGTGCTTGTCACCGCCCATGACATAGTCACCGGTGCTCAGCAGGCGGAAAATCTCCTCCTCGACATCAATGCAGCGTGCGGAATCCAGAACGCCGGCCTGGATCATCTCTTCCTCGTTCAGATACAGAAATTCAGTGTACTTGCCCATGTGAAAGCTCCTTTCGTAATTTGAAACTTGTTGAAAGCAAAGAGTAGGAAAACAGGATAAAATGTATTATTTACCTTTTTATTGCCAATAAAATTATCGCAAGAAAGTTTGGAAAAGTCAACTTTTAATCGAAAAGATGAAGAAAAATTGTGATTTTGAACAGAAAAGCGAGCGAGAGGTTGTTGGAAAAGACGATTGTGAAGAGCGGGAGGTGTAAAGAGGGAGTGAAGAGTTTGTAGTATTTTATACAAAGAGAATAAACTGAAAGGAACGCCGCAGCAAAGCGGCGTTCCTTTCGAGGGGAGAGGAAAAGAAGGAAAAGAAGTGTTGGGAGAAAGGGAAGGTCAGCGCGCAAGCGTATTTACCTGCTCCATCAGATGGATCAGGACGCGGATGCCCTGAGCGTAGGCGCGGACGGAGAGGCGCTCGTTGGTCCCGTGGACACCGGTGGATACGTCCGCAGCGTCTGAGAGGAAGGGGGCGCAGCGGATGCAGGTATCACAGATCTCCTCGTACTGGTGGGCGTCGGTGGCACCCACAGTCATGGAGGGGAAGAAGGTGACACCGGGATAATAATGCTCCATGCTTTCCTTCACGGCGCTGTAGCCCAAGCCGTCCATGCGGGCGGTATGAGAGGGATCGTTGGCCTGCAGGAAACGCAGATGAACGCCGCTGTCAGTCACGGCCTTGCGGCACCGTGCTTCCAGCGCCTGAACGCTGTCTCCCTCGGCGATGCGGAAGTTGATAACCGCCTCCATATCCTGAGGCATCACATTGCAGGCGGAGCTGCTGCCCCGGATCACCGTGGGGGCGATGGTGGTGGATACAAAGGGGAAAAGGCGGGGATGGTGCAGGCAATGCTCTGCGATGGCAGTGGCATTACCGGGGATATCCTGAACCAGAGAGCGCAGGGGCTCCTCGGTGATGTGGGGGGCGAGGGAGGCGAGCATGGCCTGAGCCAGAGGACTCAGTGCCGGTGATTGCGGCATCTCCACAATGGCGGAGATAGACTGGGCGAGACGGCCCAGAGAGGTCCCGCCGAAGGGACGGCTGGAATGGCCCCCCGGACTTTTGACAGAAAGCTCCAGATCGGCGTAGCCCTTTTCCATCAGGTCGATGGAGCAGACGGGCAGACCGGGAGCGCCGAAGACTGCGCCGTCATCCAGCTTACCGCTGCCCTCGTCCAGAAGAAACTCCAGCGTGATGCCCCGGGCTTTCAGCGTGTTGGCGATGGCGAGGGCGCCGGCGTTGGTAGTCTCCTCGTCGTCACCGAAGGCAAGATAAGCGGTGCGGGTGAAGGAAGCACCGTGAGAGAGCAGATACTCGGCGGCTTCGAGAATCGCAAAAACCTGCTGCTTGATATCCAGCGTGCCCCGGCCCCAGATATACCCCTCGGCCACTGCGCCGGAGAAGGGGGGATATGTCCAGTCTGCCTCGGTGCCCTCTACCACGGGGACAACATCCTGATGGGACATGTAGAGACAGGGACGCAAAGAAGAGTCACTGCCCGGGAGGGTGATCAGAACGGAATGCCCGATGCGCTCGAAAGTCCCGGCAGCAAACACATGGGGGTAGCTTTGCTGCATATGGGCCTGCAGAGCTTCGAAGGGGGCGAAATCCGTGGTGGCGGGGTCGCTGGAGTGGATGGTTTTGTATTGGATCGCATTGGAGAGGCGATGGAGAGCCCCGTCGATATCCAGATCGGGATAGTCATCTTCCTGGGAGAAAAAATCAGTTGCAGCTTTCATGGCTCTGTTCCATCCTGTGATTGATTTGGGGATAGATCACACCGGAGGCTTGACCACCGGAGGCATGACTTCGGGAGGGATGGGACAGAGGTACTGGGTACCGTCCATGGTTTCCTTCCATTCCTCCAAAGCGGCCTGACGGCGCTGGGGGTCCGTCATCAGCTTGACGGCGGCAGCGGCCAGAACCTTGGCGGCAAAGAGCATGCCCTTTTGACCGATGGAGTGGCCGGTGCAGGCGGCGAACTGCCAGCTGTGCAGGTCACTGAGGAAGTTGGAGCATACGGTGCCGAACATGACGGTGGGCAGCAGGTGGGAAACATCGCCGATATCGCTGGCGTTGTAGGCAAAGCCGCCTTCGTTGAAGGGGCCCTTGATGCCCTCGAAAATGGCGATGGAGGGATCCACCTTATAAGCGCGGCGGGGGGACTGGGGACAGCTGGCATTGAGGGCGGCGGCGTAGGCCTTTTCCTCTTCGGTGTAGGTGGGGGCGCCGATGGACTCCATGGCTTCCCGGACGGTCTCTGCCAGGACCTTGTTTTGCAATGTGGGATAGCAGCCGCCCTGGAGATCCACCTCCACCCGGGTGCCGGTCATCAAAGCGGCGCCCTTGGCAACGTCGATCAGGCGCTTGTAGACATCCTCCACCGGCTCGCGGTCTCTTGCGCGGATGTGATACCAGGTTTCGGCGAAGTTGGCCACGATGTTGGGGGCGCGGCCGCCGCTGGTGGTGACATAGTGGAGACGGACACCCTCGGGAATATGCTCCCGGAGGTAGTTTGCGCCCACATTCATCAGCTCTGCGGCATCGCTGGCGCTGCGGCCGTCGAAGGGACGGGCGGCGGCGTGGGAAACGGTGCCATGGAACTTGAATTTTACGTTGTTGATACCGGCGCAGCGCTTGAGATCGATGCCGTTGACCACGTTGGGGTGGAAGTTGAGGGCGCAGTCCAATCCGTCAAAGACACCGGCGCGGGCCATGAACACCTTGCCGGTGAGGACTTCCTCGGCAGGGCAGCCGTAATAGATCACAGTGCCGGGAAGATTTCTATCTTCCATCTCCTGCTTGACGGCAACGGCGGCGCCTGCGTGGGCGGCACCCATCAGGTTGTGGCCGCAGGCATGTCCGGCGGCACCGGGGGAGACAGGATCTTCGGTGGTCTGGGTTTTCTGGCTGAAGCCGGGGAGAGCGTCATATTCCGCCAGAAGGCCGATACGGGGGCTGCCGCTGCCCCATGTGGCCACGAAGGCGGTGGGCAGCTCCGGCACGGGAGTGGTGATGGAAAATCCGTTTTGTGCCAGATAGTCCTTCAGGCGCTGGGAGGCGTAATACTCGGAAAAAGCAATTTCGGGGTGATCCCAAAGATCCTGACTCAAGGCGCAAAGCTCCGGTGCGATCTCTGTGATCCTGGATACGGCGATGGAGTCTTTCATAGAATCATCCTTTCCTGTGTTTTGACAAGCTTACATTTTATCGGCGGAGGAATGTTTGGCGTCGAGAAGGGCGATGAGCATAGTGGCGATAAGGACACAGACGGTTCCGAAGATGGAGCGCAGGGTCAGAGATTCGTTATAGAAGATCAGGCCCACAACGATGCTGGTGATGGGCTCAAAGGTGCTGAGAATGGAGGCACGCTCGCCGCCGATGAGCTGGGTGCCCATCTGGAAGAGAACGCCAGCACAGCAACCCACCAGAATGGCCATCATCAGGCAGATGGTCCAACAGATCAGGTTGCCGGGGATCACGAAACTGTCGGTCAGCAGGGCGGCCGCCAGAAGAACGGGGGTGCAAAGACCGCAGACGTACATAGAGAGCTTGAAACGGGACATGGGGCTGATGGAAAGATGATCCAGCAGCAAAATATACATGGCGTAAGTAACGCCGGAGAGCAGGGCAAGGGCGCTTCCGAAGAGGTTGAGCTCCTCACCGGGAGTATAGAACAGCGTGATGCCAAACGTGCACAGCGCCACGCACAGGATCTGCCCCAGATTCGCCTTCTTGCGGAAGAGGACGATGCCGCCGATGATGGTCATGGCGGGGTAGATGAAGTGGAAGGTGGTGGCAGTGCCGCCGGCAATATAATTATAGGAGGAGAAGAGCAGCAAAGGCGTAAGGCAGGAACAGAACAGGGAGAGGATGCAGATCTGCTTAAGATCCTTTGCGCTGACGCTGGGGCTTTCCTTTCGGTAGCGGGTGATCATGAACAGCAGAGGAACGGCCAGAAGGTTTCGGAAGAATACCAGACTGATGGAATTCATTCCGTTGGCATAAGCGATCTTGGCCACCAGCGGGGTGAAGCCGAAGATCACTGCGGAGAGAATGATGTAAAGATAACCCTTTACCATGCGATTCATGTCACAAAACCTCCTGAGAAGATGTACTTTTGGTCAGCTGCCCAGAACGTGCTCGCTTTTCAGGGTGCGTTCGATCTTTGCCATGCGCTCATCGGTGACGTCTTTGTTCAAAAGCGCCACGGCGTTGCAGAAATAGTCCGCGATGCACAGGGGGGCGAGAGAACTGTTCTTGATCCCCTGTGTGGTCACATGGCAGGGCAGGATGATATCAGCGTATTTTTCCAATGTATTATAGGGAGAAGAGGTGATAAGGATCACCTTGGCTCCCTGTGCCTTGATAAAGGGCAGAACTTTGAGGGACTGTGTGGTATAGCGGTGGAAGAGGAAGAAAATGACAACATCCTCCTCTGTCAGATCCAGAGCCTGCTCCACCATGCCGTTGTAGCCCACATCCAGGATCTGGGTGTTTCCGCGGGCGGTGGCAAGACGGGTGTAGGTGTAGTGGGCGAGGGCCAGAGATTCCCGCAGGCCGATGGTGAACACCCGCTTTGCGGAATAGACCGCTCCGGCGGCGTTTTCCAGCGCGTTGGGAGGCATCTCGGCGAAGGTCTTTTCGATGTTGCCGATACCGTCCTGCAAAACCTGCTGGAGGAGAGTGTCTGTGTCGGGCAGGGTATTCATCCGGCTGAACAGCTCGGGGAGGGTGAGGTGGATGTTGACCTCGGTGCGCAGATGATTCTGAAAGTCCTTATAGCCGGCGAAGCCGACCCGGCGGCAAAAGCGGATGACGCTGGTGGTGCTGACACCGATGCTGTCCGCCACACTATCCAGCGTGTTCAGGGTGAAATCCTGAACATGGTCCAGAAAGTAGGATGCAACGGCTTGTTCGGATTTTGACATATCGGAAAAAAGGCTGGTTACGGTTTCGGTGATACTTTTCATGAATGCCTCCGTCAAGTGTGATGATACTATATTATTATAAAATACAGTAATCTGGCAAGAGGTGAAAATGAAAAGTTCGCCTCGGGACAAAATGTATATTTTGCTACAAGAAAAATATAAATGAAACGGGAGAGGGGAGTCAATATCCAAAAACATACAAAATGCCAAAGAGATTTTGCCCATAACGCCTAAAAATATATAAGTTGCCCGGAAACTCATTGACTTATTCGACGAAAGGTGATAAAGTTCAAAATGTAGATTTTACGTTAGGAGGAAAAAACTATGATCCCAATGGTAGACACCCTTACTGGCGGAGCCTTAGACGCGCTGTTTGTATACCTCTCCATCCTTGGTATGCTGCTGCTCGTCGCAACCATCCTGCGACTGAAGGTACCCTTCCTTAAGAAGTATCACATTCCCGCAGCCCTGATCGCTGGTGTTATCGGCCTGATCCTGGGACCCTACTTCCTGAACATCATCCCCAAGACCATCACCACCGTGTGGTCCAACATGTCCGGTCGTTTGATCGTTCTGGTCTTCGCTCCCATGCTGATGGGTAAGAGCGAGAAGCTCACCGGCAGCACGGAGTTCGTCAAGAAGTCCATCTGCTCTGCTTCCTGGTGCTATCTGGCCTGCGCCGTGCAGTATGCACTGCCCATCCTTCTGACCGTGCTGATCCTGACTCCCGTCTTCGGCGTTGATCCCCTCTTCGGCGCTACCGTCGAGGCCGGCTGGGCCGGTGGTCACGGCACTGCCGCCGGTATGGCCGCAGTTTACGAGGAGCTGGGCTGGATGGACGGTCAGTCCCTGGCTGTTACCTCCGCAACCTTTGGCCTTGCCTTTGGTATCATTGGCGGCGTTATCCTCATCAACGTTGGCGTCCGCAAGGGTTGGGCTGCCTGCCTGAACAAGGCTGCCGGCATCACCAACGATGAGGACGAGCTGTATGTCGGCGAGAATCGTCCCGTCAATACCCGTTCTTCCGTTTCTGCTGGCGTCGTTGATAACTTCGCTTTCCACGCTGCTATCCTGTCTGTTGCTGTGTTTGTCGGCTACATTCTGAACGTTGCCATCAAGAAGTATACCGGCATCTCCATCTCCTGGTTCGTTACCGCTCTGTTCGGCGGTCTGTTCCTGCAGAAGGTTCTGGATCGCACTCCCTGGGGTGACGCCGTTGATAAGGCTACTCTGAGCCGCATTCAGGGCATCGCTCTGGAGTTCCTGGTTGCCGGCGCTGTTGCTTCCGTTAACGTCTCCGTCGTTATCGAGTTCGCTATCCCCCTGCTGCTCACTCAGGGCACCATGGCTGTCATGATGATCTTCCTGAACACCTGGTATGCCCGCCGCACTCTGGGCGACTACTGGTTCGAGCAGAGCATGGTCCTCTTCGGCACCTTTACCGGCGTTGCCGCTACCGGCATGCTGCTGCTGAAGACCTGCGACCCCGAGGCTAAGTCTGACGCTCTGACTGTTTACGCAGCCCGTGCACCCTTCACCTCCTGGGCCGTTGGCGGTGGTCTGATCACCTCTCTGGCCCCCGTGTGGATCGCTCAGTTCGGCGGCCTGGTCACCGGCCTTGGCTTCCTGGCTGCCGCTGTGGTGTGCTTCCTCATCCCCGTTTTCATCGGCCACTGGAAAAAACACCCCGGCTACAACTAAGCAACGGCTCATTGATCGCTGCTGATCATACTTAACGAAAATGGTTTGCGGCGCAGGATCTCCTGCGCCGCAAACTCGATTCAAAGAGAATTTTGGAAAGGACGGTTTTATTATGGGCAAACGTACTGAATTTCTGTATCTGAACGAAGAAGAGATGATCCAGGCCGGCGTTCTGGATTCTGAGCTGTGTGTGGACGTTTTGGATGAGATGTTCCAGCTCATCGGCAAGGGCGACTATATCATGGGCGGCCCCAAGCACAATGAGCACGGCATCAAGATCGGTTTCCCCGATGAGCCTGCGTTTGACGGTATGCCTGCCAACGGTCCTGACCGCCGCTTCATGGCCATGGTGGCCTATCTTGGCGGACGCTTCAAGGTGGCCGGCGAGAAGTGGTACGGTTCCAACATCATCAACCCCAGCCGCGGCCTGCCCCGCTCGGTGCTGATGGTGATGCTCAACGATGTGGACACCTGCGAGCCTATCTGCCTGTGCTCTGCAAACCTTGTCAGCGCGGTGCGTACCGGCTCTGTTCCCGGCGTTGCGGTGCGGTATCTTGCCCGTAAGGGCGCGGAGGTCTGCGGCCTTGTGGGCGCGGGCCCTGTGCAGAAGGCCTGCTTCCAGGGTGTGATGGTGGATGCCAAAGACATCAAGACCATTTACATCTATGATATCAACCCCGAGGCTTCCGAGAAGTTCGGCCAGTGGGCTAAGGAAAAGTACGGCGTGGACTACGTTGTGGCTGCCACCACGGAGGAAGCCGTTGCCAACAGTGATATCATCAGCGTGGCTGCATCCCGTCTCCGTCCGGTGGAGATCAAAGATGCGTGGCTGAAGAAGGGCTCCCTCATCATGTTCACCGGTGCCGGTGTCATTGAGCCTTCCTATTATCTCAACAGCAAGATCTATTATGACAACACCAAGATGCATGAGGCCTACATGGACGACGCCCGCCGGGGTGAAGGCAGCGTGGCCGACGCCTACAAGGGCATGATCGGCGGACCGATCTTTGCGCTCATTGATGAAGGCAAGCTGCCTCCGCTGTGTGAGCAGCCCAGCCTTGGCGATGTTGCCTGCGGCAAGATCGTTGGTCGTGAGAATGACGATGACCGCATCTGCTTCATCACCAGCGGTATGCCCACGGAGGACGTGGCCTGGGCCTATGAGATCTATACCCGCGCCAAGGAAATGGGGCTTGGCACCAGCCTCAAGCTGTGGGATTCCCCCCACTGGAGCTGAGCGGTTCTTGCGATCCCGGGGCGCTGCGGGATCTCCGCAGCGCCCCTCTTTTTCAAACAGGAAAAAACATTTATGTACTGAAATGCGCATAAAGTGAAGGATAAAATTTTGGAGGTAAATGAAGCATGGGCAAGAGTGAGATCAAATATCTGTCCCTCTCTCAGGAGGATTTCGTGGAGGCTGGCGCTTTCGACCTGCAGATGGCCATGAAGGCGCTGAAGGACGGCCTGTTCAAGTTCAAGGATAACCGCATCCTGTTCCCCGACAAGATCGTGCAGATCTTCAACGAGGAGACTCAGGAGCGCATCAACTGTCTGCCTGCCACGCTGCTGGATGAGAAGATCTGCGGCGTGAAGTGGGTCTCTGTTTTCCCCCCCAACCCCCGCCGCTTCGGTGTGCAGAACCTCTCCGCCATCATCGTTCTCTCTGAGATCGAAAAGGGCTTCCCTGTCTGCGTGATGGACGGCACCCTCTGCTCCAACATGCGCGTTGCCGCCATGGGCGCTACCGCAGCTGACGTTCTGGCCAAGAAGGACGCCGAGTCCATCGGCTTCATCGGCGCCGGCGAGCAGGCCAAGATGCACTTGCTTGGCATGAAGGCCGTACGCCCCAGCCTCAAGGTCTGCCGCGTGGCTTCCATCTCCGTTGCGGAGGAAGAGGCCTTCATCAAAGACCTCCAGCCCCTGATGCCCGATGTGGAGTTCCTCTCCTGCAAGACCGTGCTGAAGGACGCTATCGTGGATTCCGACATCATCGTTACCGCCACCAGCGCCCAGGCTCCCCTGCTCAAGGCCGAGTGGATCAAGAAGGGCGCCTTCTACAGCCACATTGGCGGCTGGGAGGATGAGTACGAGGTGGTGAAGATGGCGGACAAGATCGTCTGCGACGATTGGGAGACCGTCAAGCACCGTACCCAGACCGTGTCCCGCTGCTATAAGGACGGCGTCATTACCGACGCTGACATCCACGGCAACCTCATCGACGTGCTCTCCGGCGAGAAGGCCGGCCGCGAGAACGACGAGGAGTTCATCTACTTCGACGCCGTTGGCCTTGCCTACGTGGACGTTTCCATCGCAAACGCCATGTACGAGCGCGCCAAGGAGGCCGGTGTTGGCAAGTGGACCTATCTGCAGGAAAAGATGATCTTCGAGAAGGATCTGACGGGTAAGGTGAAATTCTGAGGAAACAGACGGGATAGGCTCCGCTGCGGGGCCTATCCCGAAATTACTATGGAAAGGATGAAGAGCTTGGCACAGAAGATCAGAAACAGGGAAGCGTTGCTGTCTGTGGGCGACAAAGAGGGCAGAAAGATCGTGCTGGATATCGCGGAGCAGACCCTGCAGAAGCTGGATGCCTACCGCCGCATCAAGAGCATCGCCCATGTGGAGGGGGATATCCTGCACATCGGCGAGCGGCAGTGGGATCTTTCCCAGAAGGAGCACGTATATCTCATCGGCGGCGGCAAGGCCTGCAACCATATGGCCATGGCCATCGAGGAGATCCTGGGGGAGCATCTGACCCGGGGCATCGCCATTGTAAAGATCTCCGAGCCGACGGATGTTTTCCACAAAACAGAGGTCTATGTGGGAGGGCACCCCCTGCCCAATGAGCAGGGCTACGAGGCCTGCTTGAAAATTCTGGAGATGGTGGATCAGGCCACGGAGAAGGATCTTTTCATCGCGGTGATGAGCGGCGGCAGCTCCGCCCTCATGAGCTGCCCCATGGAGGGCATCTCTCTGGAAGACGAGATCCGCACCACGGATGTGATGCTCAAGTCCGGCGCGGGGATCTATGAGATCAACGCCATTCGTCGGCACATCTCCCGCATGAACGGCGGCATGCTGGCAAAGCGGATACAGGACCGGGGAGCGGAGCTCATCGGCTTCAACATCAGCGATGCTGTGGGCACCATGGCCACCGGAGATATCAGCATTCCCCGCAAGAATTTCAAGGCCACCCCCATTGGCCCCGATGACACCACGCTGGACATTGCCCGTCAGGTCATCAAAAACTACAATGTGGCAGACCTGCTGCCTCCCTCCGTGGTAAACCATATCATGACGGCGGGACCGGAATTTGAGACCCCCAAGGCCTTCCCGGAAAACACCTATTATCTGGTCAACAGCCTGCCGGACTCCTGTCTCTACGCCAAGGCGGTGGCAGAAGAGATGGGACTGCCCGCCGTGATCCTCTCCTCCTTTGTGGAGGGAGAGAGCAAGGATGTGGGCACCATGTTCTGCTCCGTTGCCCGGGAGATCCAGAATTACGGCAACCCTGTGACAGCCCCCTGTGTGATCCTCGCCTCCGGCGAGGCCACCACCACCATTCCGGATAACGCGGTGATCCGCGGTCACGGTGGTCCCGGGCAGGAGCTGACGCTGAGCTTTGCCATCTCCGCGAAGAAGGCCCCCGGCTGTGTGCTGCTGTCCATCGACTCGGAGGGAACGGACGGTACCAGCATGATGGCCGGCGGCATCACGGATTCCACCAGCTTCCGCCGGGCGGAGGAGCTGGGTATCGACGTTTACGAGGCCATCCGCACCCACGCAAGCTTCGAGGCGCTGGAGCAGATGAGCGACGCTGTTTTTACCGGCAACACGGGCACGAACCTGTGCGATCTGAACATTATGTATGTGCCTGCCCTGCCGGATAAGCCCACCCAGCGGAAGGGCTTCCGGATCAGATCCGTCCATGCCCGCCAGATCATCGACTGCAAGTGCCGCCCCATGGTGGAGGTGGACGTTGTAACGGAGGACGGCTCCTTCGGCACCGGCGCCGCTCCAACAGGCAGCTCCGTGGGCATGTATGAATCCTGCGTGCTGCGGGATGGCGACCCCAGCGAATATAACGGCCTGAGTGTCCACCGGGCGGTGAAGAATGTCAATGAGATCATCGCGCCGAAGCTCATCGGTCTGGACGTGGGAGATCAAAAGGCGCTGGACCGGATCATGATCGAGCTGGACGGCACGGCGGACAAGCATATTCTTGGCGGCAACGCCATTTACAGCGTGTCCATCGCCCTGTACCGGGCGGCGGCAGCCTATGAAAAGCGGCCGCTGTATGATCAGATCGCGAAGGGGAAGATCAAAACCGTACCTATTCCGTCCTTCAATGTGCTCAACGGCGGGCGGAACAACGGCATCGTGCAGGCCATCAATGAGTTTATCGTGATGCCCTACCGGGCGGCGGATATCGAGCAGGCAGTGGAGATCGCGGTGAAGGTCTTTCAGGAGCTTGGATCGGTGATCCGGGAGCACACAGGGGCCCCTGCCGCCATCGGCGGCTCCTATGGTTGGGTGGCGCCCTCCGAAGATCCGGAGGTGTGCCTTGATCTGATCCAACGGGCCATTGATCGCTGCGGCTACACGAAGGAGTGCGCTCTGGCGCTGGACTGCGCGGCAAGCGAGATGTACGACAGGGAGAGCAAGACCTATTATCTTAACGGCAGCCGCCTGACCACCGGCGAAGTCATCGCCTATTATAAGGCGCTGAGTGAAAAATATAACTTCGTATTCATTGAGGATATGCTGGATGAAAACGACTGGGAGGGTTATGCGCAGGCCCACCGCGATATCACCCGCACCCTCATCATTGCCGATGACTTCACCGTATCCAACAAAGAGCGCATCGTCCGGGCTGTGGAGCAGGACAGCATTGACGGCTTTATCCTCAAGCCCAATCAGGTGGGCACCATCAGCGAGGCGCTGGAGGCCCATGAGTACGCCATGGAGCATGGGCTGCTATCCATCACCTCCGGCCGCTCCGGCGGCGTCATCGGCGATGTGGTGATGGATATGGCGGTGGGGCTGCAGATCCCCTTTATCAAAAACGGCTGCCCCCGCTCCGGCGAGCGCATCGACAAGCTGAATTTCCTCATGCGGGTGAAGGACAGCTATCCCGGCTGCCACATGGCAAATATCGACCATATCGTGAAGTTCTGACATCATCTGAGGCCGCTGCCCTTTCGGGCGGCGGCCTTTTCTGAGCCCGACGCAGGAGTAAAAAATATCCTCGAAAAATTTACACTTTCGTTATACTGAATATGTTGTATATTTCGCATTACACCCAAACCCCTTGCGCCCCAATGGATTGCGGGCTCGGGGAAATGTAATTTACACCAACTTTACACCATTTGCGCCTGATGTGGTATCTCAGCGCAGCAGCCGCCCGTCACAGGCGGCGTACATATTCATAAACGCATTGCAAAGTTTTCTCAGCGCAGAAGATTTTCCAATACGTTTATAAAAGGGAAGAGGGGCGTGCCGTCATGGCGCGCTCCTCGTTTTCATGGAATCGGGAGTCGGTTGCCAACAGATTATTTGTGTTCTTTTTTGTGTTGCGTTTTGTATCACAATTGTATATACTATAAGGGGATGGGAGATGATACAAATGATCTTCGAATGGGATGACAACAAAGAAAAAATCAATATTGCCAAACATGGCATTGATTTCAGCACTGCAGCACACGTCTTCCAAGATGAAAACCGAATAGAATTTTTCGATGAAGCGCACTCTGAATACGAAGACAGATACATCACCATCGGCCAGATCAATGGCGTCGCCATCATCGTCATGGTCGTGTATACAGAGCGCGAAAACGCTATTAGACTCATATCAGCACGAAAAGCTACTAACCAGGAAAGGAGAATGTATTATGATTGTCCGTAAAGAAATTGATCTTACGCAGCCTTTGGCTCCCTCTCAAGTAGAGATGCTGCATAATCTGGAATCAAGACCCATTTCCCCGGATGAGGATTGTCCCGAACTCACCATGGAACAACTGGCCCAGTTCAGAAGGATCTCTGCAGCAAACAGAGAAGAACGCTGTAAGCAAACGGTCACGCTGCGTCTCTCCCCGCAAGCGCTCAGACGGGCGAAGTCCCTCGGCAAGGGCTACACTTCCGTTCTCAGCCGAATCCTTGAAAGCGCTCTGGAGAACCCGGATATCGTAAGACACTATCTTTAATGATAAAACTACGACAGGGGTTAATGGATCTAACTTAATATATCGAAGGGGCGTGCCGTCATGGCCAATGTCACTAAGTTAGCGACATTGGTTTCCAACACATCCCCATAACGAATGAGTGCATCCGGCAACGGATGCACTTTTTCTGCAAAAAGAGCATGACAAGCAGCAGTTAACCAGTAAGGCTACCGCCTTTCACACACAAAGAATAGAAAGAATCTCGCGCAAGGGTAGTTTTTAATTCCTTGTAAAATCGAAATTAGGATCTTTCGCAAACATCCACGATGTGCTGTACAGCTAAAAATGGCGAGTTTAAGTTTTTATTTTACAAAAAGAAGCTGAGTCCCGCATTTCTGCGAGCCCCAGCTTTTC
>JAFQRI010000127.1 GCA_017410185.1 Oscillibacter sp. | reverse complement strand
GTCGTGGGTGTTTTTTTTTGGCCTGTGACAAAACGACGGAGGGAGAGACCTTACACGCTCTTCTCATGCCGATCGTTTTTCTCTCCCCCAGTCAGCTTCGCTGACAGCCCCCTCGTCAGAGGGGGCCTTGCTTATCGACCAAAAGAGCGGCGTGAAAAGGACTTACTTTTCACACCGCTTTTTTAACATTTTACCATACTCATCTGCACGAGAAGCACAGCACCTGACGCTCCAGATTCTCCAGAAGCTCCAGCGCCAGCAGCTCCCGCCGGGGATCGAAGGTGAGAAGGGCATCATCCAGAACGAGGAAGCTCCCCTTCGGCAGCAGCAGCTGGGTCATGGCAAGGCGAAGCGCCAGCCATGCCTGATCCCGGGCACCGGCACTGAGGGCAGACAGAGGACGGAGCATCCCCTTTTGCTCTCTGACGCTCAATTGCAGGCTCTCATCCATGACAAGGGACTCATACCGGCCCATGGTCAGCACCTGCAGATATTCTCCGGCAAGGGAGGTCAGCTTCGGCACATAGGTATCCCGCAGCTCGCCGTTGGCCTTCGCCAGCGCCTGCCTTGCAAGGACGATCGCCTGCTCCCGGCGCTCCAGCTCCCGGATCTTGGCGCGGAGCGCTTCGATCTCCTCGGGGCTCACCCGCTCCATCCGTTCTGCCTGCTTCCTCCGCTCGATGGCCTCCCGGACAGCACCGCTGGCCTGCTCTACCGTCTCCGCCAAAGGCGCGAATTCCCGCACCAGATCCATGACCAGAGGCAGCTCTCTGCGAAGCTGGCATGCCTCCAGACAGGCCGCCGCCACGGTCAGCACGGAAAACATCTGAGGCGCATGGTAGGTCCGCAGCAGCCTTTGGCTCAAGAGCGGCCACGCGCCCACCACCGCTGCCCACAGCGCACCCAGCAGGAGCCACTGTGAGTAGATCTGGCCCAGGACCATCAGCACGGCACTCAGCGTAAAGCCGCCAAAGACCTGCAGCTTATACAGGAACAGATCCCGCTTGGCCTTTGCCATGATCTTCTCCTCCGGCACGCCCTGCAGCGCAGGGGGTGCTTTGTGCATATTGGCGGTCATCTCCAGCCGCAGTTGGAGCCGGAGCAGGGTCTTCAGATCCGGGAGCCCTTCCACGAAGGGCGGCTCTTTCTCCCTTTGCAGGAGCAGCTCGTCCAGCCGCTCCTTTGCCGCCGGGATCTCACCGGAGCGGTGATAGCGCAGCTTGTTCTGCCACGCCCGGAGCCTGTTCTCCGCTTCCAGGAAGCTGTCCGTCTCCCGTCCTGCCGCCGCCAGCTGCTCCAGACGGCGGGTCAGATCGATCTCCCGGGTCACGGTCAGATCCTCGCCGGAGAGGAACGCAGTACGGCGGAACACCTCCCGCTCCACGCCGAGGAGCTGCCTGCCGCAGTTCTCGCCGTTGAGAGAATCGATCGCCGCGCCCGTGGTCTTATCCCACGCGCGGAACACGCCGAAGGGCTTGCCGCTCTCGGAGCTTCGCTGCAGCACGATCGTCCGCCCCTGCAGCTCCAGCTCCAGCGTCCCCTCCATGGGCTTGCCGTTCCATGGCAGATACCGCTCTTTTCCGCTGAGCCTTCCTTTTCCGGCTCTCGTAGGATCAAGACCGTAGAACATGGCGCACAAAAAGGCCGCCCATGTGGATTTTCCGCCCTCGTTGGGCAGACGGAGCATATTGACGCCATCGCGAAGCTCCAGCACGGCGCCGTCCAGACACCCAAAGGTGGCTGTCATCTTTCGGATCACCATGGGGCGTCCCTCCCTTCCAGCGCGGCAAGCAGGAGCTTTGCCGCAAGGGGCGCAAGCTCTTGGTCGGGATGGGCTCTCAATGCATCCAGCGCCAGTCCCCGCAGGCTCCGCTCACCGCAGTCTGCCCACAGATCCCGGGAGGGCGCGGTCTCATCCACCAGCTCCAGAGAGAGGAACTGAGGCGCAAGCGCCCGGTACAGGCCCTTGGCCCACAGGGGGTCGCCCTGCCCCACCACACGGAGCCTGCCCCGGATCTGACCGCAATCATAGGGCGGCTCCCACGGCTCGCCTGCCGCCACGGTGAAGGTCTCATAGCGGGGCGTTTCGAAAAAGATCTGCTCTGTGCGGCAGCCTTCCCGGCTCAGCTCCACGAAGAACACGCCCTTTTTCCCGGTCTCGTCAAAGCCCCGTCCCATGGGCACACCGGGCCAGCCGTACCAGGTCTCTCCGGACTTCCGGGGCAGCGCAGCCTTGTGGATATGTCCCATGGCGAGGTAGTCAAGGCCCGTGGCGGCGATCTGCTCCATGGAGAGCGGTATATCGCCGTGGATCAGACCGATGTGGAGATAGCCGTCCCGGGGAGCGCGAAGCTCCGCCCCATCGCCGTGGTGGATGCACACGCCCAGGTCCTCCAGCTCCACAGCGCCGGGGGCGCGGAAGATATGTACCTGCTCCGGCCAGCCGCCGTCCCAGATCCCGCTGTCCAGCGGGTCATGGTTGCCCGGCACGAGGAACACCGGCACAGGGCATAAAGACAGCTCCCGGCGCAGGAGCTCTATGGTCTCGGGATAGGGCATGCCGTCGAAGATATCGCCTGCCAGCAGCAGAAGATCGCACGCCCGGCGGCGGCAGAGCGACAGCAGATCCCGGAGCAGACGCCGCTGGAGCTGACGCTGCTCCGCCGCCTGCCTGGGAGAAAACTCCGCAAAGGGCGAATCCAGATGGAGATCCGCCGCATGAAGGAATCGGATCACCGTCCCACCTCCTCCGTCACGAGCACCTGTTCGGTGCTTAGGCATCTGCCTGTGGCGCAGTCGATGGTGAACACCGCGCCGCACAGCCAGCAGGGGCCGGGCGCAGGCTTGAAGCGGGAGGTCAGCTCCCCGCGGAACAACGCGATGGACTGGACGGGATCCACGCCGAGGGCGCTGTCTCTCGGACCGGTCATACCAAGATCTGTGATGTAGCCCGTGCCCTTGGGCAAGACCCGAAGATCTGCCGTAGGCACATGGGTATGGGTCCCCCACAGGGCAGATACACGGCCATCGAGATAAAAGCCCATGGCCAGCTTCTCCGAGGTGGCTTCGGCATGGAAGTCCACCACCGTGGGGATCCCCTCGGTCTTTTTCAGCAGGGCATCCATCTTATAAAAGGGATTGTCCGCATGGAAGTCCAGATCGCAGCGTCCGATCAGGTTCACCACGGCCAGCTTTCCCATGTCCGTATCATAGATCCCAAGACCTGCCCCGGGATTCTGCGGTGCAAAGTTGGCAGGGCGCAGGATGCGGTGATGGTCCTCCAGATATGGGGCGATATCCCGCTGATTCCAGGTGTGATTGCCCAGGGTGATGCAGTCGGCACCGGCATCGAAGATCTCCTCGGCCTGCTCCGGACTCAGGCCCACCATGGCGGCATTTTCGCCGTTGACCACGCAGAAATGGATCTTCTTTTCTCTTTTCAGCTTTCCGAGGGTCTTTCGCAGAAAACGAATGCCCGGTGTTCCAACCACATCTCCCACAGCCAAGATTCTGATCTCCATGCTTTTTCTCCTTTTTCAAAGTTGCGAAAAGTTAGGCAAAACAATTGTCTTGTCACTTTTAGGGTCGTTTTTTTCTTTATATTATACCCGCAAAAAGTTACTATCGTCAAGTGTTTAAGAGGTAAAATGTAATTTTTTACCATTAAATAGTTGTTGACTTTTTTAGTGTTTTATGTAATATTTACAAGAGCAAAGCGCAGAACTATTGCATCACTCGTGGGAGCGCTCCATTTCCCTGGGTAAATTAGAAGAGGGAGGTTCTCACTATGCTGAACGGTACTGTCAAATGGTTCAACTCTGAAAAGGGCTACGGCTTCATCTCCAACGATGACGGCAGCGGCGATATCTTCGTCCACTTCTCCGCGATCTTGTGTGATGGCTTCAAGAAACTGGAGGAAGGCCAGAAGGTCACCTTCGAAGCAGAGCCGGATCCCAAGGACGATGGCAAGCTCCGCGCTGTCAATGTCACTGTCATCTAAGTCCGACCGAAGCCCTGTGTGGATCTCCACACGGGGCGATCTTTTTTGTTGGGATGGATGATGAATGATGAAGATCGAAGATCGAATAATTATGGTGTCGCTTCACGACGATTCAAATAGCGGGCGGGCAATGCCCGCCCCTACGAACACGAATGCACTGCCGATCATGCCGTAGGGTCGACCATTGGTCGCCCGCGTGCAGGCACTCACAAACACCGAAAGCACCCAAGGTATCACGCCTTGGGTGCTTTCTTGCTTGGAATGAATAATGAATGATGAATATTGAAGATCGAATAATTATGGTGTCGCTTCACGACGATTCAAATAGCGGGCGGGCATTGCCCGCCCCTACGAACACGAATGCACTGCCGATCATGCCGTAGG
>JAFQRI010000126.1 GCA_017410185.1 Oscillibacter sp. | reverse complement strand
GCGCATGCCAGCTCCAGACCGATAACGCCTGCGCCCACGACCACCATGGACTTGGGCAGCTTCTCAAGAGACAGCGCACCGGTGGAGTCGATGCAGTTGGGATTTTCCTTCAGGCCGGGAATGGGAGGCTGAGCATTGATGGAGCCGGTGGCGATGATGATGGCATCGGCAGTCATGGCCTCCTTGGAGCCGTCGGGCTTGGTCACTTCCAGCTGCTTGGGGCCGGTGAAGGTGGCAAGACCGTCCACCTTCTTGACCTTGTTCATCTTCAGCAGACCTGCAACACCGCTGGTCAGCTTCTTGGAGATGTCGTTCTTATGCTTGATGATCTGGGGGAAGTTGACGGTGAGGCCGGAAACCTCAACACCGATCTCCTTGCCCTGATTCTTGATATCCTCAATGAGCTCTGCAGAGTGCAGCAGGCACTTGGTGGGGATGCAGCCGATGTTCAGGCAGGTGCCGCCCAGATGCTGCTTCTCGATCAAAGTGACCTTTGCGCCCAGCTGTGCGGCGCGGATGGCGGCAACATAACCGCCGGGGCCGCCGCCGATGACGATGACAGATGTATCGGCAGCCGCCTTTACAGGTGCTGCAGGAGCAGGGGCGAAGGGAACAGCAGGAGCTGCTGCGGGGGCAGCTGCGCCGATCTTCTCACCTGCCTGACCGATCCAGGCCAGAGTGCCCTTGACGGGGACATCGTCGCCCTCCTGAGCCACGATCTGGAGGAGGGTGCCCTCCACCTCGCTGACAACCTCGTTGGTGAGCTTATCGGTGGTGATCTCCAGGATGGCCTCGCCCACCTTGATGGCGTCGCCTTCCTTCTTGATCCACTTGGAAACAGTGCCCTCTTCCATGGTCAGACCCAGCTGGGGCATTTTCAGTTCATAAGCCATTTGGTGATGTCCTCCCTTACAGCAGGATGCTCATGGGGTTCTCCAGCAGATCCCGCAGATCCATCTGGAACTTGGCGACCACAGCGCCGTCCAGCAGGCGGTGATCCAGAGTCACAGACAGGCGCATGACCTGCTTCTTGGTGACATTGCCCTCATCGTCCAGAGCCAGCTCATCCTGAATGGCGCAAACGCCGAGGATAGCAGCGTCGGGCTGGTTGATGATGGGAGTGAAGGTCTCGATGCCGAACATGCCCAGATTGCTGACGGAGAAGGTAGAGCCCTTATACTCGTCGGCGCCCAGCTTGTTCTCCTTGGCACGGGTGGCCAGATCCTTGGCCTTGGCGGCCAGCTCGTCGAGGCCCATCTTGTCGGCGTCGCGGATGACGGGAACGATGAGGCCGGCGTCCAGAGCAACAGCCATGCCCAGATTCACGTGGGCACGCTGGATGATCTGATTGCCATCGAAGCTCACCAGCATCTCGGGATGAGCGCGCAGGCACTTTGCGGTAGCCTTGAGCACCAGATCGTTCACGGAATACTTCTTGCCGGTCATAGCCAGCAGAGTCTTACGGAACTTCATCAGCTCAGTTACATCCACCTTGATGTTCTGGGTGACGTTGGGGATCTCGGTGTGAGAAGCGAGCATACGCTCGGCAACCACCTTGCGCATACCCATGAGCTTCACCACGGTGTCGCCCTCCATGAGCTCGAGACCTGCCTTGGGGGCAGCGGGAGCAGCGGGAGCGGCAGGGGCAGCAGCCACGGGGGCAGGAGCGGCAGCCTTCTGTGCCTCAGCGGCAGCCTTCTGTGCCTCAGCGGCAGCCAGAATGTCCTTCAGGACGATACGGCCGGAGGGACCGGAGCCGGCAAGACCGGCATAGTCAACACCCATCTTGGCCGCAGTCTTGCGGGCAAGAGGAGAAATGCGGATACGCTTTCCGTTGGCGCTCACAGGAGCGGGAGCGGCAGCGGGGGCAGCTGCGGCAGGGGCAGCAGGGGCGGGAGCAGCCTCAGCAGCAGGTGCGGGAGCTGCGCCGCCAACGGCCTCGCCGCTCTGGCCGATATAGGCAAGCAGGCCCTTGACGGGGATATCCTCGCCTTCCTGGGCAACGATCTTGAGGAGGGTACCATCATACTCGCTGATGACCTCGTTGGTCAGCTTGTCGGTGGTGATCTCCAGGATCGCTTCGCCCACCTTGACAGTGTCGCCTTCCTTCTTGATCCACTGGGAGACGGTGCCTTCTTCCATGGTGAGGCCCAGCTGGGGCATCAACAGTTCGTAAGCCATGATCGTCCCTCCTTACTTGTTCAGCACGCGCTTGACGGCTGCCACGATATCCTCGGGATGGGGGAAGTTCTTGTCTTCCAGCGGGGGGCTGAAGGGAGAAACGATGTTCAGGCCGCAAACACGCTCCACGGGGGCGTCCAGCTCATCAAAGAGCTCCTCAGCGATCTGAGCAGAGATCTCACCGGCATAGCTGCCGCGCTTGACTTCCTCACAAACGATGATAACATTGTGGGTCTTGGAAACAGAGGCCTTGATGGCTTCCCAATCCAGAGGAACCAGAGTACGCAGGTCGAGGACCTCAACATCGATGCCTTCCTTGGCCAGAGTCTCGGCAGCTTCCAGAGAGAAGTTGACAGAGCGGCTCCAGGAGATGATGGTCAGATCCTTGCCTTCGCGCTTAATGTCGGCAACGCCCAGAGGGATGATGTACTCTTCCTCGGGGATCTCTTCCTTCTTGGCGTAGAGCAGCTTATGCTCCATGGAGACGACGGGGTCGTCATCACGGATGGCAGCCTTCATGAGGCCCTTGGCGTCCTTGGCAGTGCAGGGAGCGATGACCTTCAGGCCGGGGAAGTGGCAGAAGAAGTTCTCCAGAGACTGGGAGTGCTGACCGGCGTTGCGGCGGCCGGAACCCATGGGGCAGCGCAGGACCATGGGGATGTTGCACTGACCGCCGGTCATATAACGCATCTTGGCAGCCTGGTTGAGGATGGGGTCGGCAGCAACGGTGGCAAAGTCGTTGTACATCAGCTCAACGACGGGACGCAGGCCGCGCATGGCTGCGCCAACGGCCATGCCGCAGAAGCCTTCCTCAGAGATGGGGGTATCGATGACGCGCAGGGGGCCGAACTCTTCGAGGAAGCCCTTGGTGATCGCGAAAACGTTACCCATAACGGCCATATCTTCGCCCATGATGAAGACCTTTTCATCGCGGACCATTTCTTCGTGCAGGGCCTCACCGATGGCCTTGCTGACGGTAATCTTCTTGCTCATCTTGCCACACACCTTTCGTTGTCATTTGCATACATGTCATCCAGCACGGTGGCGGGATCGGGATAGTCAGAATCCACGGAGAACTGCACAGCCTCGTCCATCTCAGCCTGAGCCTCAGCCTTGATCTGATCCAGTTCGGCCTGCTCAACGCCCATTTCCATGAGCTTCTTGCCCAGCTTCTCAATACCGTCGTTGGCCAGAGCGTTTTCCATGTACTCGGCGGGACGATACACAGCGGGATCGCCGCAGTAGTGACCCTGATAACGGTAGACCTTAGCCTCAACAACATAGGGGCCCTTGCCGCTGCGGGCATGCTCCATGGCTTCCAGCATGACCTCGTAAACGGCTACGGGATCGGTACCGTCTACCACGGCGAAGGGAACGTCGTAAGCAGCGGCGCGGGTAGCCAGATCGGGAGTGTTGGTGACACGGTGGATCTCAGTGGAGACACCGTAGCAGTTGTTCTCAATGAACCACACCATGGGGAGCTTCCAGGTGGCAGCCATGTTCAAAGACTCGTGGAAGGTACCCTCGTTGGTGGAGCCGTCACCGAAGCAGCCAACGGTAACGGAATCGTCGCCCATGATCTTGGAAGCCAGAGCGGAGCCTGCGGAGATGCACTGACCGGCGCCCACGATGCCGTTTGCGCCCAGATGGTTCATCTTGGCCATGTCGGCGATGTGCATGGAACCGCCCTTGCCCTTGCAGTAACCGGTCTTCTTGCCGAAAAGCTCAGCCATTGCCAGCTTGGGGTCGCCGCCGCGGGCGATGACGTGGCCGTGGCCGCGGTGAGTGGAGGTGAAATAGTCCTGAGGCTGGATGGCGGCAAATGCGCCGGCCTCAGCGGCCTCCTGACCGATGGAGAGGTGGATGTTGCCTGCCAGCATGCCCTTGGTGAAGCACTCAGCGGCATGCTCCTCAAAGGAGCGGATCCTGCACATGGTGCGGTAGAATCCCAGCAGCATTTCCTTGGAATACTCGTTCTTGTTAGCCAAAGTTATTCACGCCTTTCTTATATTGTAAAATACGGTTTGTTTGATTACTCCTGTCTGGGGGCGAAGAGAGGCACGCCCAGCTCTTCGTTGAACTTGCGGCCCATCACAAGGCCCTCCACCTCGGCAATGATGACATCGGTAGTCAGCAGCACCTTGGTGCCCTCCACCAGATGTCCGCCGTGGGCATTTCCGTGACGGTCGGTAACGGTCATGTGCACGTGCAGATTGGTGTTGTTCTCATCATCGTGGCAGATAATGCCGGCGGCGCTGGTCAGCTCGATGGGACCCGTCAGGTGGAGGGTCTCGCCGTAGCCATAGCCTGCCTTGGTGGGGAGCTCCACGGGGTTGCAGAAGTGAGGAGTCTCCAGAGAACCGATGGCGCTGAGGATCACGCCGTTGTTGATGCCCGCTCGGTTGCAGGCCTCAGTCAGGCCCAGCAGAACGTCGGTACCGGGAGTCAGCCGCAGGGCAATGATACGACCCAGCTTGCCTTCCGCCATTTCAATGTTGTAATTTGCCATAGCCAGCCTCCTTATAATATATAAATGTCTTCTTTTGATCTATAACTCGATGTGCTGGCGGGATTCGCACAGCACACAGGTTTCCTGACTGCCGTAAAACTTCACCATGTCGTTTGCCAGTCTCGGCCGCACGCCCATGGTCCCGTCCTCTCCGGAGAAAGGCACATGATACACACATACGGTATCGGCCTTCAGTTCTCCGTGGAAGAACCGTCGGCGGTGAAGCTCGGAATAAAAGAGAGGATTCACGAAAACGGCCCGCAGCGGAAACCGCCTCATGCGGGAAAAATCCTCACTGGTGTAATCCACATCGGCGCAAAGAAGGATGTTCTTCTCACCGAAGGAGATCAGATAGCAGAAATGGTGCACATGGTGGTATTTTTTGTCCAGATGCAGCGTAGAGAAGGGCCGCACCGTGATGCCGTTTTCCACGCGGAAGCCCATGCGGTCTGTCTCCTGCGTCAAAAATGCCGCCGGGATCTTGTGCTCCTGAAGGAACTCCGCCATCCCACATTCCCGCACAGAGCGGGTCTGAGGAAGAAAAATTCCTTTTACCTTCCGTTCCTTCAGATACTCCATGGTCATCTGTGGGGAAAAATGATCGGGGTGAGCATGGGTGAAGAGCAGATAATCAATATCCTGAAAAAGCCCCTCCCCTGCTTTCATCTCCCGCCACGTCTCCGGCGAGAGATTACTGAAGGGATGATCCCCGCGGCCGTAGATCCCGTCCACAAGGAGCTTCGTGCCCCGGTATTCCAGCACCACTCCGGCGTTGGCCACCAGTGTCACGTGCAGCGTTTCTTCCATGGGGCGCTCCCCCCTTTCAGGCGCGCAAACACGGGGAACACAGCGCTTCCCCGTCAGTCATCTTATGTCTTACCCTCTTTTTTCTGTGTTCATTTTATGCGCCCGCCTCTGAAATGTCAACGCAAAACAGCCCAAATTTGCATTTTTGTGAAAGCGCCTTGTTTTTCTCACCTGTTTTTGTGCAATATTTCTTAACAAAAAAGTAACACAACTTTTGGTCAGAACGTTCCTTGCTTTTTCACGTCATCTGTTGTATGATGTCTTTAACGAGATTATCTCCCTTTGAAGGAGGGGTCATTATGTCCGTTTCCACTTCTTCCCTGTCAGAGCAGGCCGCCAATCACATTCTGGATATGATCCTGGTGGAAAAGCGTTTCCAGCCCGGCGACAAGCTGCCCAATGAGATGGAGCTTGCCCAGGAGTTGGGCATCAGCCGCGTTACCCTGCGGGAAGCCATCCGCGTGCTGTGCACCCGGGGCATCGTGGAGATCCAGCGGGGCCGGGGCACTTTCGTCACCGCCAATGAGCCTGCCACCGATCTTACCCCCCTCGAAAATCTGGCTGTAAGCAACCGTGATCTCCTGGAGATCCGCATGATGGTGGAGCCTACCGCCGCCTATTACGCCGCCAAGCGGGCAACGGCAGAAGAAAAAAAGCTCATCCACGATCTCAGCGACAAAATTGAAGACGCCATCAAGGTCAAGCACGCGGGCCTGCAGGAGCGGCTTCGTCTGGAGCAGGATTTTCACAACGCCATCGCCACTGCCAGCCACAACCAGTTCATGGATCAGCTCCTCCCTATTGTAAACAAGTCCATCTACAACGATGTGATGCATTTTGATGAAAGCATCACCTACTCTCTGCAGGATCACCGGGAAATCGTCCACTTCATCGAGACCGGCAATGCCGAGGGCGCCCGGGCCGCCATGAAGATGCATATCGTCCATGTCTATCTGATCTCCAAGCTCCCCATCGAATAGAAAGATACCGCCTGATGACTTTCATCTGGCGGTATCTTTTTATCATTTTACAACTACATTTTCTTCTCCCAGCGTCTCCTTGGCCTCTTCAATGAGGGCCGGGTGGAGCAGCGCCGTGGTGGCGTACAGCTTGCGGGTGTCCGCCATGAGGAGCTTTACCTGAGTCTTTCCGGGGAACATCCGCAGCACCAGCTTCATGTGGCGCACACTGGGATGCTCCAGAGAGGGGAATTTCAGATAGATGGTTCTGGGATCTGCCGCCTTGTAGGCCTGCACCTCCCGGTCCGTCTTTTCAATGGTAGAGAGGGGCTGCACGGAATCACACATCAGCTGGGGTGCCTTTTCATCCCGCACGGAAAGGCGTCCCTTCACCAGCACCGCCTGATTCTCCTGCAGGTAGGCGCCGCAGGTATCCAGCACCCGGGAAAAGCACAGCATCTCCATGGCGGCGGTGTCATCTTCCAGCATAACATAGGCCATGAGGGTGTTGTTCTTCGTGGTCTTGGTCTTGCTGGAGGTGATAACACCGGCAAGGGCGATGCGCTGCCCGTCGGCAAAGCGGGTTGGCCCGCCCTCCTGGGCAAAATCCTCCACAACGGCACCGATGCCCGGCACCTTCATGGCCCGCACCACGGCGCGGTAGGCGTCCATGGGGTGGCCGGAGAGGTAAAGACCGGTGGTCTCCTTCTCCATATTCATCAGTTCCTCCGGAGAAAACTCCGGAATATTCGGCAGGGGGATCTCCTTTACAACGGCTGCGCTGTCGTTATTCTCGGCTGCCATAGAGAAGAAATCGATCTGTCCCTCCAGATTTTCCTTCTGCTGAGCGGCAACAGAGTCCATCACCGCCTCGTAAACCTTCATCAGCTGGGAGCGGTGGGAACCGAAGGAATCAAAAGCGCCGGAGCGGATCAGATTTTCCACCGCCCGCTTATTCATGTCGCTGCCGTTCATGCGGCTGCAGAAATCATAGAGGGAGGTGAAGGGGCCGCCGTTTTCCCGCTCCTTCATCACAGAGAGGATGAAGCCCCGGCCGATATTTTTGATGGCCACAAGGCCAAAGCGGATGCCTCCCTCTTCCACGGTAAAGCAATCGCAGGAGCGGTTGATATCCGGCGGCAGCAGGGGAATACCGCAGTCCTTACATTCGCTGATATAGCCTGCCACCTTCTCCGAGTGATCCAGCACGCTGGTCAGCAGCGCCGCCATATACTCTCTGGGGTAGTGGCATTTGAAATAAGCCGTCTGATAGGCCACCACCGCGTAGGACACGGCATGGGCCTTGTTGAAGGCGTAGTTTGCGAAATCATAGATCTCCTGATAGATAGCCTCCGCCGTCTTTTCAGAGATCCCGTTTGCAACGCAGCCCTTGATCCCGCGCTCTGCGTCACCGTGGATGAAAGCGTCCTTTTCCTTCTGGATCTGGGCGGCTTTCTTTTTGGAAATGGCTCGGCGCACCATATCCGCCTGTCCCAGGGAGTAGCCGCCAAGCTGCTGGAAGATCTGGATCACCTGCTCCTGATAGACGATGCAGCCGTAGGTAATGGAGAGGATCGGCTCCAGAGACGGATGCTTGTAAGAGATGAGCTTGGGATTCTGCTTGCAGGCGATAAAGCGGGGAATGGAATCCATAGGGCCGGGCCGGTAGAGGGCGATGACGGCGGTGATATCCTCAATATCCTTGGGCTTGAGGCCCACGCATACGCCGGTCATGCCGGTGGATTCGATCTGGAACACGCCGCTGGTCTGACCCCGGGAGATCATGTCAAAGGTGGCCTTGTCGTTTTCGGGGATGCCTTCCAGCGTAAACTCCGGCGTGTGGGCTTGAATCATCTTCACAGCGTCATCCAGCACCGTGAGGTTGCGAAGCCCCAGAAAGTCCATCTTGAGAAGACCCAGCTCTTCCAGCGTGGTCATCACATACTGGCAGACCACGGTATCATCGTTTTTCGCCAGCGGCACATATTCATAAACCGGCCGCTTGGTGATAACAACGCCCGCTGCATGGGTGGAGGAGTTGCGGGGCATACCCTCAAGGCTTTTTGCGGTGTCGATGAGCTTTTTTACCTGAGGATCCACATCATAAAGCTCACTCAGAGGCTTGGAAAGGCGCAGGGCGTCACTCAGCGTCACATTGGGGCCGCCGGGGACCTGCTTTGCGATCTTATCCACTTCCGCATAGGGAATATTCATCACGCGGCCCACGTCACGGATGACGCCCCGGGCCGCCATGGTGCCAAAGGTCACGATCTGGGCCACATGGTCGTCGCCGTACTTACGGCGCACATAGTCCACCACTTCGCCCCGGCGGGTGTCGCCGAAGTCCATATCGATATCGGGCATGCTGACACGCTCGGGATTGAGGAAGCGCTCAAAATAGAGGCTGTACTGCACAGGATCAATATCCGTGATATACAGGCAGTAGCTCACCATAGAACCGGCAGCACTGCCGCGTCCCGGCCCCACAGGGATATCTCTGCTTTTGGCATAACGGACAAAATCCGAGACGATGAGGAAGTAATCCGTAAAGCCCATCTTCTCGATCATATCCATCTCATACTGAAGCTGAGCGCGGTGGGTATCGTCATCGCCATAGCGGTCCCGGTAGCCCTCGTCACAGAGCTTCTTGAGAAAGGAGAAGCTGTCATAACCCTCGGGCAACTGGAATTCCGGCAGGTGGTATTTACCAAAGGTAAATTCCACATTGCACATCTCCGCGATCTTCGCGGTGTTTTCAATGGCCCCCTCATAGTCGCCGAAAAGCTCAGTCATCTCCGCCTCGCTGCGCAGATAGAAGTTCCGAGGCTCATAGCGCATGCGGTTTTCATCCTCAAGGAGCTTGCCCGTCTGGATGCAAAGGAGCACATCGTGGGCCTCGGCGTCCTCCTTGCGGAGGTAATGGGCGTCGTTGGTGCACACCATGGGGATCCCCGTCTCCTCATGGAGCCGCAGAATCTCACGGTTTACGATGGCCTGATCCCGGATGCCGTGATCCTGCACCTCCAGATAGAAGCGGTCAGGGCCAAAGAGGTCGGAAAGCTCCAGCGCATAGCGCTTGGCTTTCTCGTATTCTCCGTTGCGAAGACGCTTGGGGATCTCGCCCGCAAGACAGGCAGAGAGGGCAATAAGGCCCTCATGGTGCTCCCGCAGCAGCGCCATATCGATGCGGGGCTTGATATAAAAGCCCTCCGTCCAAGCCATAGACACCATGTAAGAGAGGTTCCGATAGCCTGTTTCGTTCTCACACAGCAGCACCAGATGGCGGCTCTCAGCGTCAAACTCATGGACTTTATCAAAGCGGGATCTTCCGGGCGGCGTCACATACACCTCGCAGCCGATGATAGGCTTGATCCCCTCGGCCTTGCAGGCACGGTAAAAGTCGATCACGCCGTACATGGCGCCGTGGTCGGTGATGGCACAGGCGGTCTGCCCCATTTCCTTTACGACCTTGGGCAGATCCTTGATACGGCAGGCGCCGTCCAAAAGACTGAACTCCGTGTGGACATGGAGATGAACGAATGACATGGGGCAGCACTCCTTTCTTCAAAGTTTCATGGTTGGCGGAAGGCTCAGCTCCGCTCAGAGAGCATCTCCTCCACGATCTCCACTGCCGTCACGATCATGGCACTGCAGTGGCTCGTCACCCCCAGGCGCATCGCGGCAGGGGCGTTCTCCTGCGTGGGAAGAGCCTTCTTTTTCAAAAGATCCTGACAGCGAAGAGCGTCAAACCGCTCAGAAAACCGCTTTTGAAACTCTCTGGAGAGGGCCACCGTCCGCTTCTTGCTGCCCGCGGGATCGGAAAGATCCACAGGGGTCAGCACGCCCAGCGTCATCACCGCGCCACTCACAGCACCGCAAAGCTCGCCGGTGCCGGCGCCGCCGCCAAAGCCGCCGGCGATATTGCTGGCTTCCTGCATGGAAAGCCCCGTCAGGTCGCTGAAAGCACACAGCACGCTCTGGCTGCAGTTGAAGCCCATCTTATGGTAATCGTTGGCAAGTTTACACCGGTCCATCCTCGGTTTCCTCCTTTTTGTTCTCCCGCTCCAGCGCCCGGGCCATCTCCACCACCTTGCGCAGGCGGTGATTCAGGCAGGATTTGGTCACGGGAGGATCAAATTCCTGGGCAAGCTCTGAAAGGGTCAGCTCCGGCTTTGCCTCCCGGAGGTGAATCGTCTCTTTCATTTTTTCCGGCAGCTGCTCGATCTTATCCGCCTCGCGCAGCTTGCGGATGGCCTCCACCTGCTCTCGGGAGGCCTCAATGGACTTATCCACATTGGCCGTGTCACAGTTAAAACGGCGGTTGACCTTGTTTCGAAGCTCCTTTTCCATCTTGGCGTTGATGATCTGCAGCGTTGCCACCGGCGCGCCGATGAGGGTGAGAAAATCCTCGATCTGCTCACTTTGCTTGAAGTAAGTCACAAAGCTGCCGTTGCGCCCCACGCTTTTGGGGGGATAGCCGATCTCCCGCAGCAGCACACCCAGCTCACGGCTGGCCTGCAGATGGGAGGTGGTCAGCTCCAGATGATAGCGCTTGAGAGGGTCGGTGATGCTGCCCCCGGCGAAGAACACGCCCCGCAGAAATGCGGCGCGGCAGCAGCTTTCCTCCACCATGCCGAAATTGATGTGGAGCACCAGATGCTGCTTCGGGTCATAGCCCAGCGTATTGATGATATGATGGAGCTTGCGCTCCTCCGTGATCTGAAACGTCAGCTTCCCCTGCTGTCCCTCCTCCGGCATGCGGTCAAAGCGCAGGCCAAAGGCCTTGTGGAACACTTTGGGAAGGCGTGCGGCAAAATTGGGATTTTCCGTCACGATGCGCACTTCCGTCGCGCTGAAGGTGTTGCAAAAGAGCAAAATGCCGTAGGCCTCCGCCCGGGCGCAGCAGGTGCGCTGAAGGGGGATGCCGCAAAGCTCATTTTTGGTGTCGAAAGAAAAGGACATGCCTTCCTCCTGTTATCAATTCTCAATGCGGTAGCGCCCGCCTGCAATGCGGACACTGCGCTGCGCGTGCAGCTGAATGAGGGCACGGGCCAGACGGTCGGAATCATGGCGGACATAGCCGCCCTCTACAAGAGCCAGCTCCTCCCGCACCACCTCTACCCCAAGGGCAGCGCAGCGCTCCAGATCCAGCGCAATAGGCTCAGCCCCCTCACGAGCGTAGCGCTCTGCCGCTTCTTCGGGAATGGGGGTGCTGTTTGTAAGGCACACACTGAAAAGCCCCCGGGATGAGTGGTGGAACAGCGCCTCAATATGGTCGGCAGCCGTGCAGCCCTCCGTCTCTCCCTCCTGGGTCATCACGTTGAGGACATAGACCTTCAGCGCGTCTGAATCGCGGATGGCCTCCACGATCCCCTCCACCAGAAGATTTGGGATAATGCTGGTATAAAGGCTTCCCGGCCCAAGCACGATCATATCCGCCTCACGGATGGCTTCCAGCGCCTCGGGAAGGGCCTGCGGCCGCTCGGGGATCAGCCGCACCTGGGTGATGCGGCAGTCCTCCTGCTTCTTGCAGTAAAAGATCCGGCTTTCTCCTACCACACTGGAGCCGTTTTCAAAAAAGGCCTCCAGCTGCACATCTGCCGTGGTGACGGGCAGCACCCGCCCCGTAATGGCCAGCACCTCGCTCATGCGGCGCACCGCCGCGTCAAAGCTGGGAGAAATGCCGTTGAGGGCCGCAAGGAAGAGGTTGCCGAAGCTCTGCCCTGCAAGAGACCCCTCCTGAAAGCGGTAGTGCATCAGTTCACTCATCAGTGGCTCGGTGTTGGCAAGGGCTTCCAGACAGTTGCGGATATCCCCCGGCGGGGGCATGCCCAGATCCTGGCGCAGCATACCGCTGCCGCCGCCGTCATCCGCCACCGTGACAATGGCAGAGAGCTCTTCCGTATAGTTTTTCAGACCTCTCAGCATATTGGAAAGGCCGTGACCGCCGCCGATGGCACAGATCTTCGGTCCCCGCAGCTTATATGGCGCAGAAAGTTCTTTCATAAGATACCTTTCTCAGTGGGAGATATCCCGATGGATCTCCCGGGTCGGATAGCCCTTTTCCCGGCAAAATTCCGCAAGGGCGTGGACAAACGCAACAGACCTGTGGTGCCCTCCGGTGCAGCCCACAGCCACCACAAGGCCCGTCTTCCCCTCCTCCGCGTAAAGAGGCAGGGCATATGTAAGGAAATTTTGGATCTGCTCCAAAAGGCCGTGGGACTCCCTGAAGGAGAACACATAGTCCCTCACGGGAGCATCCAGCCCCGTTTTGCTCCGCAGCTCTTCGATATAGAAGGGATTGGGCAGGCACCGCACATCAAACACCAGATCCGCATCCAGCGGCAGCCCGTGCTTGAAGCCGAAGGAGGTCACGGTAACGCCCATGCCCTCCTGTCCGCCGTCCGCGCCAAAGAGCCGCAGCATCTCCTGCTGCAGCTGCGCCGTGGAAAGGCGGGAGGTGTCGATCACCACGTCCGCCCGGGCGCGCACCGGGGAGAGAAGCTCCCGCTCCCGCAGCACAGCCTCCTCCAGCGTATCGGTCTTTTCCGCCAGCGGATGGCGGCGGCGTGTCTCCTTGTAGCGCTTGATGATGGTCTCCGCCGAAGCCTCCAGAAACAGCAGCTTACACGCGCAGCCCATGGCCTCCAGCTGATCCAGCACGCCGAACAGCTCCGTAAAAGACAGCGCCGTGCGCACGTCATATACCAGCGCCACCTGCTCATAGCGGCTGCCCTTGGCAAATTCCGCGAACTTGAGGATCATGGCCGCCGGCATATTATCCACAATATAATAACCCATATCCTCCAGATACGAGGCGGCCTTGCTCTTTCCCGCGCCGGAAAGGCCGGAAATAATGAGGGTCTTCAATTCCTTTCCCTCCCTGACAGGTCTTACCGGATCACACGGACCTCCGGCTCCAACCGGACGCCCTTGCGCTCCCAGACGATCTTTTGTACCTGCGCCATCAGCTCCGTCACATCGGAAGAAGTGGCGCCGCCGATATTGATGATAAAGCCCGCGTGCTTCTCGCTGACCTGCGCGCCGCCCACGGTGAGGCCCTTGAGTCCGCACTGGTCGATGAGGGTGCCCGCGAAATATCCCGTGGGGCGCTTGAAGGTGGAGCCTGCGCTGGGATACTCCAGAGGCTGGCTTGCCTTGCGCCGCGCCATCAGCTCCCGCATGGCAGCGCGGATGGTCTCCTCCTCACCGGGGGTGAGAGAGACTGTGGCCTCCAGGATCACTGCTTCCGGATGGTCCATGAAGAAGCTGTGACGGTAGCTCATATCCAACTCCTCCACCATCATTTCCCGCACGCCCTCGCCGGGAAACCAGGCCTTTACGCTTTTGAGCACCTGACTCATCTCGCCGCCGTAAGCACCGCCGTTCATATACACCGCGCCGCCAAGGGACCCGGGAATGCCATGAGCAAATTCAAGGCCCGCAAGCCCTTTCTGGCAGGCAAAATCCGCAAGGCGCGCCAGCGACAGCCCCGCCTGCGCCGTGATGGTATGATCCTCTCCCGCCGCCAAATGACGCAGCTGCGTCAGATTCACCACAAGGCGGTCAAGGCCCTCGTCGGGAAAGAGCACATTGGTGCCGTTGCCCAAAACGAAAGGACGGGCGTCGAATTTCTCAGCCGCCTCCATCACCGCAGAGACTTCCTCCACCGTTTTGGGGAATGCCATGCGCTTTGCGCCTCCGCCGGTACGGAAGGAGCAGTGCCGGCTCATTGGCTCGTCGATCCTTACCTCCAGACCGGGCAGCATCTCCGCCGCCCAGCGGTCAAATTCCAGTTCCCATGCCATAGGGAAACCTCCCTTAATTGAATGAATGTTACACCACGCGGCCCAGCAGCGCGGCGCCGATGATGCCGGCATCATTGCCAAGCTCGGCCCGCACCACTTCCGTCACGCGGCCGCCGTGGCTGGAAAAGCTCTCCTTTGCCACCAGCTCCCGCACAGGCTGAAGCAGCAGCTCCTCGGGAGCCGCGGCAACGCCGCCGCCAAGAGCCACCATTTCAGGACGGAGAATATTGATGAGGCTGTTGAGGCCGCAGGCGAGATACTCCACATACTCCCGGCAGACGGCCTTTCCCGTCTCATCCCCCTGCAGGGCCGCCTCAAAGGCGGTGCGGCCGTCCACGACGCCGTTCTTTTCGGCGACGGCGTGCAGAGCGCTTTCAGGATGGGCTTCCATAGCTTTCTTTGTAAAACCGATGAGAGCAGTTGCGGAGGCATAGCGCTCCCAGCAGCCCTTGCGGCCGCAGTTGCACTGCTCACCGCCGTGAACGATAACCAGATGCCCCGCCTCGCTGGAAGCGGCGCCCCCCTGCAGATGACCGCCGAGGATCAGTCCGCAGCCAACACCGGTGCCGAGGGTCACCACGGCAAAATCCTTCGTGCCCTTGCCAGCGCCGGAGAAATACTCGCCCACAGCGGCACAGTCGGCGTCGTTGCCGAGGTAAAGGGGACGGTCAAAATGCTTGCGGAACAGCTCCTCCAGCGGCACATTTTCCATGGGGATGTTGGTGAGATAGCGAACATTGCCGCCATCCACACTGCCGGGCATGCCCATGCCGACCCATGCCACTTCCTCTGCGCTGATGCCGCCCTTCTCCGTCACGGTGACAGCCAGATCCGCCACCACTTTGGCAAACTGCTCAGGGCTTTCATAGCGCAGGGGGATGCGCTCCACTTCCAGAATTTTACCCTCTTCATCCACAAGGCCGGCCTTGAGATTGGTGCCGCCTACGTCAATACCGATGTAATACATAGTTTTATTCCTCGATTCGTTTTTATGTTAAAAGTATTCAGAATTTTCCGCTGCCTTCCGTCGCCCGCTGATCCACGCGGCGGGCCAGCTCCTCCGCGGCATTGAAGCCAAATTTGCGGTGGCGGTTATTCATGGCTGCCACCTCTACGATGCTGGCAAGGTTGCGGCCCGGCCGCACAGGGATGGTGACAATGGGTACGTTCACGCCCAGGATCTCGGTAAAATGATCTTCAATGCCAAGGCGGTCATAAAATTTCTTGGGGTCCCACTGCTCAAAGTGCACCACCAGATCCAGCTGGGACTCAGTCTTGATGGAACGCATGCCGAACAGCTGGCGCACATCGATCACGCCGATGCCGCGCAGCTCGATATAGCCCTGAATGACCTCAGGAGCGTTGCCTATCAGTTGGCCGGAAATGCGGCGCAGCTCCACAGCGTCGTCCGCCACCAGGCGGTGACCGCGCATAATGAGCTCAATGGCAGCCTCGCTCTTGCCAACGCCGGAGTCACCGGTGATCATCACACCCTCGCCGTAGATGTCCAGCAGCACGCCGTGGCGGGTCACGCAGGGCGCCAGAACATGGCTGAGATGATCGATCACATGGCTGGTGAAATCCACAGTGGTCTCCTGGGTGCGCAGCACGGTCTTTTCGTTCGCCTTGGCACTGGCAAGACACTCGGGGAAGCAATCCAGCCCACGGGCAAGCACCAGCGCCGGGATGTCATAGAGGAAAAGATCGTCAAAGCACTTGCGGCGCTGCTCGGAGGTCAGGCTCTTAAGGAAGGTATCCGCCGCCTTGCCCACCACCTGCAGGCGGCGGGGGTCAAAGTAATCGTAAAAGTCGTGAAACTGCAGGCCGGGCCGGTTCACATCGGGGATGCTCAGGCGGCTGGTGGCAAAATCGTTTCCCTGATTGATGATCTCAAGATCAAACTCACGGACAAAGTCCATCATCTTCAAACCCTTTTGCTGCATAGGCTCCCTTCCCTTTCCGGCGTGCGGGCACGCCTGTCCTCCTTCGCCGCCGGGGCAAAAGGGACATAAAATTTCACATTGTATTATATATGAGTTTTGCCGATTCCGCAACACTTTCAGCGCTCCATCCGGGGCGCAAAAAGAGCAGGAAAAAAACTTTCAGAAAAGTTGAATTTTTTTGAAAATAGTCCTTGCATTTTGGAAAACTTTCTGCTATTATATCAGACGTGCCTATGAAAAGGCTATGAAGTACGCAACAGCAAGGAGGTGCAACGGATGGCAAAGTGCGAGTTTTGCGACAAGGGCGTGACTTTCGGCATTCAGGTCTCTCACTCTCATCGGCGTTCCAATCGTCCCTGGAAGCCCAATGTGAAGCGCGTGAAGGCGATTGTCAACGGTACCCCCCGCCATGTGTATGTTTGTACCCGGTGTATGCGTTCCGGTAAGGTCACCAGAGCGATCTGATTG
>JAFQRI010000125.1 GCA_017410185.1 Oscillibacter sp. | reverse complement strand
TTTTACAGCAATTATTGGATTTCCAGATAGTCTGCGGAGGCGTAACCCAGCACCAGCAGGTTATCTTCATTGGAGAAGAAGACCTGGTACCATCCCTCCAGCAGCTCGGTGACGATGACCCTGCTGCCGCCGGGGATGACGCTGATGATCTCAGCGTCAGAGGTGGGGGCGAGGCGGACATTCAGATTGCCTTCGGCGGTGCAAAGGGCGGTGGTTTCAGCCGTGTCCAGATCTGCGGTGACGGGGGAGAAGGTGGCGAGGCGGTAAAGCAATGCCGCAGTCTGTGCCCAGGTAAGGGCGCCCTGGGGAGAGACAGCACCTACGGTGCCGCTCACAAGGCCCTGAACGGTGAGAGTGGCGATGTGGGGCTTGGCATAATCGGCGATTATATCCACGTCATTGTACTCAGAGCGGAGGATGGAGAGATCAGCGTCCTGGCACTGGATATTCAGCTGAGGCAGGGCGCGGCGCAGAAGGGTGAAGGCCTGCTCGCGGGTGAGGCTGCCGCCGGGGTTGAAGGTGCCGTCGCCGATGCCGCCGGCGATCCCCAGTTCCTGTCCCCAGGAGAGGGCGTTGTAGTAATAATCAGAGGGAGAGACATCCGTGAAGGTGCACCCGGCAGAGTAGATGGGCTGACCGAGCACATTGTGAAGCGCGAGGATGAACTGAGCGCGGGTAATATTGGAATCCCAGTCGAAACCGTCAATATTCATGCCGGCGAGGATGTCCATGGAGTTGCAGTACTCCACAGCATCGAAGGCCCAGTGGTCTTCGGCAATGGAAACCACCACGCGGGGCTTTTCCACAGTGATGGCGATCTTCTTTTTCAGATCGCCGGCTTCCAGTGTGATGGTTCCGCTGCCCTCCTCTTCACTGGCAGTGAAGACAAAGTCTTCGTCGATCTCACCGATATCGCCCTTGATGTCGATCTCCATGGCGGTGATATCCCGCAGGGCGGGGCGGCCATAGTAATTGCCGGTGGCGGTGAGGGAAATGCGCTGGCCGGGGAGGAGGGTGAGGGAGTCTACATTTTTGCCGTCTGCTTTCACGGTGAGGTCTGTCAGCTCATCCACCACATGGATGGTGGCGGTGCCGCTGACCTTGCCGGCCTTGAGCTTCAGCGTGTCGGTGCCGGACTTTTTCTCCTTGGCGGTATAGACACCGTCTTCAATAGTACCGAGCTTTGCGGTGATTTTCACGTTGTCGGGAGAGCGGTCCACAATGGTGAGGTCCTCTGCAATGGTCACCACATCGGGGAGCTCCACACTGCTGCCCTGCAGGACTACCAGACCGTTTTCCTCCATGGCGGCCCGCTTGGCCTTGCCGCCGGAGAGCTCGTCGCTGACCAAAAGCAGATAGGATGCGCATTTGCGGGGCTTACCGTCGGAGGGGCGGTTCTGCACGCTGGGGCCGCTTCGACCGGGGACCCAGAGAGAAAGGGCGGTGGAGCCGCCGCCGTCCAGATTCACAGCCCAGGTGCAGCCGGCGTCTTTCATGACTTTGGCAAGCTCCGCTTCAGAAAGACCCACGGAATAGCCGCTCTGGCGGCCGTCCACAGTGTAAAGGATAGCGGTGCCGTCCTTTTTTACACCAAAGGCTGTGCGGGGAGCCCGACCGTCGTTGGCAAACTCCCAGTCGGAAGAGCTGGTGACCTTCTTGTTTTCCACAAGGATATCACCGCAGCCGCTGGCCCACTGGGCCTTGCGCAAATTTTTATCCTCGCAGCGGGTGGAGAGGGTGATCCTGTCGCCTACATGGAAGGTTTCGTAAATATGGCCGTAGCCGGAGCGGTCGTCGGCGGTGAGGATGTAAGTATCTTCAGGAATGGCAATGGCGGAACCATACTGGAAGGTCTCCACCACCTCCAGATCGATCTGGCAATCCACAGTGAGGACGTTGTCTTCTCCGGAATTCACGGGCTTCATCAGCACATACCATCCGTTGCCGGAGGCTCTGGTGGAAACGGTGGAGAAATCATCGTTGAGAAGATAGAGGCCGCCGCTGCCCACGCGGAGCTTATTGAAGTGGTGGGGAGTGATCTCGTTCTGGGTGGTCTCATTGGTAAGGGTCATTTCGATCAAAGGCTCCTCACAGAGCTGGAACTTGCCCTTTTCGTCAATAAAAATGGCAGATTCATTTTCCGCACCGGACTGATACTCGCCGTCCTGAATGACGAGGCCCATCGGCACGCCGCTGGAGGAGGAAAAAAAGTCGGTGTTCATGGCGGCCAGCACATGGTAGCCTTGACTCTGGGCATAGGATACGGCGGAGTCAATGGTGGCGGAGCCGTAGATGGTGCCGTCAGAGGTGACGAACATGGCATCCACATCTTTCTTGGGATTGAACTCCAGACGGAAGCTTTCGATCCGCCCGGAGGAAGTGATATCCACCGTGTTGGAATAATCGAGTCCTTCCACGATCTCGATCTCCGTCTGCAAAAGGCCATCGCTCTTCTTGGCAGCCTGCGCAGAAGGCGTTACCATCGAGAGAGCGCAGACCAGCGCTGCGGCCCGGCGCAGAAGGGCGGGGAACTTTCCTTGTTTCATAGGCACTCCTTTTCTCGGTAATTTACTTGAGATTTCACTGGAAACTATATTATACCAGTCTCCCAATAGGGATTCAATGGGAAATTATGTATGGATAAAAGGAAAATGAAATTACCGTAAACTTGCTGGCGATGGTTGAAAATAGCGGAGCAATCATGTACAATATAAACTGATTTGTTATGCGAAAATCCGCAAGGGCAGAAGGGAGGAAAAGGACATGGCGGAGAGGAAGAACAGCGCCGGAAAAACCATTGGCGTTGTGATGCTTCTGACGATGCTGGGCAAAGTCATGGGCCTTTACCGGGATCATCTTCTGGCGGTCCATTATGGCATGGGTATGGAGGCCAGCGCCTTTTATACCGCAAGCCGTATTCCCCGGGTGTTTTTTGACGCAGTGTTTGCCTCCGCCATTTCTGCCTGCTTCATTCCCGTCTTCAGTGAATATCTGGAAAGCGGCGGAAAAAAGAAGGCCTTTGCCTTCAGCCGCTCCTTCCTTACGGTCATCGGTATTCTGACGCTGCTGCTCACCGGTGTGGGCATGGTGTTTTCCGAGCAGTTCGTTGCCCTCTTTGCAGATGGGTATAACGCGGAAACCGCGGCGCTGGCGGCAAGCCTCACCCGCATCATGTTCCCAACGGTGTTCTTTACGGGTCTGGCCTTTTCCTTTGTAGGCATTTTGCAGTCGCTGGATGAATTCAACGTTCCCGCTCTCATCAGCGCTGTATCCAACGCGGTGATCATTGTCTATTTCTGGACGATGGATGGGCGGTTTGGGGTTTATGGCCTTGCGGTGGCTTTCCTTGTGGGCTGGCTTTTGCAGGCAGTGGTGCAGATCCCCTCTCTGAGAAAAAAGGGCTTTACTTACGCCCCGCACCTTGAGGTTCGCTCCGAAGGGATGCGCAAGGTCTTTGCCCTGATGGGGCCGGTAATGATCTCCACATGGGTGCAGCCCATCAACCTGACCATTAACTCCAAGTTTGGCTCCCGGTTGTTTGACGGCGCCGGCGTCAGTGCCATTGAGTATGCCACGAATCTGTATCTTGTGATCGCGGGCGTGTTCATCCTATCTGTGACCAATGTGATCTTTCCGCGGCTTTCCCGCCTTGCGGCAGGGGACAGGGAGGATGCCTTCCGGGACACCATCCGATCCACGCTCCACTCCTGTTTGTTCTTTGTGCTCCCCATGTCGGCAGGGCTCATGGTGGTGGCAAAGCCCCTGATCGCCTTTGTTTACGGCGGCGGCGAGTTTGACGCCTTTTCCATCGAGATCACCTCTGCTGCCCTCGGCTGGGTCAGCCTTGGCATGGCGGGCTACGCTATGCAGAATATCCTCAGCCGCGCCTATTTTGCAAAGCAGAGCGGCACGGTGCCTCTGGTGGCCGGCGGTATTTCCATTTTGGTGAATATTCTGCTGTGCATGCTGCTGACGGAGTCTATGGCGGTGTCCGGCCTTGCCATCGCATCGGCGGTGTCCTCCACGGTATATGCGTTGCTGCTGCTCCTTCCCATGGAGAAACGGGGCGAGGGCGTTCTTTCGGTGTCCTTCTGTCTGGACCTTTTCAAGATGTTCCTTGCCACGGTGGTGATGGCTGCGGCAGCCTCTGCCGCCCTGAACGCCCTTTGGGCGGAAGGCAGCGGAAAACTGGAACAGCTCCTGGGCCTTGGCGGCGGCGCCTTTGCAGGTGTGGTGGTATACTTTATTGCCGCTGCGGTGCTTCGGTTGGAGGAAGCCCGGCTGTGCCTGCGCTTTATCAAGCAATTCACGAAACGAGGTTGAATATGAATACCATCAAACAAATTTGGTGTGCCAGCCTGCTCAGCCGTGGGCTGGACAGGCTCTGCGCCTGGATGGGACGGCAGTGGAAGGCCAGCGCTGTGATCGGCTGGTTCCTTGCCGCGCCGGACCGGGGCGAGGCGATCTCTCAAAGCAGTATATTCCACAAGCTTTGGTCTGTGGTGCTGGGGGCGCTGACCCGCCTGTATGAGGCCCTCCATCTGGAGAAGCTCTTTAGCGGCAGTATTTTTACGCAGGTCTATCTCTGGTGCGCACTGGCAGCCGCGGCGACGCCCATCCTTCCCACCATGGCAGTGCTGGGGCTGGTGATGGTTGGCTTTTGCTCACTGCTGCTGGGGATCCTGCGGCGCAGATATACCCTGCAGTATGCTTCCATCAACCGCTTTGTGATCCTCTATGCGGCGATCTATCTGGTGGCGACCTTCGCCTCCGTAACGCCCGGGGCAAGTCTTTTGCCGGGCATTTTGTCCGTGGCCTTCATTCTCTTTGCCGTGGTGCTGGGCAGCGCCGTTACAAAGCGGCAGCAGCTGGACGCTTTGATCTTCCTGCTGGTGCTCTCCGGCGCGGCAGTTTCTGCTTACGGCATCTGCCAGTATGTCTTTGGCTGGGGCTATCAGTCTGACGCCTGGGTGGACAGTGAGATGTTCTCCTCCATCGGCTTCCGCGTGACAGCTACCCTCCAGAATCCCAATATGCTGGGCCAGTATCTGCTGCTGGTGATCCCCGTGGGCGGGGCAAAGCTCCTCTCCTGCAAGACATGGAAGGAGCGGGTTTTCTACTTCATTAGCTGCGCCCTTATGTGCCTTTGCATGATCCTCACCTTCTCCCGCGGTGCATGGCTGGGCCTTGTGTTTGCGGCAGCCGTCTTCTTCGTGCTGCTGGATCCCCGGCTGATCCTGCTGGCACCCTTTGCCCTGATCGCTCTCTATTTTGTTCTGCCGGAAACGGTGATCGCCCGTTTTACCAGTATCGGAAATCTCAAGGACAATTCCACCTCCTACCGCGTGTCCATCTGGATGGGCAGCCTTGCCATGCTGAAGGATGGCTACTGGCTGTGCGGCGTCGGTCCCGGCGACGCGGCCTTCAATCAGGTCTATCCTGCCTACAGCTATAATACCATCGTGGCCCCTCATTCCCACAATCTCTTCTTGCAGATCGTCTGCGATGCCGGCATCTGTGCATTGGTGATCTTCCTGCTGGTGCTGTTCTGGTTTTTCCGTTCCCTGTGCAAAGGTCTTGCCCGAAAGCAGGATTTCGAGGGAAAGATGCTCCACATCGCTTTTATCTCCGGCATGGCAGGCTTCCTTGTGCAGGCCATGACGGACTATTCCTTCTATAATTACCGGGTCATGCTGATCTTCTGGATCTATCTTGCCGTTGGCATGGTGGTGGCCAGAAGGGGAGAGCTGGCAGAAGGAGGGCTTATCGAATGATCAAGGTTTTGAATATTATCAGTGATACCAATATCGGCGGTGCGGGCCGCGTGCTTCTGAACTACCTGCAGTATGCCGACCAAAAGACCTTTGATACGGCGGTGGCCGTTCCTGTGGGCAGTTTACTTGCCCAGCCCCTGCGGGAGCTTGGTGCCACCGTTTACGAGGTGGAGGGCATGGTGGACCGCTCCTATCATAAGGACGATGTGAAGACTCTAATGAAGCTCATCCGCGAGGCAGATCCCGACATTGTCCACACCCACGGGGCGCTGTCCGGCCGTATTGCCGCCCGCCGCTGCGGAAAGACGGTGATCTTCACCCGCCACAGCGCCTTCCCCGTTTCCGCAAAGCTCCGCTATCCTCCGGGACGGTGGGTCAATAAGCTCCTCAATGAGCACTATTCTGACCATATCATTGCCGTCAGCCCTGCGGCGGCGGAAAACCTTACGGATGCGGGCGTTTCTCCCAAATGCATCACCACCATGATGAACGGTGTTGCCCCCGTGCAGCGCCGCAGCGCGGAGGAATGTGCCGCGGCAAAGGCGGAATGGGGCATTGGAAAGGATGACTTCGTCTTCGGTATCCTTGCCCGCATTGAAACCTATAAGGGTCACTTAGATATCGTAAATGCAGCAGAGATGCTGGCAAAGGAGGGGCGGAACTTCAAACTCCTTATCGCCGGCATCGGCAATTACGAGGAGGAGCTGCGTCGGGAGGTCACCAGCCGCAAGCTGGACGATCATGTGCGCTTCCTTGGCTTTCAGAAGGATGTTGCCAAATTCCTCTCCATTCTGGATGTGCAGCTCAACGCCTCCTACGGTACGGAGACCTCCAGCCTCTCCATTCTGGAGGGCTTCAGCATGAACGTTCCCGCCATTGTCAGCGACTATGGCGGAAACCCCTGGCTGGTGGATGACGGTGAGAACGGCCTCATGTTCCCCACCCGCAACGCACAAGCCCTCCATGCCTGCATTGCCCGGGTGATGGACGAGCCGGAGACGTTGAAAAGAATGTCCCTCCGTGCCGGCGAGATCTTTGAGGAGCGTTTTACCGGCCAGATTTTTGCAAAAAACATTGAGAATGTCTATCGCGAGACATTGAAAGGAGCCAAACATGGAACAAAATGAGCGCCGCTTCCGTTTGAAGCTGAACCTCTTTGACGGGATCGTTATTCTTCTGGCGCTGGCTGTGGCCGCGGTGCTGGTGTATCTGCAGATGAAGCCTGCCGCTACCGATGACAGCGGCGCCCCTGCTACCACCACCATGCAGTATACTGTCCGTCTGCTGGAAACGATGCCTGGCACCGGCGACCTTGTGCAGCCCGGCGATAAGCTGCGGGATGTGGTGAAAAACCATGATATCGGTACGGTGGTTTCCGCCACGGTGATGCCTGCCACCGATTCCATTATCAACGAGGAGACCAACTCCTATGTTACCGCTGAGATCCCCGGCCGCGAGGATGTGGAGATCGTTATTGAGACTACAGCTACCTACGGCGAGGAATCCGTTGTGGTGGGCTCCGGCTATGTCATCCGCGTGGGCGAGGAGATCTTCGTCCGCGGCCCCGGCTATCTTGGCTCCGGTGAAGTCTGGTCTATGGAAAGGAGGAAGTGAGCATGAAGATCATCGACAGCAACGGCCGTCTGTTCGGCAAGATCAGCATTATTGATGTGCTGGTGATCCTGGTGGTGGCTGTGATGGCTTTCGCCCTCTATACCAAGAGCAACACCCTCACCGTTACCGCCTCCTCCACCCCCGGCACCACCATTACCTTTACCGCCCTTGCGGAAAATCTGGATATGCAGGTGGCAGACGCCATCGCCGTGGGGGACAAGCTCTATGACGATGACCACGCCACCGGCGGCGCCATCGGCGTGATCACTTCTGTGGAAAAGCTCCCCGCCACTGAGGTGGAAAAGCTCACCCGGGGCGAGTATGTGATGCTCACCAATCCCGACGGCGCCAACGTCCAGATCACGGTGGAGTGCAGCGGTATTATCAACGAGGGCCGCTATTCCATCAACCGTGTTTACGAGCTGGGCGTCAACGCCAAGCGTAATTTCTATACCCCCTTCTCCATCTTTGAGGCCCGCGTTACGGAGATCCACGGATGAAGATCCTGATGGCGACCATGGCGCTGGATATCGGCGGCGCCGAGACCCATATCGTGGAGCTGACCAAGGAACTGCAGCGGCAGGGCCATGAGGTGGTGGTGGTCTCCAACGGCGGCGTGTATGTGCCGGAGATCCTTGCTGCCGGTGCCCGCCATTATGAGGCGCCGCTCCATCACCGTGCGGTGGGAGATATGCGCAAGGCATACGGTATTTTAAAGGATGTGGTGCGCAAAGAGCAGCCGGACATCGTCCATGCCCATGCCCGCATCCCCGCCATGCTCTGCGGACAGCTTGCAAAGAGAGAGAAATTCCCCTTCGTGACCTCCTGCCACGGTGTCTATCAGATCAGCGGCGTGCTCCGCGCTCTTTCCGACTGGGGCGAGCGGACGCTGGCGGTCTCCGAGGATATCCGGGACTATCTGATGAAGGAATATCATATTCCGGAGGAACAGATCCGTCTGACCATCAACGGTATCGACACGGAAAAGTTCTCCCCTGAGACCTCCGGTCAAAAGATCCGGGAGGAATTTGCCCTTGAGCAGGATACTGTCATCGGCCATGTGAGCCGCTTGGACGAAGAGCCTGCCATCATTGCCCGCCATTTGATCGACATCGCACCGGAGCTGGACAAGGCCATCCCCGGTGTGCGGGTCCTCATTACCGGCGGCGGCACTGCCTTTGAGGAGCTGCGGAAGAAGGCGGAGGAAATGAATCGCCGCCTTGGCCGTGACTGTCTGGTGCTTACCGGCCCTCGGACAGATATCCCGGAGATCATGGCAGCAAGCGACCTTTTTGTGGGCGTTTCCCGCGCCGCGCTGGAGGCCATGGCTGCCGGCAAGGCTGTTGTTCTCTCTGGCGCTCAGGGTCACACCGGCCTCTTTGTGCCGGAAAAGCTTCAAAAGGCGGTGGATACCAACTTCTGCTGCCGCACCGACGCAGTGGCAGAGAAGGAGCGGATGCTCCGTGAAATTTTGGAGGCTATGGCCCTTTCCCGGGAAAAGCGGGAAGAGCTGGGGCTGTACGGGCGGGAGACTGTGATCCGCCTCTACTCTGTGGAGCGCATGACAAAGGACGCACTGGAGATCTATCATCAGGTGCGCCGCCGCAGATACCATGTGGTCATGAGCGGTTATTACGGCTTCTCCAACGCCGGCGACGATGCCATCCTCGATTCCATCAGCCACTCCGTTACGGAGCTGAGTGACGATGTGGCCATCACCGTGCTCTCCAACGATCCTGCCCTCACGCAGCGTCAGTTTGGCCTTCATACGGTGCCCCGGTTCCACGCCTTAAAGGTGTTCTCGGCCCTTCGCAAGAGCGATGTGCTGCTCTCCGGCGGAGGAAGCCTCCTGCAGGATACCACCTCCACCCGCTCTATTTTGTACTATCTTGCCGTGATGTCCACGGCCCGCATGCTGGGTAAGCCCGTCATGCTCTATGCCAACGGCATCGGCCCTGTTCGTAAGGAAGGCAATCGCCGCCGCACGAAAAACGCGGTGGAAAAGGCCGCCGTGGTGACATTGCGGGACAACGGTTCTCAGCGTGAGCTGCGGCAGATGGGTGTAAAGCGAGATGACTTGCGTGTGACTGCAGACCCTGTGTTCCGCCTGCCTCCTGCTTCTCCCGAGCGGGCGGAGGAACTGCTGAAACAATGCGGCATGCCGGAAGGGAAGAATTTTGTGGTGGTGTCGGTGCGCAGCTGGCCCAACACGGAGAAGTTCTCCGGCGAGCTGGCGAAGCTCTGCGACCATCTGCGCCGCCGCTATGGGCTGGAAGTCCTCTTTATGATGATGCAGCCCTCCCATGACCGCGCCGCCACCGAGCGGGTGATGCAGGCCATGGAGGAGAAAGCTTTTGTGCTGGACTGCCCCTGCACGCCCCGTGACCTTATGGGCGTGCTGGGGAAGGCGAAGCTGTGCCTTGCCATGCGCCTTCATACCCTGATCTTTGCCGCCCGCATGGCGGTGCCCACCATGGGTCTTGTCTATGACCCCAAGGTGGAAAACTACCTGCAGGAGCTGGATCTGCCCTCTGCAGGCCATGTGGAGCGCTTTGACGCCAAAGCTGCCATCACCGCCGCCGATACCCTCATGGCGGACTATGACGGCGTGCTCTCCGGCATGAAGGAGAAATCCGAAGCCCTCACCAAGGCAGCCGGTGAAAACGAACGGCTGCTGCTGGAACTGCTGGAAAAGACGAAGAAATGATGAAAAGCCGCCTTCGGGCGGCTTTTTTCGTTGCAGTAAATGGGGGGATATGGTATGCTTTTGGTATCAAAGTTCAGGAGGTGCATCATGAAAAAGAAACTGGTTTCCCTGCTGTTTATACTGACGGCGATTCTGATTCTTGCTCCCGCGACGCTGGCTGCGGATATTACGGCAGGCGGCACTATTGTTCTGGCGGAAGACCAGTATCTTGACAAACAGACGGAGATCACCTGTGACACGATATTGGATCTGAACGGCTATGCGCTGGAAGGGCGCACCGTTACCGTGGCAGAGGGAGTTCGTTTCACCCTGAAGAACGGCACGATGGGATGCAATTTTATCAACAGGGGAAGCTGCATCATTGAGAATGTCTTCTTTGATGAAACCATGATCACCAACCGCAAGGGAGGAAAGATTGAAGCGATCCGAGGTTGCAGGATCCTCAATGAAGAAGGGGGTATCCTGAATTGGGGAGGACAGATCGGTCTGATCGAAGATTGTGAGATTTATGTTACAGATGAAGTTGGAAGTGGTATTTCCCAGGTTGTCAACCCCGAGAAGGGATTTGCCTCCATTCAAACGATTCGTAACTGTAAGATCGAATCGAAAAGAGACATCGCGCTGGATCTAAGCGAGGGAACGCTTTCTTTAGTGGAGGATTGCGTACTCATCGGAAGAGAAAGCGCCATTGAAACCAGATACGGCACTATAGATCTGGTAAAAAACTGTGTGCTGGTGGGAAGGGAAGATGCGGCGCTCTGCTATAACGGGCATCCTGAGGCCCGCCATGATCGCTGCGATAACGAACATCCTCAGCCTCGCCATGAGGACTGCTTGATGATCGCTGAAAAGTGGACAAATGCTGTAAAGAAAGAGCAGCTGAAAGGCGATGAGTTGGTTATCAAGTACATAGAGGAACGCCTTGAGGAGGAGGTAAACTGCACTTTTTACAAGCTGGAAAACGTAACTGTGGAAGACTACACCGCGTGGGAAATGCCGGAATGGACGGAGCGGGAAACGGGTCTTCCCTCTGCACCAGTGACGCCGCTCACGCCGGGATTTGCCAATTTTGCTGCTGTGAACACCTACACAGCAGGGCAGTTTGCCGATGTGGCCGCTTCTTACTGGGGCGCACCCAACGTCGCCAAGGCCTATGAGCTGGGCCTGATGAAGGGCAGCAGCGACACCGCCTTTGACCCCGAGGGCAGCGTGACGGTTGCCCAGACCGTCACCATGGCGGATCGTCTCCACAGCATCTATGCCACCGGCAGCGAAAACTTTGTCCAGAGTGGCCTCTGGTATCAGACCTATGTGGATTACTGTAAGGCAAACGGTATTTTGAAAAAGGACTTCGAGGATTATAACGCCCCCGCAAAGCGCAGCGACTTTGCCGCCATCCTCGCAGCCGCTCTTCCCGCCGAGGCATTGAGCGCCATCAATACCGTGAGCGTCATCCCCGATGTTGCGGAGGAGAGCGAGAACGGGGAGGCCATCTATGCCCTGTACCGCGCGGGCATCCTCACCGGCAACGATGCCCAGGGCACCTTTGGCCCCGAAACTTCCATCAACCGCGCCGCAGCCGCTGCCATCCTCACCCGCATGGCAGACCCCGGTCTTCGCAAAAATATCACTCTTTAAGCATAAAGAAAGCCGGCCCGTCGGGTCGGCTTTTCTTTATGCTCATTTCAGATCAAAATTCTTCTCATAGGCCTTGATAACGGCGTTCATCACTGTGCCGCGGAAGCCGCCTTCCTCCAGCGCCCGCACCCCCTGAATGGTGGTGCCGCCGGGGGAGCAGACGGCGTCTTTTAGCACGCCGGGGTGCTGTCCGCTTTCCAGAATTAGCTTGGCAGAGCCTGCCACCATCTGAGCGGCAAACTCCAGCGCGGCGGCACGGGGCAGCCCGCAGGCCACACCTCCATCTGCCAGTGCCTCCACGAAGAGATCCACAAAGGCGGGGCCGCAGCCGGAAATGGCGCTGCCCGCGTCCATCAGATGCTCGGGAAGGGGAGAGAGGCGTCCCGCGCCGGACATGGCAGAGAGGAAGATCTCCAATTCGATGGAAAGCACGTCGCTGCCTGCGCTGTAAAGGATCATTCCTTCACCGATAGAAGACGGGGTGTTGGGCATAATGCGGATAACGGGATAGTCCCCGCCGGCCATTTCCCGGATGCGCTTGATGGTAAGCCCTGCCGCCATGGTAACGAGAATGAAGCGGTCAGTGCGGTTTGATAGCGTCTCCCGGATGCCGGAGAGCATCTCCGCCATCATCTGGGGCTTCACGCCGAGGAAGATATAGTCCGCCTTCTGGGCGATGTGCTGATTGTCAGGCACCACGCCGCAGCCAATCTCTGCTGCCAGTGTTTCCGCTTTTTCAAGGGAGCGGTTGGTGAGAACGATATCACTGCCGTCGATAGTTTTCCGCATGGCCCGGGCCAGGGCGCCGCCCATATTGCCGCAGCCGATAAATCCAAAAGTAGCCATAGGTCTCTCCCTTTCTGCGCCTCAGCGCACCTGACCTTCGCCGTAGATGATATACTTGCTGCTGGTCAGCTCCTCCAGACCCATGGGGCCCCGGGCGTGCATCTTCTGGGTGGAGATGCCGATCTCGGCCCCAAGGCCAAACTCGCCGCCGTCGGTAAAACGGGTGGAGGCGTTGACATACACCGCCGCCGCGTCCACAGCGTCAAGGAAATGCTGGGCGGTGAAGTAGTTTTTGGTGATGATGCTCTCGGAGTGACCGGTGGAATGGCGGTTGATGAAGTCGATGGCCTCGTGAACATCCTTCACGGTGCGCACTGCCAGAATATAGTCGTCATATTCCGCATCCCAGTCGCTCTCCATGGCAGGAACGGCTCTGCTGCCGAGGATGTCAAGGGATTTTCCATCACAGCGAAGCTCCACATTTTTTTCATCCAGCAGGGGGACGGCCTGTTTGAGGAAGGGTTCCAGAACATCCTCTGCGATGAGCACGCACTCCACCGCGTTGCACACGGAGGGGCGGGAGCACTTGGCGTTGTAGAGAACATTGGCGCCCATATCAAGATCGGCTTCGGAGTCGATATAAATATGGCACACACCCTCGCCGGTGCGGATGACAGGTACGCTGGACTCCTTGGCCACGGTGCGGATCAATCCCGCGCCGCCACGGGGAATGAGCACATCCACGTATTTATCAAGATGCATCAGCTCGTTGGCAGTCTCGTGGCTGGTGTCCTGCACGAGGGAGATGCAGTCCTCAGGAAGGCCCACGGAAGAAAGGGCCTCCCGCATGAGCTTCGTGACGGCTATGTTGGAGCGGAAAGCCTCCTTGCCGCCCCGGAGGATGCAAACATTGCCGGACTTCAAACACAGCGCCGCGGCGTCTACCGTGACATTGGGACGGGCCTCAAAAATGATGGCGATGACGCCGAGAGGAACGCTGCGGCGGCCGATGATGAGGCCGTTAGGCCGAGTCTCCATTTTGGTCACCCGGCCAATGGGATCGGGCAGGGCGATGACCTGCCGCACGGCATCCACAATGCCCTGCACCCGGTCGGGAGTGAGGGTGAGGCGGTCCAGCATGGCGGGCCGCATGCCGTTTTCTTTTGCGGCGGCAATATCAAGGGCGTTGGCTTCCAGCCATTCCGCCTGACGTTCCGCCAGGATCTTTGCGATGGCCTCCAGAGCTGCGTTTTTCTTTGCCGTTCCGGCAGTCGCAAGAATGCGGGACGCTTCTTTTGCCGCAGCGCCCTGCTGCTCGAGTCGTGTCATGCCGTGACCTCCTTCTTGGGGGCAATGAAGCGGGTGCCCACGTTCTTGCCCTCCACGATATCATACAGATCTTCCATCCGTGCGCCATTGGTGATGACCATATCGCAGCCGTTTTCCATAGCGACCTTTGCGGCAGAGAGCTTGGTGGCCATGCCGCCAGTGCCGCGCCAGGAGCCAACGCCGCCGGCCATTGCCATGATCTCGTCGGTAAGCTCGGTGACCTGAGGAATGAGCTTTGCGTCGGGATTGCTGCGGGGATCGGCGTCATAAAGACCGTCGATATCACTCAGCAGCACCAGCAGGTCTGCCTTGCACAGGGCGGCAACAATGGCGGAGAGGGTATCGTTATCGCCCAGCACCTTGTGGCGGCCGGTCTCGATCTCAGCGGAGGAGACAGAGTCGTTCTCATTGACGACGGGGATGATCTTCATCTCCAGCAGAGCGCCGAAGGTGCCCCGCAGATGCTCTGCCCGGATGGGGGCCTCCACATCCTCGCCGGTGAGGAGGATCTGGGCCACGCAGCGGTTATATTCGGAAAAAAGTGTATCATACATGTGCATCATGCGGCACTGGCCCACAGCGGCAGCTGCCTGCTTCATGCGCAGCTCCTTTGGGCGCTCGCTCAGGCCCAGTCTTGCCGTGCCAACGCCGATGGCGCCGGAGCTGACCAGGATCACTTCGTGGCCCATGCCCTGGAGATCCGAGAGAACGCGGACCATATGCTCCATACTGCGCAGGTTGAAGCTGCCGGATTCATGGGTCAGGGTAGAGGTGCCGACTTTCACCACGATGCGCTGTTTTTTCATGGTAATACCTCCTAAGGGTTGATTGAAGTATTATAGCACGTTAAAGAAGAAAAGAAAAGAGTTGTCGGAGGAGTAATTTCCGAAAGAACGTTAAAAATAGATGCAGAACAGGAGGTACGCTATGTCTGATACTACAAAACCCACAGAAGTGTCGGGAGAAAACAGCGAGGCACAGGAGACCACCCAGAATCTGCTGGATCTCGGCTCCGCCATGACTAAAACCCCCTATGGAAATATTTACTGCCTAACCATCATCGGCCAGATCGAGGGCCACACGGTGGCAAACTCCAACACCAAAACTACGAAATATGAGCATATCCTGCCCCTTCTTGCAAAGCTGGAGGAAAGTGATGAGGCGGCAGGAGTGCTGTTTCTGCTCAACACCGTGGGCGGGGACGTGGAGGCAGGACTTGCCATTGCGGAGCTCATCGCCAGCATGACCAAGCCCACGGTATCCATCGTGCTGGGAGGCAGCCATTCCATTGGCATCCCGCTGGCGGTGTCGGCCAAGCGGAGCTTTGCGGTGCCCTCCGCCGCCATGACCATCCACCCCGTGCGGGTCAGCGGCACGGTCATCGCCGCCCCCCAGACCTACAGTTACTTCCAGCGTTTGCAGGAGCGGATCGTAGCCTTTGTGGCATCCAACAGCCGCATCAGCGCCGAAAAGTTTGAAGCCCTGATGCTGAAAAAGGAGGACATGGCTGCGGATGTGGGCAGCGTTGTCTACGGTGAGGAGGCTGTTGAACTGGGGCTGATCGACGAGGTGGGAGGATTGAAGGAAGGTTTACAGTGCCTGTTTCGCCAGATCGAAGAAGGAAAACCGGCAGGGAAATAAATCCCTGCCGGAAAATTTTTGCGATAAAAAGTAAAATATAATTGACAAATTGTAAGGCACGTGATAATCTGTACCCAGAAAGAGGAGGGATCGGCGATGAGTATGGAGTATAAGATGGGGCTTTTCTTCGGTGTGCTGGCAGGCGCGCTGGCAGGGCTGCTGTTTGTTGCGCTGATGAAGCATAAAAAGGTCATTGACTGTCATTTTGATGAGCGGCAGGAACGGGCGAGAGGACAGGCATTCAAATATGCCTTTTTCACGCTGGCGGTGGCTGTGATCTGCTATGGGGCGCTGGATACGATTTTTACCCTTCCCTGCGATACGCTCACGGCTGTGTTTCTGTGCTTCTGCCTTACCATGGTGGTGTTCGCGGTGGTCTGTATCCGGAAAGAGGCCTATCTCAGCCTCTATGAAAAGCCGGGGCAGGTGATGATGCTGTTTGGCGTCATTGCAGCCTTCAACATTGGCATTGGAGCGATCTATCTGATGGAGGGCACCATGGTGGAAAACGGCGTGCTGACCTTCCGGGCCTGCAATCTTATTGTGGGCGTGATGATGCTGGTCATTATGGGTATTTACGCGCTGCATATCAGCAGCAGCGGGGAAGAAGAGGCGGAATGAAGAATCTCCGGTTGAAAGCGGCCCGGGCTGCCAAGGATCTCAGCCAGCAGCAGCTGGCGGAGACGGTGGGCGTTTCCCGCCAGACCATCAACGCCATTGAAAAGGGAGATTATAACCCAACTATCAAGCTTTGCCTTGCCATCTGCAAGGCACTGGATAAAACACTGGACGAACTGTTCTGGGAATAATGGAAGGCCGCCGATTTCCGGCGGCTTTCTTCTTGTGCACAGTGACCGAAAACAAAGGGAGGGAAATGGGGATTATGTGAAAAATGCTTTTTTGCAAGCGGAAGATACTTCCTTTATGAAACCGGGGGTAGTATAATAAAATAGAATCGTCAGGTGCGGCTGTAATTTGCCGCAGGAGCGAAAAAATATAGGATGGTGATCGACATGTACATGGAAGATTATAAGCGCTGGATGGAGGCCGAGCTGGAAGACGCGGCACTGAAGGCAGAACTGGAATCCATCGCAGGCAATGAGGAAGAGATCAAGGACCG
>JAFQRI010000012.1 GCA_017410185.1 Oscillibacter sp. | reverse complement strand
TATGTACCGTAGACTTGCTGATGCCAAACTTCTGCGCCGCAGCACGGACGGTGGTCTGGTTCTCTATGATGTAAAGAGCAAGGCGCTCTGCCCGCTCCTCCATGTTCTCTCTCACTGTGGCTTCACTCCCCGCTTGGAACTTATCCCATCCTATGCGGAAAGCCCTTGCGTTTATGCGGTTTTGCCCCCTCTCTTTCACGGAATTTAAAATTCTCCTTGTAATATGATGAAAAAAGTTGTACATTAATAAAATGTGCTGTAAATATCCATTTCTCCGTCAGGATGCGGATTTATTGCCACAAGTATTTTAGGAGGATTATCATGAAAAAAATCGCAAGCAGCCTTCCCTTCCGCCTGCTTCTGGGTATCATCGCAGGCGTGCTCCTGGGCCAGATCTTTACAGAAAGTCTGATGAAGATCGTTGTGACCCTGCAGTATATCATGGGCCAGCTCATTACCTTCTGCGTGCCCCTGATCGTCATCGGCTTCATTGCTCCGTCCATCACCAAGCTGGGCCGGAATGCTTCCCGCCTGCTTGGCATCGCCATCGTCATCGCCTATGTCTCTTCCATCTGTGCGGCTTTCATGTCCACTGCCGCCGGTTACGCCCTGATCCCCTCCCTCTCTATCGACAGCAACGTTGCGGGCCTGCGCGAGCTGCCCGGCGTCGTGTTCGAGCTGAACATTCCCCAGATCATGAGCGTTATGAGCGCTCTGGTGTTCAGCGTTCTGGTTGGCCTTGCCGCCACCTGGACCAAGAGCGATCTGACCTGCAGCCTGCTGGGTGAATTTCAGGACATCGTGCTGGACATCGTCAGCAAGATCATCATCCCCGTTCTCCCCTTCTACATCGCCGCCACCTTCTGCAACCTCAGCTATGAGGGCATGATCACCCACCAGCTGCCCGCCTTCCTGCAGATCATCCTGATCGTCATGGCCGGTCACTACATCTGGCTGGCTGTTCTCTACCTGCTGGCCGGCGCTTACTCCGGCAAGAACCCCTGGGAGGTCCTCAAGCACTACGGTCCCGCTTACCTGACCGCTGTTGGCACCATGTCCTCTGCCGCCACCATGGCCGTTGCTCTGGACGGTGCCCGCAAGAGCAAGGTCCTGCGCAAGGATATGGTGAGCTTCGGTATCCCCCTGTTCGCCAATATCCACCTGTGCGGCTCCGTGCTCACCGAGGTTTTCTTCTGCATGACCGTTTCCAAGATCCTCTACGGTACCCTCCCCAGCTTCCCCACCATGATCATCTTCTGCCTGCTGCTGGGCATCTTCGCCATCGGCGCTCCCGGTGTCCCCGGCGGCACTGTCATGGCCTCCCTGGGTCTGATCACCGGTGTGCTGGGCTTTGACAATGCCGGCACTGGTCTGATGCTGGCCATCTTCGCCCTGCAGGACAGCTTCGGCACCGCCTGCAACGTCACCGGCGACGGCGCTCTGACCCTGATGCTCACCGGTTATGCGGAGAAGCACGGCCTCAAGAACGAGGAGATCAAGGGCTCCATCCTGTAATCTTATATTGTAAGATGATCCCATCATTTGAGCCTGTTAAAAAAGCTGCCTTTTAGGAAACTGAACGGGCCCCGCTCTTTTGAGCGGGGCCCGTTCCCTTTTGTGGCGTCCATAGGTGTGGTGCTCTGGTTTTCTATGATGCAAAGAGCCAGACGTTCTGCCTGCGTTGGCTGAGCGCAAGCGCTCTCCGTGAGTTGCGCGGATAAAATTGACACTTTTTTAACCCCGTGCTATGATAAAAGTATCATACGCTGCAAAGTGTTATTGAGAGGTGAGAGGGCTGCATCCCCGCTCCGCCTTCCCATTCATCCGCCGCTGCAAGGAGGTCGCTGAAATGAAAGAAACTCCCAGACAGGGTATTGCCCGCTCCTATCAAAAATGGCTGGCCCTTTTGGTGCTCTTATGCTTCATGGCCGCCACAGTGTTCCTCTGGGTCACACAGACCCAGCTTTCCGAAAAGAGCGCCGTTGATCTCATGCGGCTCAACATATCTGACGTCCGGCAGGACATTTCGGATGCTTCTGACGAAAATCTTCTGACGCTGACTCATCAGATCGCTGCCGAGGTCACCTCCCTGGCGACGGTGAACAGTTCCATGCTGAAGGTTCTCTCCTACCGCTTTGATGTAGCGGAGATCAACCTCATCGATGAAACCGGCATCATCATCGCCACCACCCACGACGATTTTCTCAATTATGACATGGCCTCCGGCACCCAGTCCGCGGAATTTCTGGTGCTGCTGGACGGGGAAACGGAGTTTGCCCAAAGCTATCAGCCCACCTCCCATGACCCCACCCTTTACCGCAAGTACGGCGGCGTAGCTCTGGAGAGCGGCGGCTTCCTTCAGGTGGGTTACGATTTCCAGCGCTACCGCAGGGATGTCAACAGCGTGCTCCGGGGCGTTACCCGCAACCGCCATGTGGGCGAGGGCGGCTGTATCATCATCGCAGACAGCAACTGGAACATCGTCAGTGACCGTCATGGAAATGAGTGGGAGCAGCTGAGCATCACCGGCCTGCAGATCGACCCGGCGCTCACCCCTCCCAACCACTGCTTCCAGTCCACCGTCTACGGGGTGGACAGCTACTGTATGTACATCGAGGCTGAGGGCTATTACGCCGTTGCCGTGATGCCCCAGCACGAGGCCGTTCTCTCCCGCAATGTGTCGGTAGGCACCACCCTTCTGGTGGAGCTCGTGGTTTTTGCCGCGCTGTTTGTGCTGGTCTATATCCTTACCAAGCGTCTCATCGTCAACAATCTGGAAAAGATCAACGGCTCTCTTTCCCAGATCTCCTCCGGCAATCTGGAGGCGGTGGTGGATGTCCGGACCCACAGGGAATTCTCCACCCTCTCTGACGATATCAACGCCACGGTGGACACCCTCAAGCGCTACATTTCCGACGCCGAGGCCCGCATCGATGCGGAGCTGGAATTTGCCCGAACCATTCAGTATTCCTCTCTTCCCTCCGTCTTCCCTCCCTTCCCCAGCCGCAGGGACTTTGACATCTGGGCCGGGATGTATACCGCCAAGGAAGTCGGCGGCGACTTCTATGATTTCTATCTTCTCAATGAGGAGACTCTCGCCTTCCTCGTTGCCGACGTTTCCGGCAAGGGCATCCCGGCAGCCATGTTTATGATGTCCGCCAAGAGCGTGCTCAAGAGCCTTGCCGAAAGCGGCATGCCTATTGAAGAGGTCTTCATTCAGGCCAACGAAAAGCTCTGTGAGGGCAATGACACCGGCATGTTCCTCACTGCCTGGATGGGCTTTTTGAACACAACGACCGGTCATCTCCGCTTTGTCAATGCCGGGCACAACCCGCCGGTCATCCGCCGGAACAACGAAGATTTTACCTATCTCAAGTCCCGCTCCGGCCTGCCCCTTGCCGGTATGGAGGGCGTCCGGTACCGTCCCCATGAGCTGCAGCTCGCCCCCGGCGACACCATCTTCCTTTATACCGACGGTGTTACGGAATCCAGCAACATTCAGGAAGCGTTTTACGGTGAAGGACGGCTGCTGGACGTGCTCAATGAAAACGCCTGCTCCGGCGCGGAGGCCCTGTGTGGTGCCGTGAAAACAGATCTGGACGCCTTCGTGGGCGATGCAGAGCAGTTTGATGACATCACCCTCCTCTCTGTCACCTTCCATGGTAAGCCTGCCCCGCTGGAGCTGGTGCTGGATGCCACGGTTGAAAACATTGAGACCGTCACCGACTTTGTCACCGCGCAGCTGGAAGAGGCTGGGTGCCCCATGCGCGTCCAGATGCAGCTTTGTGTGGCCATCGACGAGCTTTTCGGCAACATCGCCCGCTATGCTTATCCCAACGGCATCGGTCAGGCAACGGTGCAGCTCCTCCTTTCCAAAAATCCCGGGATGGCGGAGATCACTTTCATCGATCAGGGCATTCCCTTCAATCCCCTCACCCTTGCCGAACCGGACACCACCCTCAGCGCTGAGGAGCGCTCCATCGGCGGCCTTGGCATCCATCTGGTGAAAAAGACCATGGATGATGTGATCTACGTATACCGCGAGGACCGGAATATTCTCACCATCCGCAAGCGCTTTTGATCATAAACAAACCGATTTCAATATTCAATCAACAGGAGGAGAACCCAATGAAACTGACCATGAACAAAACCGGCGCTTCTTTGGAGGCAAAGGTTGCCGAGCGTCTGGATACCACCACCGCCCCCCAGTTTGAAAAGGAGCTGAGCGCCCAACTGGAGGGTGTTACGGAGCTGATCCTTGACTTTGCGGAGCTGAGCTACGTTTCTTCTGCCGGATTGCGCGTGCTGCTGTCTACCCAGAAGGTGATGAACAAGCAGGGCAAGATGATCCTGCGCCATGTCAACGAGAATATTATGGAGGTCTTTGAGATCACCGGCTTTGTGGATATCCTCACCATCGAGGAGTGATCCTTTTCCATGCGCAAAAGTGTTCCCTCCGGGGAATGCTTGAAGCTGTCGAAAAAACCGCAGTTTTTTCGACAACAGGATTTGCACCCTGCTGCAGCGCACGCGGCTTGCGTGAGACGCCGCGCACGTTTGCAGGGTGAGAAGTATTTTCGTCCACGTACACGCCGCGGCCGAAAATAATTTATGCCCCTTTGCCGCTTAACGCGGCAAACCCTGCGGGGCTTTTTGGAAACACTGACGCAAAAGCGTTCCCTCCGGGGAGCACTTTTTGTTTCAGGCCTTTTAATTGTACACAAAGCTGTTGTATACTGAATACAAGAACCTTACTTTCCGAAAGGATGTGACTCCCATGCCCCGTTCCTCTAACCAAAAGCTGAAGATCCTCTATATCATGGATCATTTTCTGCGCCATACCGATGAAGACCACCCTGTCACAACGGCGCAGCTGGTGGCCATGCTGGCCTCTCACGGTATCTCCGCAGAGCGGAAAAGCATTTATGCCGACATTGAAGCCCTCAGCGCCTACGGACTGGACATTATTGCCTCCGGCAGCGGCCGCAGCAGCGCCTACTATGTGGGGAGCCGCAATTTTCAGCTGCCGGAGCTGAAGCTGCTGGTGGACAGCATTCAATCCTCCAAATTCATTACCGAGGGCAAGACCATGGAGCTTATCGGCAAGCTGGAGGCACTGGCCAGCGTATACGAGGCGGAGCTTCTCCACCGCCAGATCCATGTGGCCAACCGGGTCAAGACCATGAACGAATCCATCTACTATAATATCGACGCCATCCACCGCGCCATCGCCGCAAACCGGCAGCTCCGCTTTCACTACTTTGAATACACCGTGGGCAAGGAGCGGCGCTTTCGCCGCGACGGCGCATGGTATACTCTCAGCCCCTACGCCCTGACATGGGACGATGAGAACTATTATCTTGTGGCCTTTGATTCCGCCGCCGATGCCATCAAGCACTTCCGGGTGGACAAGATGGCAGATATCCAGCTGACCGGCGAGCAGCGGGACGGGCAGGAGGCCTACCGCAAGCTGGATATGGGCATCTACGCCCGCAAGACCTTCGGCATGTTCACCGGAACAGAAACTTCCGTAAAACTGCGGTTTGAAAACGATCTGGTAGGGGCGGTGCTGGACCGGCTGGGTCGGGATGTGATCCTCATCCCGGACGGAGATGCTCACTTCGCCCTCCGGGCCAACATCGTGGTCAGCCCTCAGTTCTATGCGTGGGTCTGCGGCTTTGGCACCAAGGCCCAGATCACGGCTCCCGAAGCGGTGGTGCAGGGGATGCGGCAGCATATGGAGTCCGTCTGCTCCCTCTACCGCCAAGCAGAGCCCTTGCCCTGAGGAGCCGACAAGCCTTCTCTGTGCCTGTAAAAACCGGGCCGACCCAGTGGGTCGGCCCGGCGTTTTTCAATGCGCGTGTTATGCGGCAGGGATCACCAGCATCTGACCGGCATAGATCAGATTGGGGTCTGCCACGGATGCGCGGTTTGCCTCATAAACAGCATTCCACTTGGCGCCGCTGCCAAGGGTCTTTGCCGCAATGCCCCACAGGGTATCCCCGGCAGACACGGTATAGGTTTCGGCAAAAGCAGCGGGAGGTACCGCGGGGACTGCGGGAACTTCCGGCTCCGCAGGCGTTTCGGTAGGAGCCGTCAGAATGGTGATGCGGCCCTGAGGCTGGGCATAGCCCGTGACCTTGCCGTTTTCAAAGGACTGGACGTAGTTTGCCAGCACCATATAGTCCTCCATCACATAGTCCAGCACATTCACAGCACCGTCGAACATGGCAAAGCCGTCTCCAAGATCCCGCAGGGTATAGTTATAACCGGCAAGGTTATACTCTGCCTTCAGATCAAGAGGTTCATAAACGCCGGTTTCCCTGTTCAGGATCTGCACATCCTTCACACGGTACTCACCGGTGGGACCGCCGGCCCAAGCGTCATCTGCATTCTTCTGAACTGTAGAAGGGATAAAGGGATCGACAGTGTATTTCAGCCCGGAAACATGCAGAAAGCCGCCGTTTTCACAGATGCCCACATACTGCGCGCCCCATTCCAGTGCATCCAACAACTGCTGACCGGTGATGGTCTGCAAACAGGCCACATTGCCGAAGGTGTGGATGGCCTTGCAGGTGAGGTAGGTAATATCGCCGGTGATGGCCCTGTTTCGGATGCCGCCGCCGTTCATAACGGCTACATCCACCTCCAGCCCCATATTATCAAAAAGATAGTAGAGTGCGTCGGCTGCAAAGTCGCCGGTATTGGTCTCCTGGATCCGCGCAAGGCGGCTGCCTTCGGCATCGTAGTTGTCCAGCGTATCCTCAATGGAGCCGATTTTTTCTCCCAGCTTTTCACTCACAGCGCCGATCCATGCCTCTTCCAGCTCCCGTACCCGCGCGTTGGGAGTGAGACCAGCCAGATCCTCGGTATCCAGCAGCTGCGTGGTGATGGTGCCGTCCGAAGCAATGGTCATCTTACCTACCGCGTTCAGGTATTCGCCGGTCTGGGTCAGCCAGACGTTCTTGCCGCTCTTGTCGGCAACAGCCATTCCCTCCATAGCAGTGTGGGAATGCCCGTCGATAAAGGCGTCCAGCCCTGTGGTGTTGGCGATCACATCCCCGCTGTTCCAAGGATCGGAATATTCATCCACACCCAGATGTCCCAGTGCGATGATGATATCCGCCTCAGCGGAAGCCGCGTCAATGGCAGCCTGCACAGCATCATACAGCGCCTGTCCGCTTTCTCGGCCCCTGATCCCGTAAATATACTCGCCCTTTTCATTCTGGAAATAGGCAGGGGTGGAGGTGTTGAAGGTTTCCGGGGTGGTGATGCCGATAAAGGCGATCTTCATGCCCGCCAGTTCAACGACCTTGTAGGGCTCCAGCACATTCTCGCCGCTTCCTTCACGGTAGAAGTTGCAGGAAATATAGTCATACTCTGCCTGCTCTATGATCTTTTCCAGACCTTCCATACCATAGTCAAACTCATGGTTGCCCAGCGTGGCAATATCATAACCGGCAGCGTTCATCAACTTGACGATGCTCTCGCCCTTATCTACCGAGCCGTAGGCTGTTCCCTGTACATGATCGCCTGCATCCACCAACAACGAGTTTTCAACACTGTCCTTCAGCGCTGCCAGCGTGGAATAGCGTAATCCGGCGATCTCCGCACCGTCAGCGGCTTCTTCCGTATTGTCAATGTAGGTGTGGATATCGTTGGTGTAGAAGATCACCGCGCTCTCATTTTTGGGGGGAGCCATAATAAGCATGGGCAGCTCCGCAGCCATGGCGGGAACGCACAGCGCCGCAGACATCACAGCGCCAAGGACTGTGCTGAACAGGCGTTTTTTCATAAGCGTTTCTCCTTTTTCATTTTTCTGTGCTGCCTCGGAAAATGCACAGCTTCCTTCTATATTTTACTATGTTTCCTCTCCGGGCACAAGAAAAATTCTCCTTCTCCGTTTCTTCCTTATGAAATTTTCTATGGACGAATGATGCCCCCATGTATTATGATAGGCGTGATCTGATTTTTCTGACGGAAAGGATCCTCCCTATGGAACAGACAAACACGCTCTCCGCCTCCCGCCTTGCTCTGACCTACGCCGGCAGCATCTTGGGCGCCGGTTATCTCTCCGGGCAGGAGCTGTGGCAGTTTTTCGGTGAATTCGGCCTGTGGGGCCTTGCGGGCCTTGCCATCACGCTGGTGGTCATGTCTTCACTGGTGATCCTGGTGATGCGCCTTGCCCGCGCCACCTCCATCATTGAGATGGACCGCCTTATCATCCCCTGGGAGATCCCCTTTTTGCGCCGCTGCGCCGCCATTGTGGAGATCTTCTTCCTGCTGGACATTGTCATCATCATGTATGCCGGCGGCGGAGCCCTGTTGGAACAGCTCTTGGGGCTCCCTTTGTGGACGGGCAGTTTGATGATGTGCATTCTGGTGTCCGCCGTGGCCCTTCACGGCCTGCAGGGCACCGTGCGCTTTTTTTCCCTGCTGGTGCCGCCCACGGTGGTCATCACCATTCTTTTCGGCGTGCTGGCCCTTATGCATTTTGGTCTGCCTGCCATCCCCGCCGCAAGGGCGGCAGGCTCCTCCAACCCCCTCCTTGGCAACTGGCTCTTCTCCGCCCTGACCTACGTTTCCTACAACTTCTTCTCCATCATCGGCCTCATGGCTGCCGCCGGAGTAAAGGCAGCGTCCCACCGTGCCGTTCCCCGGGGTGCCTTCCTCGGCTCCGCCTTTCTGGTGTCCATCGCCGTGAGCATTCTTCTCGCCCTCTTTGCCGATCCTGCTGCCTGCAGCGAGAGTCTTCCCATGCTGGCTGTAGCCCAGACCATCTCTCCTCTTTTGTGCTATCCCTATGGTCTGATTCTCTTTTGCGGCATGTTCGGCGCCGCCCTTTTCAGTATCGTCACCATTGTGACCTATTTTGAAGCCAAGTATCCTGCCTTCCCCCGCCACAAGGGAAAGGCGCTGGCTGTGATCTCTCTGGTGTGTTTCCCCGCAAGCCTTGCAGGCTTCGGCAACCTCATCGCCGTTTTGTATCCTATCTGCGGCTATTGCGGCATCTTCTTTATTCTGTGTCTCATCCTGCACTATGTGCAGGTGCGCAAAAAAGAAAAAGCCGGCCCTGTCTGAGGCCGGTCAGAACAAAAAGAAATGACCCTTGACTGTTTCCATGGTTCCAACAGTCAAGGGTCATCTCTCTGCGCTCTTATTATCTAACATCATTGGCTACCTCTCTTTCTCTTGCCTTTTTGTTTGTGAGAAAAGGTTTTGTCCTTTTCTGATTATAATATAGCACGACGGGGGTTCCTTCGCAAGATGGGATACTGCCTAAATTTAAAGCGCTAAAGTTATGCGATACACAGATTTTTACTTTCACCCGTTGACACCCCCTCCCTCTTTTTGATATACTGAATTTGTTGAGCGGCTCATGGGAGCCGCTTTTTTGTGTCTTTTGCCGGCTTTCCCCTTCTTTCCGGTCGGATCAAGCCCTCCCCTTGCATCACAGTGGTCGTAAAATGCCGTTTCTTTGTCCCCTCTCCTTCATTTCGGCGCAAGAATTGCATCATTTGCAGTGTTTACTTGCAAGCCGTTTTGATGATATGCACAAATCAACTGTATTTATTGGAATTTTCTTCTTTTTCTATTAGTCATTTTGCCCATTTCTCTTTCATTTTTCCAGGAACTTTTCATTCTTTCTGTTCTTGACTTTCCCCGCCCAAAAGACTAAGATAGGCCAGCAATTTCAAAAGGCCTGACCGTCTGAACAGGAGGTTTCCTATGAAAAGAATTCTGATGCTGCCCATAGTGCTGGGCATGCTGTGTATGCCGGCGCTGGCTGCGGAGGCAGAAGCATCCCACACCGCCGCAGTGCCCGGCTGGCTGTGTATCCCCTTTGTGATCTTACTGCTGTGTGTGGCCATCGGCCCCATCGCCCTGCCCCACCAGTGGGAAAAGCGCCAGGGTCTGGTGGTAGCGATCCTCTCCGTGCTGCTGCTGGTTTCCTACGGCATGCTGCAAAGCGGCCATGCCGCCGTGGAGCTGGCGCTGGAATGTATGGTGCTGGACTATATCCCCTTCATTGTGCTGCTCTTCGGCCTTTTCTGCGTGGCGGGAAACATCACGCTGGTAGGTGACCTTGCCGGTTCTCCCCGCATCAATGTGGCGCTGCTGCTGTTCGGCACGCTGCTTTCCAGTCTCATCGGCACCACCGGCTCCAGCATGCTGATGGTGCGCCCCATTATCAAGATGAATGCATGGCGCAAGCGCAAGCGGCATATTATGATCTTCTTCATCTTCCTCATCTCCAACATCGGCGGCTGCCTCACCCCCATCGGAGATCCTCCGCTGCTGATGGGCTTTTCCCGGGGCGTTCCCTTTTTCTGGAGCCTGCGCCTCCTCCCCATCATGCTGCTCAACGTTGTCATCTTGCTGACGGTATTTTATTTTGTGGATATGCGGGCCTATCGCAAGGATATCGCCATTGGCCGCAAGCCGGATATCTCCAAGCCCGGCACAGATGTCCATATCGACGGTCTTCACAACCTTATTTTCCTTGTAAGCATTGTGGTGGCGGTGATCCTCAGCGGTGTGCTGCCCTCCCTGCCCCTGTTTCAGGATGAAACCGGCGCAGTGCTGGGCATCCACATCTTTGGTCATGTGCAGCTGACCTACCCCGTTCTCATCGAGCTGGTCATCATCCTGCTCTCTGCCCTGCTCTCTTTCAAGACCACTCCCGCCTCCATCCGGCAGGCCAACCACTTCACCTGGGGCGCCATCCGGGAGGTGGCAGTGCTCTTCATCGGTATTTTCATCACCATGCAGCCCGCCCTCATGCTCCTCAAGGAGCTGGGCCCCACTCTTGGTCTGGACACTCCCTTCCAGCTGTTCTGGGTCACCGGTCTTCTCTCCAGCTTTCTGGATAATACCCCCACCTATCTGGTGTTCCTCACCACCGCCTGCACCCTCGGAGCCACTTCCGGCCTCACCACCGCTCTTGGCATCATCCCGGAGCAGATGCTTACCGCCATTTCCTGCGGCGCAGTGTTCATGGGCGCCAACAGCTACATCGGCAACGCTCCCAACTTTATGGTCAAGGCCATTTCCGACGAAAACGGCATCCGCATGCCCTCCTTCTTCGGATATCTGGGCTGGTCTGTGGCGTTTCTGGTGCCGGTATTCCTGTTGGATTCCCTGTTGTTTTTCCTGTAAGGAGGTGTAGACCATGAAAACATATCAGAAAGAACATCTGGCCCTTGCCGGCCGCATCTATGATCTGGACAGCGAGGTCTACCGCCTTCTGGGTTCCTCCCTCAGCCGCGTCTACAACGGCCGCCGGGAGGATACCGTCCGGGAGCTGGCGGGCCTTATGGAGGACGTGACCAAGGGTCACTTCCTGCGCAGCGAAATGGCCCTCATCGGCAATATGGCCCGCACCATCAAGGATAAGGAGCAGCGGGCCAGAGTCATGAG
>JAFQRI010000124.1 GCA_017410185.1 Oscillibacter sp. | reverse complement strand
GTAAGAAGCCGAGGGGCTACCATGCCCCCGCAACACCGACAACAGCCTAAATCCAACCGAATAAACTCAAAAAACCGTAATTGCCGTTCTCTCCGGCGATTGCGGTTTTTTTGCGTTTAACACCAAAAACGAAAGGAGAAATCGTATGCATGGCAAAACCCTCTCTGATGACGCTTTCGTATAAGAACACCGCAGCGAAAGTGATGCTGACCAACTATGCGGATACGCTGGTCTACGGGGACGACGGAAAGCAGAAGACCCTGTATGCCGTCCGCTTCGGCGGATATCCCGAGCAGGTGCGGGCCATGGCCGACGCCATCTACGGAGGCGCAACCATCGCCACGGAAGTGGATGGCACGCCCCTGAAGCTCAAGGGTTTGGTCAAGCGGTACCGGCGTCAGCTGGGACACAGCGGCGTGTATGCCGAGGCGACAATGATCGCTGAGGATGAAACGCTGCAAAACACGACCTCCGGAGATGAGGATGAGGACGATAAGCCGCAGGAGGAGATTACCTCTTTCCCGCCGAGAAAAGCCTTTATCTTCTGTCCCCGGGGAGATGAACACGCTCTGTTTGAGGAGGTGGATCAAAAAACGGCTGTGCCTCTGATCCCGGAGTTTCAGGGGTATCTTCTGGCCGCGCTGAAAAAAGAAAAGATTTTGAAAAAACTGCAGGTGGTGCCGCAGTCCCGTGACTTTGAGGCCTGGATGATCTCATTCACCCAGGACGATCAGAACATTGTGGATGTGGTGGAGAGAGGCCTGCGCAGCGGCGCCATTTCCATTCCCGGCGCTGTTACCGGACTGACCCCGCTGGACGGGGTAAACACCGTCACCGAGTATCTGAACTCCTTTGGCGTAACTGTCGCGCAACGGATCAAGGATCAGTTCAACCCCCTGTTTGACCCGTCTGTGGAGCCCCTTTCTCCTGAGATCCTCGCAATCAACGATTATATCCGGGAAAAGGCTGGCTACTCCCTTTACGACGCCCAGCTTGCCGTTGCGGAATCCGTGAAGCGCAGGCTGGAACGGGGGAAGGTCGCTCTGATCATTGCCGAGTGCGGAAGTGGGAAAACGAAGCTCGGCTCCGTGGCCATGGGTGCCGCTGCCGGGCTGCGGGCCACACACACCAAAAGAGACAAAACCTTCAACATCGTACTCTGCCCCTCCCATGTGACGGAGAAGTGGGTGCGTGAGATCGAGGAAACCCTGCCCGACACCTTTGCGTCGGTCGTCCACAGCATCACCGAGTTTGACCGTCTGTACGCTCTCTATGAGCAGGGAGGCAAATCCTGCTATGCGATCCTCTCCAAGGAGAAGGCCAGGGACGGCTATATGCGCCAGCCCTGCGCGGTGTGGCATAAGCGAAAAAAAGCCTTTGTCTGCCCGGAGTGCGGAGAGATCATCGAAATGGACATCAGCGATGACGGCTGCTCCTACCGGGTCAAGGCGGATCAGTTCTTCTTTATGAACGAAAACCGCAAAAACCATGTCTGCGAGCATTGCGGAAGCCCCCTGTGGACCGCGGCTAACCCCAACAGGAAGACCGACTGGATCAGGGTTGGTGAATACGGCTTTGTCTACCGCTACGGCGCGGCGGCGCATATTCCGTTCTGCAACAACGCCGCCCGGGAGGAAACCCTCCGGGACATCGCAGAACACCCCGACGACCTGCATCCTGCGGCAAGAGCCTTTAGAGCCTATCCGTTGAGTACCTACATCAAAAAGAAGTATCGCGGACGCATTGACGGACTCATCTGTGACGAGCTGCATCAGTATTCGCAAAACAGCGGTCAGGGTGAGGCCATGGGCGAGCTGTTTCAGACGGCGGATAAGGTCATCGGCATGACCGCCACCCTCATCAACGGCTACGCCTCGGGCATCTTCTACCTGCTGTTCCGCATAGTCGCTCCTTTGATGAAGAAGGACGGCAAGGACTTTGACGAGCCGAACACCTTTGCCAAAGAGTACGGCGTCATGCAAACCATCACCGAGATCCGTGAGGCGGACTACAACTCCAACCGCAGGACGCCCAAAATCCGAAGCCGTACCCGGCAGTTGCCCGGCGTATCCCCACTGGTATATTCCCGCTTTCTGCTGGAGTATGCCGTTTTTTTGTCCCTGCTGGACATGGGCAAAGACCTGCCGGAATACGAGGAGATCCCCGTGCCGCTTTCCATGCCGGAGCCGGTGGAGAAGGTTTACAGACAGCTTGAAGATACTTTCGTCCAAATCCTCAGCCATCGTAAGGACATTGCAAACAAAGTGCAGTCGTCCTTCCTCAACCTGCTCACCGCCTATCCGGATCAGCCCTACGGTCACGACCCCATCCTTGACCCAAAAACAGGTGATGTACTGGTCGATCCGCAGGACATCGGCTCTTTCGAGGACATTACGCCCAAGGACGAGGCCATGCTGGAGATTGTGGATCGAAAAATCGCGGGCGGCGAAAAGGTGATGATCTATACCAACTGGACACGGCTTGACACCCAGAAGAAGGTGCATCAGCTGCTCACAAAGCGCGGCTACCGTACCCACATCCTGCCTGCCTCCGTTCCCCCCGCAAAGCGGGAGGCATGGGTGGAAAAACGGCTTGCACAGGGAATGCAGGTGATGATCGTAAACCCCACGGTAGTGGAGACCGGCCTTGACCTCAATGCCTTTACCACGCTGATTTTCTACGATACCGGCTATAAGCTCTTCACCCTCCGGCAGGCCTCCCGGCGCAGCTGGCGCATCAATCAGCTCGCCCCGCGCGTGGAGGTCTATATGTTCTATTACCAGCACACCACCCAGCACAAGGCGATCAAGCTGATGGCCAACAAGCTGGCGGTGGCCGGTATCATCGAGGGCCAGATGAGCGATGAGGGCCTCGCCGCCATGAGCGAGTGTGAGGATATGCTCTCCCTGATGGCGAAGGAACTGTCTATGGGTATCCGCGACAGCGTGGAGGATGTGTCCGCAACCTTCAAAAAGATGGCGCTGCTCAAGCCGCCGGAAGAAAAGCAGACGGCCGCCGCGCCGGAAGCTGAAATCCCCGCTGTGCCCGAGCCGGAACAGCAGACGATCATCGTGTGCACAAACCCATCGCCACCCAGACGGCCGTTGCCTCTTTCCCTGCGTCAAAAGAACGCCGCGGGAGGGATGCTGTTCGCCGAAGAGGATATTTTCATTCTGGCAGAGCCCATTCTCAAGCAGGCATCCAGACGAAAGAGGCCTGTGCCGGAAGATGAAAACCAACTGTCGCTGTTTGACCTGCTTGGAAAAACAGCGTAACGAAACAGGAGGAAAGACAAATGATTTTCCACGCAAACCGAAGAGAACTGCTCCATTTGGCGCAGAAGGCGTCCAAAGCCGTGCCGGAGGATCTGAAGCTGGAACTGCTCAAAGGCATCCATCTGGCGGCCGACGCCGACATGGGCATGGTGACTCTGACCGCCACCAATATGGAGGTGGCCGTCCGGGCCAGCCTTGCGGCCAATGTGGAGGAAAGCGGCCAGACCGTGATCATGCCGCACCTGCTGTTGGGGATGCTCTCCAGGCTGGACGGGGAAACCGTTTCGGTATCCTCTCTCAAGCCCACTGTCCTGCAGGTAAAAGCGGGACAGGCGGAGTTTGCCGTCAGCGTACTGGATGGCAAGGACTATCCTCTGCCGGAAATTCCTTTCCCGGAGGATGCGGTCAGCGTCAGCAACATCAAAACTCTGGCAAAATGCACGCCCTTTACCCTGCCCAGAGGCAACGGGAAACCCTCCATGCAATGTGTCCGGCTCTCTCTGCACGAAAACGGCCTGCACGCCGACGCCTGCGACGGCTCCCGCATCTTCCACCTGCTGGGAGATAAGGAGTGCGTGGGCAAGGCCTGCATCCTTATCCCGGCCTCCTCGCTGCGGACGCTTGCCGGCATATCCGAGGACAGCGATGTCTACGAAATGGCCATTACCAACAAAACCGTGGTCTTCTGGGATGGAACGCTCTTTTTCTCCGCCCGGCTGATCGAGGGAGATTTTCTGGACACCGGCATGGTGCTGCGGCAGTTTAAGCCCCGGCTTACGGCCCAGATCGACGCAAATACCTTCTGCAACGCCGTCGGTGCCATTCTTCCTGTGGCAAAGGGCGGCACACCCATTGAAGTAAAGCTGCTTTCCGGGCAGATCACCCTCTCCTGTGAGAGTGAGACCGGAAGCTGCAGCCATGACCTGCCCGCCATCACCACCGGCGCGGCAAGCACACCCTTTTATTACAACGCCCGCAAGCTATGGGAGCTGCTGCGTATGCTCACCGGCTCCATGCAGCTGGAACTGTCCGAGCGAGGCGAACTAAGAATCCAGACCGATACTGTCACCTGCTATCAGACGCCGGTGCGCGCTCCCACCGCCAAGAAAAAAGCGGCGGTCAAGGAGGCCGGCAAGAAGGTGCGGCAGCAGAAAGCGGCCTGATACGGAGGAGGGAAAACCCCGGATGAAAACTCCTGAAATCTGCCACTACTGCGGCGGCAGGGTGATCCTGACCGATGCAAGTGAAATCTACGAAAAAAGTACGGAGAGGATCTATCTCTGTACCAACTGCAACGCCTATGTCGGTGTCCACAAGGGCACTGACCGTCCCATGGGCAAGCTGGCAAACGCCGCCCTTCGCATGAAGCGCCGGGAGACACACAATGTCTTTGACGCCTTCTGGACCGGACGGAGAATGTCCCGAAAGGACGCTTACCGCTGGCTGGCCCGGGAACTGGGGGTGCCCCAGAGCCGGGCCCATATCGGCAACATGGAGATGGATGAGTGCGAGCGCGTCATTCGTCTTTGCTGGGAAAAGGACGCCAAAAAGGCGGCGTGATCGGCTGTGAGCCGTGAAATCTTGAAAAGGAGCGAATCTGTTATGCGTCTTGACTACACTTCCTGTTACAGCTGCCCGTCCCATTTTATTTACGGGGATGCGGTACCCCAGAAACGAAACGGCGTGATGATGCACCTGGGTGATCGTTTCTGTCTGCTGAAGAAAAAGGCCATCCGGCTCAAGGCCCGTGACCTGAAAAAACGGGTGCCGGATTGCTGCCCGAAGCGCATCTCACCGCCCGAACTGAAACTGTATGACTTCAAAGATGAACCCTCCCGCCAGATGCAACTGCTCCACGGGCTCAACTGTCCGTCGGAGTTCCGTTATACGCTGCGTCATAAGGGAACGCTCTCCATGCCGATAAAGGACTTCTGGCAGGCTTATGAGTCCGGCGAAGATGCCGGTGAACTGCTGGGACTGACTCTGACGGAAGGCCATGTGCTGGAACTCAACGACGGCCTTGTTCATGTGTTCCTCTATAACGGCACCAACGGCCTTGTGGAACGCCACTTCAACCCTAAAGCCATGAAGGAGTGATTATTTGAGAAAACACTGCGATACCTGCCGGCATTCTTTCCGGGAACAAACCAACAACACAAAAGCCCTGCAGCTTTGCGGAAATCCCCGCCGTGCCGCCATTATCCATACTTATGAGACACTGGCGCAGGCGCTGTCGGAAAACTGCTGTGAGCTGTGGGAGCCAAAACATGAGGAGGCTAACGACCATGAAGGCGACCCTGACCATAACTGAAAGAAACCGTATCGTGGAAGAACACCTGCACTATATCGACCGGGTGATCCGGAAAAACCATCATCTGATGAAAGCGGCCCGGCTGGACTATGACGATGTCTACCAGCAGCTTGCCCTGCGGCTCATCCGTGCCGTGGAGGGATATGACCCCGACAAGAGCGAACTGGGCGCCCACATCTGGGCGCAGCTTCAGTTTGAAATGCTGAATTGTAAGGACGCGGCCAGACGCTACGGCATCAAGGACGCACCCTACAACGCCCGTGGCCTTGTGATCTCCTTTGACGCCCTCTCCGGCGACAGCCGCCTGGAGGAAACCTACGGTGTCTATCGGCTGGCGGCGTAAGGAGGCGGATACAGATGTCCAGTGTTCAGGGAATGCGTAAATGCCCTAAATGCGGCGGCACACTTTTCTATGATATGAACTGCAGAACAACTGAAGTGTATGAGATGTGCCTCCGGTGTGGTTATCAGCAGCAGTGTATTTTGCTGCGAAATGATGACGGCACAGTAAAAATAGGCGATGACGGTGAATGGCTGATGGACTGCAAAGAAACGGTAGGTTACGGCGCTGCCCGCCTGTGCCGTAAAGAAGGGATCGGTGGCATCTATGCCTTTGAAAACCCCCTTTCCACGGAAGATCAGGCTGCTCTGATAGAGGATTTACACCAGCCGGATACTGACGAAGGCTCCTATGCTGTCCTATTTGACCCACAAAGCGGCGCTTTCACAGTGCTGGCCGGCAGCCTCCCGGAGGATTATACCGAGGAGGATGACGGCTGAGAATCATAATGGGTAAAAACACATCTGACTATGCTGTTTTCGGCAAACCAAAAAAGACAAATGATTTTGGAGGAGATAAACCATGCTGAAAGACCAAATGCTTGCTGTCATGGCCGATGTAAACGGCCAGATGGCGGAACGCGAGGAACTGGTGGAGGCGATTGCCGTCGCTCTGCTGACCCGCAAAAACCTGTTTGTGCTGGGCGAGCCCGGCCAGGCCAAGAGCTTTGCCATTGATGAGTTCCGCCGCCGCATCACCGGCGCCCGGAAGTTCAAACGGCTTTTGACCAAGCAGGGCGACGAGGAGCAGCTGTTCGGCCGCATCGACCTCTCCAGCCTCCTGCCCGGCTCCGTGCCGGCTGCGGTGCTGGAAAGCGACGCCATCTATGCCAACCAGCGGTTTAACCTGCGCTGTCTGATGGACAGCCTGCCCGGGACAAAGGACACGCCGGAGATCTGGGAGCAGATCCGCAAGACAACGGAAAAACTGGAGACCTATCGTGCGGCGCTGGCCGCATTGCACAGAAGTGAGCCGGAGGTGCAGACCACCGGCAAGATCCCGGAGAGCGACATCGTGTTTCTCGATGAGATTTTTAAGGCAAATGACGGCGTTCTCAACGCTTTGCTGACTGCGCTCAACGAGCGGGAGTACACCAACGAAGGCAGAACCTGCCAGATCCCCACTATCTCCTTCTTCTCCGCTTCCAATGAGATCCCCAATTTCAGCGATCCGGAGGAGAAGATTCTGGAGGCGCTGTATGACCGTCTGGAATTGAAGGTAGTCACGGAAAATGTGTCCGAGCGCGCAAACCGGCT
>JAFQRI010000123.1 GCA_017410185.1 Oscillibacter sp. | reverse complement strand
GAGCTGCTGCAGGCAAAATGTGCCCAGCTTGGCCTTGGCTGCGACATCATCCCCAAGGTGGAGGTGGACGGCATCACCGTTTCCTCCACCTACATCCGCACGCTGGTGGGCATGGGGCAGATGGAGCGGGCGGCGAAGTTCCTCGGCCACCCCCACACCCTGACCCAGACGGTGCGCCACGGCCGCCGCATCGGCCACACCATCGGCGTGCCCACCATCAATCTGGTGATGGCGCCCCATGTGCTGGTGCCAAGCCACGGCGTGTACGTCACAAGAGTGTATCTTCCCGACGGCAGGGACTATGCCGCCGTCACCAATGTGGGCACCCGTCCCACGGTGAATAACGGCGCGGACATCACCGTGGAGCCGTGGCTGCTGGACTTTGACGGCGACCTCTACGGTCAGACCGTCCGGGTGGAGTTCCACAAGCGGCTGCGGGATGAGATCCGTTTTGACTCTCTCGACGCCCTGCGGAATCAGATCCAGAAGGACGCTCAGACCACCCGGGATTATTTCAGCGCAGAATAACCCAAAACGCCCCTTTCGGGGCGTTTTTTTCTTGCCTAAACACAGATGGGGTGTATATTGGCCTGATCAAACAGGTGGTGCCGCCTCCGGAAAAGCTCTTGCGCAGCTTTCTTCCGACCCTTTTGGCGTCGGCACGCCCACCTTTCCTCAATTTTCCTTTTCCGCGCAAAAGAAGCGGTATTTCCACCGCCAAAACACGCCCCGTTTCCCTTTCGTTACGGTTGCCCGCAAAGTCTTTACATTCTGCCTCCATGTTGCTAAAGTCACTCCTGCGGACGGCACTTCCGTCCAAATTCACAAGGAGGCAAAAGACTCTATGAAGAAATTTCTGGCTCTGGCACTGACGCTGGCAATGGCATCTTCCATGCTCACCGCCGCTGTCTCTGCCAAGGACTACTCCGACCGGGATGAGATCCGGTATCTGGAGGCGGTGGAGGTCCTCACCGCCATCGGCGTTCTGCAGGGCGATAACGACGGCTTCCGGCCTGAGGACACCCTCAAGCGCTCCGAGGCCGCAAAGATCATCTGCGCGCTGAACCTCACCCCCAAGACCGCCGCTTCCCTCAGCGCGGACAGCGCCCCCTTTGCCGACGTTGCCGCATCCCACTGGGCTTCCGGCTACATTGCCGAGGGCGTGCAGAGCGGCATCCTTGCCGGCGTTGGCGCAAACCGCTTTGATCCCGACGGGCAGCTCACCGGCTTTGCCTATCTCAAGATGCTGCTGGTTTCCCTTGGCTATGACGCTGAGGCCGAGGGCCTGGTTGGCAGCAACTGGACGGTGAACGTTGCCAAGCTTGCCAAGAAGACGGGCCTCACAAAGGGCAACGAGGACTTTGTGGGCACCCGTGCCGTCACCCGTGAGGAGGCCGCCCTCTATGCCCTCAACACCCTCAAGGCTGAGCGCGTGGCTTATGACAACCTTGGCACCGACATCATCATCAACGGTGTGGTCATCTCCACCGGCGCTTCCGCTGCCGAAGGCACCGGCGAGCAGTACATGAAGGAGAACTACTCCAAGCTCCGCGAGTCCTCCGACGCCGACCGCTTCGGCCGTCCCGCCACCGAGTGGAGCTGGAAGGGCGAGGAGATCGGCATTTATCCCCAGCAGCCCATCCTCACCATCACTGAGGAGACCGAGAAGAAGGACGTTATCGACGCTCTGGAGGACGAGGGCTACGATGAGAAGGACTTCGCCGCTGCCGTCTCCGCCACGGAGAACGGTACCCTTGTGGAGTTCTACGGCGAGGAGCGGGAGGACGAGAAGGGCCGCGTGGTGAATACCCTCACCAAGGTGGTCACCATCGAGACCTTTGCCGCCAAGGTTGGCGCCGTCACCAAGGATAAGGCTTCCACCGACGAGGACGAGCGCGCCATGGAGATTGGCTCCTACGGCGAGATCGCTGCTGACAGCGAAGTCACTGAGGATGCCGTGGAGGTGGAGAACTTCGACGAGCTCTATGAGGAGCTTGAGCGCGGCGACATCGTTCTGGTGAAGCTGGACGCCGAGGGTGAGATCGCCTCCGTCACCATCCCCGAGACGGTGGAGGGCAAGGTCAACCGCGCCCCCAGCGCCAAGAGCCCCAAGGTCACTGTGGATGGCGAGATCTACGAGCTTTCCGCCAACAACACCGGCGAGTATCCCGTCAAGTCCACCCTCACCGTGTACCTCGATGACTATGGCTACGCCATCGCCAGCGGCGAGGTGGTGAATGAGAGCAGCGACGTGATCTACCTCACCGATACCTACAAGACCACCGATAAGTACGGTAATGAGAGCTGGTTTGCCCAGTTCGTCACCGCCGACGGCGAGGTGGAGGAGCTGCCCCTTGACCCCGCCTTCCGTGACGCCGAGGTGAACATGGCCTACACCTACACCATGAACGCCGACGACGAGATCGAGCTGAAGAAGGCTGAGGACGCACTGGCCCTGCCCGAGGGCGGCGAGATCAGCGGCAGCTACATCCGCATCGGCGGCCGCCGCTACTACTTCTCCGAGGACCTCACCATGGTCTACGTGGACGGCTCCGGCGCAAAGCTGAGCGTCTCCGTCTCTGATGAGCTGGAGAAGATCACCGATATCCCCGCCGGCTCCTTCGCCGTGGTGAATGAGGACCGTGAGATCACCGTGCTCTACATCGCCGAGGAGGCCTCCAACCTGGTCAGCAGCGGCGATATCCTCTACATTGCCGACAACTCCGTGGTAGCCGACGATGAGCACGGCGACGTGATCGTGGCCTGGGTCGAGGGTGATGAGACCGAGATCGTGGTGGGCAAGACCTACGCCCAGGGCTTCTACACCTACAGTGTGGATAAGAACGGCGTCTATGTCCTCACCGCCGTCAAGAGCGCCAATATCTCCACCGTGGAGGAGGTCTACCGCGACAAGTACCTGACCCTCGCCGGTCAGGAGGCCGACTTCACTCTCGCAAGTGACGCCGCCGTCATCGACCTTTCCGATAACGGCATCCGCGACCTTGCAGACCTTGCCGACGCCATGGAGGACGGTCTTTCCATCCGCGCCACCGTCGTCTTTGACGCCGGTGAGGAGACCGTCACCATGATGGTCATCGAGACCGTGGAGGAGACCCCCGAAACCCCCGAGACTCCCGAGGAGACTCCCGAGGCCTGATCCCCCCGCACAAGCAGCAAAAACCGCCCCTCTCGGGGCGGTTTTTGTTTGACTTTTTCCTCCATTTGGGGTTTCATAGAACTATCAGCGGAAAGGAGGAGAGAACGATGGAGACCACATGGCGGGATTACCTTGGCACAAGGGAACTGTATCAGCGCATGGCGAAGATCGCCGTGCCTGTGGCCCTGCAGGGCCTTATCACCGTGGGCATCAATCTGATGGATACCATCATGCTCTCCTCCATGGGTGACGCCCAGCTCTCTGCCTCGTCGCTGGCGGGGCAGTTTATCAACATCTTCCAGATCTTCTGCATGGGTATGGGCATGGGAGCCAGCGTCCTCACCTCCCGCTTCTGGGGCATGGGGGACAAGACGGCGCTGAAAAAGGCCGTTACCATCATGCTGCGGCTGTGCTTTTTCTTCTCCTCCGTCTTCACTCTGGCAACCCTCTTCTTCCCCCGGGGCATTATGCGGCTTTATTCTCCGGAGGAGGAGATCATCGCCTACGGCGCGCTGTATCTCAAATGGCTGCTGCCCACCTACTTCTGCATGGGCTTTTCCCTCACCTGCACCATCGTGCTGCGCACCGTGGGGCAGGTGCGCCTGCCCCTTGTCACCTCCGTCGCCGCCTTTTTTGTGAATGTTTTCTTTAACTGGGTCTTCATCTTCGGTAAGCTGGGTGCTCCCCGCATGGAGATCGCCGGGGCGGCGCTGGGCACCCTCATTGCCCGCATCTTTGAGCTGAGCCTCATCTGCGGCTGGTTCTTTTTCCGGGATGAACGCATCCGCTATCGCCTGCGGGACGTGATCATGCCCTGCGGCGACCTTCTGGGGGAGTATGTCCGTATCTCCATCCCTGTGTTGGTCAGCGACGCGCTTCTGGCCTTTGGCAACAACGCCGTTGCCATGGTCATGGGCCATATCGGCGCGGCCTTCGTGGCGGCAAACTCCGTCACCGTGGTGGTGCAGCAGCTCTCCAGCGTCCTGACCCAGGGCGTCTCCAATGCCAGCGGCATCATCACCGGCCACACCATGGGAGAGGGGAACTATGAAAAGGCCCAGAAGCAGGGCTGCGCCTTCCTTGGCATGGGCTTTTTCATCGGCTGCCTTGCCGCGCTGGTCATCACGGCCCTCAAAGCCCCCATCATCAACTATTATCAGGTCTCCCCCGAGGCAAAGGCCATCGCCGGCGAGCTGATGAATGCCATCACCTTCATCATCGTCTTCCAGTCCATGAATTCCATCCTCACCAAGGGCGTGCTCCGGGCGGGCGGGGACACGAAGTTCCTCATGGCGGGGGATATCCTCTTTTTGTGGGTGGCCTCCATCCCTCTGGGAGCTCTGGCGGGGCTGGTGCTGCATCTGCCCGCCTTTTGGATCTATACGTTTTTGAAAATTGATCAGATCATCAAATGTGTCTGGTGCTACCGGCGGCTGAAAAGCGGCAAGTGGCTCAAGCGCATCCATGGGGTGTGAAGCTGTTTTGCCATGGCAGCCCCATAGCGGCTGCGCGGGGCAATGCATCCAACACAGGCGGCTTTCGTATTTTCTCAGGGCAGGCGGTAGACCTGCCCTGAGAGGGTGATGCTCCCCTCCTGCGCCATCCGCCGCAGGACCCTGCCCGCCGCTTCCGGGGGCAGGGCAAGGAGCTTTGCGATCTCAGCCCGGTAGGCAAAGCCGTTTTGCCGCAGAAATTCCTCCACCGCGGCACGCTGGGCCAGGGGGTCTGTAACGGCAGAGGGAGGATACCACCTTGCCCCGAAGCGCTTGACCACTCCCGCCCCTTCCAGCTGGCGCAGCACCCGGCCCGCCTGCTTTTCCGAGCAGCCAAGGCGCTTCGCCGCTTCCGCGCGGCTCACCTCCCCCTGCGGCGGCGCGGCAAGGAAGCGCAGCAGCGCCGCCGCGTCTACCAGTACAGGCTCATCAGCCATATAAGAGCCGTTCCAAAACTCCCCAGCGCCGCCCACGCCGGGGCGGGCAGGGTCTTTTTCCGCTGTACCGCGCCGGTATACTCCCGGGCGATACGCCGGGCCTCCTCCACCAGCTCTCGCTGGGTAACGCCCCGGGTCTCCTCCCCCACGATGAAGATGGCCTGCTCAAAAAGCCTTTTGTCCGGCGCGTCTACCACCACGACCCGCTTTGCTCTGCCTTTTACCATATGCCTGCTTCCTCCTTCTTCTCATGGGAAGAGTTTGCCGCGAAGGAGGAAGATTTATACCTCCTCCGCCGTCTCCCGGGGACAGTGGAGGACCTGGATGCCGCAATCATCGCAGCCCTTGCGCTGCACGGCGCTTTCGGCAAGGAGGAGGTTGGCAAGGCTCTGGGGGTCCTCCCCCTCCCAGCCGGCAAGGAGGTCCAAAAGCCACTCGTCCCTTGTGGGGTCGGCTACGCCGTCGCTGACCATGACGAGGAAGCTGCCGGGGGTGAGGGGGAGCTTTGTCACATCAGGAGCGGCAGAGGTCCCCCTCAGGCCCACAGGCAGGCTGTTTCCGGCGATGCGGCGCACCGCGCCCCCCTTTTTGAAGTAGCTGGGGGCCGCGCCGTATTTATACACCGCCGCCTCCCCCGCCTGGGGGTCGTAAACGCAAAGATCCACCGTAGTAAAGCTGCCGCTCTCCGCCCCCCGCAGCTGCATGGCGGCGTTCAGCGTCCGCAGGGCAGGCTCCGGGGCGATGCCGCTTTCCAAAAACTGGCGCAGCAGCCGGCACACAAGGGCGGATTCCTTCCGGGCCTCCTCCCCGCTGCCCATGCCGTCGGAGAGGAGGAGGCACCACTTCCCCTCCTCCGTGGGGAAGCTCACCACCGTGTCGCCGCACACCCGCTCCCCCTCCTTGGGCCGCAGGGCCGCTCCGATGCGGCAGGGGGCGGCGGCGACCCGCTCCCCAAGGCCGGCGGCGGTGGCGGTGAGGAGATCGGAGAGCTGGGCATACTGCCCCCGGGCGCTGCGGCGGGTCTCCTCCAGCTGACGGCGGTACTGCCGCCGCAGCAAAAAGGCGGAAAGCTCCGCGCTGACGGCGGTGAGAAAATCCGTGAGGTGGATGCAGCGGGCGGAAAAATGAGGAGGAAAATCCTTGGCCATGGCCCGCCCCCGCTCCAACAGGGCGGGGGTGGCGTCGTTCATGGCGTTGAAGGTGGCGGTATAATCCGTCTGCCAGCAAAGCTGGCACAACGCGCAGTCCCGGCAGACCCGCTCCGCCGCCCGGTCGAAGATGATGGCGGGATTCTCCTCATTTACCCCCACAGGGCGGCTGAGACTCTCATATACATCCCGCAGCGCCCGGGCCGCCCCCTCCATCCGCCGCTTCCACGCCGCTGTGAGGGCGGGGGTGGGGTCGGGAGGCGGCGGGGGAGCCTTCAGCACCCGCTTCCCGCCAAGAAGGCGGCGGGGCATGATGAGCAGCAACAGGGCCGCCAGCAGCCCCTCCCCCACCGGCGCGCCGGGGAGAAGGACAAAGGCGAGGGCAAAGGCGGCGCAGCGGGCAAGGCGGCGGCCTGTCAGGCTCAGGGCCGCCCCTGCAAGGCCGAAGGCGGCGGTGCAGACCGTCCGCCCCCAGGCAAGGTCTGCCATGAGGCCAAGGCACAGCCCACCGGTGGGGTCAGGCACGGCGGCAAGGAGCAGAGCCAGCAGCGTCAGAGCCGGGGAGATGCCCAAGAGCGTCCCCTCCCCTGCCGTGAGGGCAAGGGCGGCGGCAAGAAACACGGCGCCGTGAGGGTCCTTCTCCCCCTGCAGGAGGGGGCGGAAGAAGTAGGCCGCCGCCCCTGTCAGCGCGGAAAAGGCCACATAGCCGGGCAGTTCCCCCACGGGGTCGAGGGCCTGCACCACATAGATGCCCCCCACCGAAGCGGTGATGGCGGCCGCTGCGGCAGCGAAGGGAGCGCGGCGCCGCAGGAGGGGACTGCCCCGGAAGGCAGCCGCTGCCGTCAGGATCAGCACCGCGCAGGCCATGTGGGGCAGGGCCGCGGAAAAGGGCAGAAACAAGAGGGCCGTGAGGGCCGTGGCGGAAAACACCAGCCACCCCTCCCGCCCCCGGGCGGCGGCCAGAAGCCCCAGGGCGAAGGGGGCAAGCTCCCCCCGCAGGGGCAGCAGCGTGAACAAAACGGCAAGGCCCCCCAGCGCCAAAGGGCGCAGGGCAGGCAGGGTGCGTGGCATGTGGATCATAGGCTCGTCCTCCCGGAAATGGTGGTTTTTTCCACCATAACAGAGAGGGGGCGCAAAAAAGGGCGGGAAAAGGAAGAGAGGGAAATTTAGGATCTCAGGGGCATTGTTCCAACCGGGCGGGTGATACCCGCCCCTACTTTACTTCCCTCCCCCGGCGTGGGATAATAAG
>JAFQRI010000122.1 GCA_017410185.1 Oscillibacter sp. | reverse complement strand
TGCTGGATCTGATGATCAACTCCATCTACACCCACAAGGAGATCTTCCTCCGGGAGATCATCTCCAACGCCTCTGACGCCTGCGACAAGCTCTGCTACCTTTCCCTCACCAACAATTCTGTCGGCATGGACCGCAAGGACTTCGCCATCTCCCTCGCTGCCGACAAGGCCCAGCGCACCCTGACCGTCTCCGACAACGGCATCGGCATGGACAAGGAAGATCTTGAGAAGAACCTGGGCGTCATCGCCTCCTCCGGCTCCTTCCAGTTCAAAAAGGATCTGGGTGAGGACGCCCAGGGCACCGACGTCATCGGTCAGTTCGGCGTTGGCTTCTACTCTGCCTTCATGGTGGCAGACTCCATCACCGTCATCACCCGCAAATTTGGCTGTGACACCGCTTACAAGTGGGTCTCCTCCGGCGCGGACGGCTACACCATCACCGAGTGCGAAAAAGAGACCATCGGCACCGATGTCATCATGCACATCAAGGAGGATAAGGAGGAGGAGAACTACTCCGAATTCCTGGAATCCTGGCGCATCACCGAGCTGGTTCACAAATACTCCGACTATATCCGCTTCCCCATCCGCATGGCGGTGAACAAGACCCGCAAGGTGGAAGACTCCCCCGAAGATAAGCCCGCCTACGAGACTTATACCGAGGTGGAAACCCTCAACTCCATGGTGCCCATCTGGCAGCGCAGTAAGAGTGAGGTCACGGACGAAGAATACGCCAAGTTCTACCGGGACAAGTTCCATGACTTTGCCGAGCCTCAGCGCACCATTTCCGTGTCTGTGGAGGGCGCTGTCACCTATAAGGCCCTGCTCTTCATTCCCGGCGCCACCCCCTACAACTACTACACCAACGATTATGAGAAGGGCCTGCAGCTCTATTCCAGCGGCGTCCTCATCATGGATAAGTGCGCCGACCTGCTGGGAGATCATTTCCGCTTCATCCGCGGTGTGGTGGATTCCCCCGATCTGAGCCTGAACATCTCCCGCGAGCTGCTGCAGCACGACCGCCAGCTGAAGGTCATTGCCGCAAATCTGGAAAAGAAGATCAAGGCGGAGCTCACCAAGATGCTTCGTAATGACCGGGATGCCTATGAGACCTTCTTCAAAAACTTCGGCCGCCAGCTCAAGTACGGCGTGGTGGCGGATTATGGCATCCACAAGGACGCCCTGCAGGATCTGCTGATGTTCCATTCCTCCACGGAAAAGAAGCCCGTGACGTTGGAGGAATATGTGGGCCGCATGCAGGAGGACCAGAAATATATCTTCTACGCTGCCGGTGAGACCGTGGAAAAGGTGGACCGCCTGCCTCAGACTGAGGGCCTCAGGGACAAGGGTGTGGAAATCCTCTACTTCACCGAGGAGGCCGACGAATTCTGCGCCCAGATTATCCACACCTATCAGGATAAGGAGTTCCGCTCCGTTCTGGACCAGGAGATCGAAGAGGGCGATGAGAAGAAGGCGCAGGAGGCTGCCGACGCCCACAAGGCCACCTTCGACTTTGTGAAAGACACTCTGGGCGAGGAGATCTCTCAGGTGAAGGCCTCTGCCCGTCTGAAATCCCATCCCGTGTGCCTCACCGCCGGCGAGGGGTTGAGCTTCGAAATGGAGAAGTATTTCCGCACCGTCCAGCCCGAGAGCACCCTTAAGGCAGAGCGGATCCTGGAGCTGAATGTGGAGCATCCCGCCTTCCGCGCACTGGAGAGCGCCGTAACGGAAGATCCCGAAAAGGCAAAGAAGTATGCCCGGCTCCTCTACGCTCAGGCGCTGCTTATTGCCGGTCTTCCCATTGACGATCCCTCCGGTTACACTGACCTCGTCTGCGAGTTGATGCAATAAAATTTTCAGTCCCGGATGCTTTCGTGCATCCGGGACTTTTCGTATGTACTTTTTACAGCAGTACGCCAAATCCAAGAGCCACGATGGCCGTCATCACGCCGCAAAGGGCGATGGCAAGGCCGCTCATGGCACCCTCGGTCTTGCCGATCTCCATGGCCTTGGCAGTGCCGAGGGCATGGCTGGAAGCACCAATGGCAAGGCCCACCGCCAGAGGATCTTTCACGCGGAAAAGCTTGATGAAGAAAGGCGCGCCGATGTTGCCGATAAGACCGGCCACGATGACCGCCGCAATGGTGATGGAGGTGATACCGCCGTGGGACTCCGCCACCGCCGTGGCAATGGGCATGGTGACGGACTTGGGCAGCAGTGCTGCCGTCACCGCCCGGTCAAGGCCGAACATACGGCACATCACCCATACGCTGCCCACTGCTGTGATCACGCCCACACCGCAGCCCACCAGCACCGGCAGGGCGTTCTTTTTCAGAAGCTCCCATTTATCGTAAATACCAAGAGAGAGACACATGGTGGCAGGATTCACCATCAGGCTCAAAATGGTGCCGCCCTGATTATAGGTCTCATGGCTCACATTCAAAATCAGCAGCACGCCAATGATGAGGAAGCCCGCCACCAGCATGGTGTTGCATAAGGGGAACTTAAACTTTTTCTGCATCTTCTGCCCAAAGAAATAGGCGAACATGCTCAAAACGATGCCGAAAAAGGGCGTGTTGATAAAGCCGCTCATTCCTCGTCCTCTCCCTTCTTCATCAGCTTCACTGTCAGATGTACCGACCACACCACAGCCGCATAGGTCAGAATCGTAGTAACGATGCACACCACAAAAAAACCCAGGGCGTTTTCCATGATGATATCCACATAATTCATGCTGCTGGTGACCACAGGCAGCAGAAACAGCGTCATGTTCCCCTGCAGAAATTCCGCCGCCTCGCGAATGCTCTCCGTCTTAAGAATGCCGGAAAGCAGCAGCAAAAACATCAGCAGCAGGCCAATGACACTGGCGGGCATAGTAAAGGGCAGCAGGGTGGAAATGCCATGACTCACCCAAAACAGCAGGAAGATCAGAGCAAACTGTTTCAAAATCCTCATAAAATACAACCTTTCCTGATAATTTATAATACCCACTTATGATAAGGTCTCCTGCCGCTTTTGTCAATCACCCAGTTAAAGAAACAGCTCTTCGTCACCTTCCCCAATTTCAGCGTCTTCATTTGTAAAAACTCACAATTCCCATTTTCGCACTAAAGCGCTATACTTTAAGCATCTAAAGATTCCGAAAGGAACTGTATCTATGACCATGAACTGCCGCGCTTTTGCATACCGCAGCTTTAGCTTTACCTATTTTTATGGTAAGGCTTGTTTCGGTTTGGCTGAAAGCGCACGCGTGTAAGGCAAAGTGGTCAGAATCTACCACCCGTACATGTGGACCCGTGGCCAAACCGGCTGCGGGTCTTTTTACATTCTGAAGGAGGAACTTTTATGATCGTCGTTTTGAAGCATGATCCCAACCGGGCACAGCTGGACAGTCTGAAGGCATGGCTGCAGGAAAAAGGCATCACCATCCACGAGAGCATCGGTCATTCCAACACCATTCTGGGCCTTGTGGGGGATACCTCCAAGCTGGATATCGACCTCATTGCCGCGCTGGACATCGTGGAGGCCGTCAAACGGGTACAGGAACCCTATAAAAACGCCAACCGTAAGTTCCATCCCGAGGACACCGTCATTGACCTTGGCTGCACCACCATCGGCGGCGACGAACTGACCATTATGGCCGGTCCCTGCTCTGTGGAAACAGAGGAGCAGGTGGTAGCCATCGCCAAGGCTGTGAAGGCCAGCGGCGCCACCATGCTCCGCGGCGGCGCCTTCAAGCCCCGTACCTCTCCCTATTCCTTCCAGGGTCTGGGCGAGCGGGGTCTGGAAATTTTGAAGGTTGCCCGGCAGGAGACCGGCCTTCCCATCGTCACCGAGCTGATGGACCTCAGCCAGCTGCCTTTGTTCAAGGATGTGGATGTGATCCAGATCGGTGCGAGAAATATGCAGAACTTTGACCTCCTCAAGGCCGTGGGTCATCAGGACCGCCCTGTGATGATCAAGCGGGGCATGTCTGCCACCTATGAGGAGTGGCTGATGAGCGCGGAATACGTGATGTCCGGCGGCAATGAAAATGTCATTTTGTGCGAGCGGGGTATCCGCACCTTCGAGAGCTACACCCGCAACACGCTGGATCTTGCCGCCATCCCCGTGATGCAGCGCCTCACCCACCTGCCCATCATCATTGACCCCAGCCACGCCACCGGCAAGAGCTGGCTGGTGGAGCCTCTTGCCATGGGCGCTGTGGCCACAGGCTGCGCAGGACTGCAGATCGAGGTCCACAACGACCCCGCCCACGCCCTGTGCGATGGTCCTCAGTCTCTCCGGCCCGAGGATTTCGATCCTCTCGCCAAAAAGCTTCTGGCGCTCCACGCTGCCATGAAGGGTCTGGAGGGCTGATATGAACATTGGTATCGTAGGCCTGGGCCTTATCGGAGGCTCCATGGCAAAGGCGGTGAAAAACCGCACCGCCCACACCGTTTTCGGCACAGACCTCAGCGGCGAGACCATGGCTCTTTCCCGCATGAGCGGCGCCATTGACGCACCCCTCACGGAGGAATCCCTTCCCCTGTGTGACCTCGTTCTCATTGCCATCCGCCCCGGCGCCGCCGTAAAATGGGTGGAGGAAAACGCCCTCCGCATCCCGAAAAACGCCATCGTGGTGGATCTTTGCGGCGTGAAGCGGGATGTAGTCCGCTCTATCGCCCCCATCGCCGCCCGGCACGGCTTTGCCTACATCGGCGGCCATCCCATGGCCGGCAAGGAGCGCAGCGGCTTTACCGCCGCCACGGAGGACCTCTATGTGGGCGCTTCCATGATCCTCACCCCGGACGAGCGCACGGATATGCGTCTTCTGGAGACTTTGAAACACTTTTTCTTGGATGTGGGCTTTGCCTCTCTCACCTTTTCTGACCCTGAGGAGCATGACCGCATCATTGCCTATACCAGCCAGCTGGCCCACATCGTTTCCAGCGCCTATGTAAAATCCCCTGAAGCCCAGCGCCGCCGGGGCTTTTCCGCAGGCAGCTTCCGGGATATGACCCGCGTTGCCCGTCTCGACGAGGATATGTGGACGGAGCTGATGCTCTGCGATGCGGATTACCTCGTCAAGGAACTCAATATCCTGATGGATCACATCTCCGCCTACCGGGACGCTTTGGAACACCGGGACGCCCAGTCTCTCCATGACCTGCTCAAGGCAGGCCGTGAAGCCAAAGCCACCGCCGGCGGCAACTGAAGGAGGTATCCATGGCTCTTCACACCATCGACGTCAACACCTCCCCCTCCTATGAAGTCACCGTTGGGGCAGGGCTGCTTCCTCGCTGCGGGCAGATGCTCTCCGGCATTCTGGACCCGCCCCGAAAAATTGCCGTCATTGCCGACAGCAACACCGCACCCCTCTACCTCAAAACTGTGGAGCAGAGCTTTTCCGATGCTTCATTTTCCGTCTGCTCCTACGTGTTTCCTGCCGGTGAGGGAAGCAAACAGCTGGAGACCCTCTCTGAAATTCTGGAATTTCTGGCGGAAAACCATCTCACCCGTACGGATTGCATCGCCGCCCTCGGCGGCGGCGTTACCGGCGATATGGCGGGCTTTGCCGCCGCCGTGTACCTCCGGGGCATCCGTTATGTGCAGCTGCCCACCACCCTTCTTGCCGCTGTGGATTCCTCTGTGGGCGGCAAGACCGCCATTGACCTGCGCCACGGCAAGAACCTTGCCGGCGTATTCCTTCAGCCTGCTGCCGTCATCTGCGACACGGACTGCCTGAAGACCCTGCCTGCCGAAGTCTTTGCCGACGGCGCGGCGGAAGCCATCAAGACCGGCGTTCTCTCTGATGAGCGGCTCTTCTCCCTTTTTGAAGACGGCACCCTCCGCACCCTCCCCGACGAGGTCATTGCCCGGTGCGTTGCCTACAAGGCCGGTGTTGTGGAACGGGACGAGAAGGAGCAGGGCGAGCGCAAGGCGCTGAATCTGGGTCACACCATCGGCCATGCCATCGAAAAATGCAGCGACTATACCATCCCCCACGGTCATGCCGTAGCCGCCGGCCTTGCCATCATGGCCCGGGCAGCAGAGCGTCTTGGCTGGTCGGACCCCGGTACAGCAAAGCGCATCTGCGCCTGTCTTGAAAAAAACGATCTTCCCGTTTCCACGCACTTTTCTCCCGAAGCGCTGGCGGAAGCTGCCGCCTCGGACAAAAAGCGTTCCGGAAACACCATCACCGTTGTCGTCCCTGTGGAGATCGGGCGCTGCGTGCTGAACAAGATCCCTGTGGAAAATCTGCTGTCCCTCATCCGGACAGGCTGGGAGGCATAATATGGATCTTCGCATTCATCCCTCTCCCCTCTCCGGTACTGTGACGCCGCCCCCCAGCAAGTCCATGGCTCACCGTCTGGTGATCGCCGCAGCGTTGGCATCGGGGGAGAGCCGCATTGAAAACATCGCCTTTTCCAAGGACATTGAGGCGACCCTTCGCTGCATGGAGCTTCTTGGCTGCCGCTGGCAGCGGGATGGTGACGCCATCACCTTGCAGGGCCGCTGCGCAGATCTCCCTGCCCAGCCCTTCCCCCATCTGGACTGCGGCGAGTCCGGCTCCACCCTCCGCTTTCTCATTCCTGTGGCTCTGGCCCTGCGCGGCGGCGCCAGCTTTACCGGTCATGGCCGACTCATGGAGCGGCCCCAGCAGCCCTACTTTGATCTTTTCGAGGAAAAGGGCATTGCGTATGAGCTGCAAGGCAGCGTCCTCACCGTTCAGGGACAGCTGACCCCCGGGGTTTACAGTCTGCCGGGAAATGTGTCCAGCCAGTTTTTTACCGGTCTCCTCTTTGCCCTGTCCCTGCTGGACGAGCCCTCCACCATCTGCTCCACCACGGTTCTGGAATCTGCCGACTATGTGACCATGACCATAGATGCCATGGCGGCGGCAGGGGTGGAGGCAAAAAAGGTGGATGAGAGGACCTTTACTGTGATCCCCACCCCTTACCGTCCCTTCACTGAAACAGTGGAAGCAGACTGGTCGCAAGCCGCCTTCTGGTATGCCGCAGCCTTTCTGGATCACCCCCTTGTCCCCACCGGCCTTGCAAGCGATTCTGCCCAGGGGGACAAGGTGATCTCCCAGCTTTACTGGCGTCTGGCCCGCCCCGGGGATGCAGAGATCGACCTTTCCGGATATCCCGATCTGCTGCCGCCCCTTGCCGTGATGGCAGGTGCGCGGCACGGAACCACCGATTTTACCGGCGCCGCCCGCCTTCGCATGAAGGAAAGCGACCGCCTTGCCACCGTCGCCGCTGTGCTGACAAGCCTCGGTATCACCTGCACAGAGCGCCCCGACGGTCTCACCGTCACCGGCGGTGCTTTTACCGGCGGCACTGTGGACGGGGCCAATGACCATCGCATCGTGATGGCTGCCGCCATTGCCGCCACCCGGGCTTCCTCCCCTGTCACCATTCTGGGGGCGGAAGCTGTGAGCAAATCCTACCCCAACTTCTTTGAAGAATTTTCCCGTCTGGGAGGTGAATTTGATGTCCTCTGAATTTGGAAAGCTCCTGCGCGTGGGTGTATTCGGTCAGTCCCACGGCAAGGCCATCGGCGTTACCATTCATGGTCTTCCCGCCGGAGAAGCCATCGACACGGAGCTTCTTCAGCAGTTTCTGGACCGCCGCCGTCCCGGCGGACGGGGTGGCCTTGCCACCGCCCGCAAGGAAACGGACATTCCTGAGTTTCTCTCCGGCCTTGAAAACGGCGTTACCTGCGGCGCACCCCTTTGCGCCGTCATCAAAAATGCCGACCAGCACTCCCGGGACTATAGCGAGCTTGCGGACAAGCCCCGCCCCTCCCATGCGGACTACACTGCCGCCGTGAAATGGGGCGGTCACGCGGATATGCGGGGCGGCGGACACTTCTCCGGCCGATTGACAGCTCCTCTCTGCGTAGCCGGCGGCATCGCCATGCAGATCCTCGAGCGCCGGGGCGTTTATGTGGGAGCCCACCTCTCCTCCGTAGGCAACACAGCAGACGAGGCCTTCCCCCTCCACCCCACGAAGGAACTCTTTGCCGCCCTTGCCGCAAAGCCCTTCCCCACTATCAGCGGCGAGGCGGGGGAGGCCATGCAAAGTATCATCCAGTCTGCCCGCACCGACCTTGACAGCATCGGCGGCACCATTGAGTGCGCCGCCATCGGCCTCCCGCCGGGACTGGGAGAGCCAATGTTTGACGGCATCGAAAACCGCCTTGCCGCGGCGCTCTTCGGCATTCCCGGCCTCAAGGGCGTGGAGTTTGGCTCCGGCTTTGAAGGTTCCCGGCTGCGGGGCAGTGAAAATAACGACGCCTTCCGCGTGAAGGATGACGTCATCACTGCTGAGAGCAACCGCGCCGGCGGCATTCTGGGGGGCATCACCTCCGGCATGCCGCTGACCTTCCGGGTGGCCATGAAGCCCACGCCATCCATCGGCCGCAGCCAGCAGACCGTCAGCCTCAGCGCAAAGGAAAACACCACTCTGGAGATCCACGGCCGTCACGACCCCTGCATTGCCCTGCGGGCAGTGCCTGTGGTGGAAGCGGTGACTGCCATCGTACTTTTAGACTTACTAATGGAGGGTAACCATGGAACTTTCTGATATTCGTGTCAAAATCGACGAGATCGACGAGCAGATGCTCAAGCTCTTTCTGGAGCGCATGGAGCTTGCCGACCATGTGGCCGCCTACAAAAACGCTCATAACCAGCCCATTTTGAATAAGGAACGGGAGCGCGCCGTTCTCTCCGCCGTTACCGAAAAGGCCGGTGAGCAGTGGGAGCGGTACGCGTTCCACCTCTGGTCCACCCTATTTGAGCTTTCCCGCTCCCGTCAGGCGGAACTGCTCGCCGCCCCCACCAAGGTAGCCGCCCAGGTAAAGGCCTCTCTCTCTGCCGGCAGCGCTGTGTTCCCCCAGAAGGGCCTCATCGCCTGTCAGGGCGTGGAGGGTGCCAACTCTCAGGTGGCCTGTGACCGCATCCTGCCCCGGGGCAACATTGTGTATGTCAAGACCTTTGACGCCGTCGTTTCCGCTGTGGAGTCCGGCCTGTGCAAGTTCGGCGTCCTGCCCATTGAAAACAGCTCCAACGGCTCCGTCCGCGCGGTCTATGAGCTGCTGCAGAATCACAAGCTCTCCATCGTCCGCACCACCCGCCTTTGTATCCGCCACGAGCTGCTGGCTATGCCCGGCGCAAAAATGGATCAGATCACGGAAATTTACTCCCACCAGCAGGCCATCGGCCAATGCAGCAAGTTCCTCAACAGTCTTAACGGCGTGCATGTGGTGCCCTGCGCCAACACCGCCATGGCTGCCAAGCTGGTGGCCGAGCGCAAGGACCCCCATGTTGCCGCCATCTCCTCCCATCCCTGCGCCGCTCTTTACGGGCTGGAGTGCCTGAATGACTCCATTCAGGACAGTGACAATAACTACACCCGCTTCATCTGCGTCACCAAGGATCCTATTATCTACGCCGGCGCAAACCGCATCAGCCTCATCCTCGCCTGTGACAACAAGCCCGGCGCACTTTATGATATTCTCTCCAAGTTGGCAGCTCTGGGCGTCAACATGACCAAGCTGGAATCCTGCCCCGTGACAGGAAGAAACTTTGAGTTCATCTTCTTCCTGGAGCTGGAGGCCTCTGTGCAGGATCCCAGCGTGATGGCCATGCTGGAGGAACTGGAGCGCAGCTGCGCCAACTTCAACTTCCTTGGAAGCTACGCGGAAGTATGACGGAAAAGCTCTACGGACTTCTGGGGCGGAAGCTGGGTCACAGCTGGTCCGCCCCTATCCACCACGCCCTTGGCTGCGAAAGCTACCGCCTCATAGAGCTGGAGCCGGAGGAGCTGGGTGCGTTTCTCGCCCGGGAAGATATCGGCGGATTGAATGTCACTATCCCCTACAAGCGCTCCGTGATCCCCTTTTGTGATGTGCTGGATCCCCTTGCAAGAGCCATTGGCTCTGTGAACACCATCGTCCGCCGAGGCACAAAACTCTACGGCTTCAACACCGACGCCGCAGGCCTTCTCTATATGGCAAAGCGTGCCGGCATCTCTTTTGCAGGGAAAAAGGTGGTTGTTCTCGGCAGCGGCGGCGCCTCTCTCACCGCGCAGGCCGTGGCAAGAACGGAAAGCGCACGGGAAGTGATCGTGGTCTCCCGCTCCGGCGAAACGAACTATGAAAACCTCCCCCTCCATGCCGATGCCGATATCCTCATCAACGCCACCCCTGTGGGGATGTATCCCCGCTGCGGGGAAGCGCCGGTAGATCTTGGGGTATTCTCCCATCTCTCCGGCGTGCTGGATCTGATCTACAATCCCCGCCGCACCGCTTTGCTGCTGCAGGCAGAGCTTCTCGGCATTCCCTGCAGCGACGGACTGCCCATGCTGGTGGCTCAGGCCGTGGCAGCGGAGGAGCATTTCTTTGAAAAAGCCATCCCCGCCGAAAAAGCGGAAGCTATTCTCAGCACTCTGCGCAGCGATATGACCAACATCGTTCTCATCGGCATGCCCGGCAGCGGCAAAACCACTGTGGGCGATGCTCTCGCCGCCCTCACCGGGCGGGAGGCGCTGGATGTGGACCGGGAGATCGTGCGCCGCACAGGGCGCTCCATCCCCGACATCTTCCGGGAAGACGGCGAGGCTGCCTTCCGCGCTCTGGAGCGGCAGGTCACCGCCGAGCTTGGCGCCATGAGCGGCAAGATCATTCTCACCGGCGGCGGCGTTGTGAAAGATCCGCATAACTACGCTTCCCTGCGTCAGAACGGCCGCATCTATCATCTCTGGCGCTCTCTGGAGGTCCTCCCTGTGGAGGGCCGTCCCCTCTCCCAGGGCAGCGGTGCGGAAAAGCTCTGGGCAGAGCGAAAGCCCCTGTATGAGGCCTTCCGGGATGTACTGATCGACAATAACGACACGGTCTCTGCCGCCGCAGACGCCATATGGAGGGATTTTTATGAAAATTCTGGTGCTTAACGGCCCCAACATGAATATGCTTGGCATCCGTCAGCCGGAGATCTACGGCAAGGCCACCTATGCCGATCTGATTGCCATGATCGAAGAGGAGGCTGCAAAGCTGGGCGCTGAGGTGCATTTCTTCCAGTCCAACCATGAGGGCGCGCTGGTGGACGCCATTCAGCAGGCCTATTTTGATCGTGTCGATGGCATCATCATCAACCCCGCCGCCTACACCCACACCAGTGTTGCCCTGTTGGACGCGGTGAAGGCCGTGGGCATCCCTACGGTGGAAGTCCATGTCTCCGACCCCGACAGCCGGGAAGAGTTCCGCCATGTTTCCTATATCCGCGCTGCCTGCGTGGCCACCATCCGCGGCCATGGGCTGCCCGGTTATCTGGAAGCACTGCATCTTCTTGCCGGAAAATAAGCAAAAGAGGACGGAAAACCGTCCTCTTTTTATGCTTTTTCCTGATATTCCTTCAGCTTCTCGTTAAGGCAGTGGGTATCCCACTTCAGCGCCACATGAAAGCCGAACCACATAGCCAGCAAACTCAGCTCAAAGGTGATGAGTAAGACTGCATACATCCAGTTCGCAGTGGGGGCAAACCATTTTCCAGCAACTGCGACCCCCGGAAAAGACACGTGGGCAAGACACACCCAGATCACGGTGTTCCGCGTCAGATTTTTCTGCTCCCTGTGGCGGGGGAACAGCCCGCTTTCCACCATGGAAAACAGCATTGTCACCGCGAACATCTCCACAAGGATCAGTGTGTCCATGGCAAAGCGGCCTGCCACTGCGTCAGAGATCGCCTTCATAAAGACAAGCCCTGCGAAATACAGCCCCATGTTATATTTCACTTCCATGCCCCAGCGATAAAAAAGCACAAACTTTTTCATTTCTCCGCTCCTTCCTTTAAAGGCCAAGCCGCTCCCGCAGCAGCGGCGCGTAATGGCGGGATACCAGCAGTTTTTCTCCCGTCTCCACCGTTGCCTCGATCCGTCCGCCTCTCTCGCTTTTTAGTCTTCGGATGCGGTGGAGGTTGATAAGGGTGCCTTTCCCGATGCGGAAATATCCTATCTGAGCGTATCGTCCCTCCAGCTCTGCAAGGCTCAAAGCCGTTTGGAGCACCGCCGAGGCAGTATAGACAAAGGTGCGCTCCTCCACACTCTCGCAATAGACCATCTCTCCCGGAGAAAGGAGCACCGCGGCTTTATTGTCATCCCAGACACAGAGTTTTTGCATACCGGAGTGCAGCAGCGATAACACCCACAGCATCTCCTCATCCACTTCCCGGCAGCGAAGGATCACTTCATTCTCCTTCCCCTCCCGGTGTTCCACCGTGATCTTCACCGCCTCACCTCCTTGCTGCAAGCATAGCAGATCTCTCGCTCCGCCGCAACAACCGTACCTGTGAGACGCCATTTCACGGCGGCAAGATACGAAAAGGAGGCTGCCGAGGCAGCCTCCTTCTTTACGGCTCAAATTACAGGAAGTTCATCAGGTTGAAGCTGAGGATCAGACCGGAGAACACGATAGACACGGTGGAGCAGAGCTTGATGAGGATGTTGAGGGAGGGGCCGGAGGTATCCTTGAAGGGATCGCCCACAGTGTCGCCCACAACAGCAGCCTTGTGCTGCTCGCTGCCCTTGCCGCCGTGATTGCCGCGCTCGATGTACTTCTTGGCGTTATCCCACGCACCGCCTGCATTGGACATGAACACTGCCATGGCAAAACCGGTGACGCTGACGCCGCCCAACAGGCCAACCACGCCCGTAGGACCAAGGACCACGCCGGTAAGGATGGGGACAACGATGGCAAGCAGAGCGGGAGCCACCATCTCGCGCAAAGCGCCCTTGGTGCAAAGAGACACGCAGGAGGCGTAATCAGGATCGGCCTTATACTCCATGATGCCGGGGATCTCACGGAACTGACGGCGCACTTCAACGACGATGGACTGAGCGGCCTTCTGCACGGCGCTCATGGTGAAGGCGGAGAACACGAAGGTCAGCATCGCGCCGATGAACATGCCGACCAGCACAGTGGGGCTGGTGAGGGTGAAGTTCAGAGTCTCGGTGGTGTTGTGCTGAACGATGTTGACATAGGATACCAGCAGAGCAAGAGAAGTCAGAGAAGCAGAGCCGATGGCAAAGCCCTTGCCGGTGGCGGCAGTGGTGTTGCCCAGAGAGTCCAGCGCGTCGGTGCGCTCGCGGACTTCCTCAGGCAGGCCGCTCATCTCAGCAATGCCGCCGGCGTTATCGGCCACGGGGCCGTAGGCGTCGGTAGCAAGGGTGATGCCAAGGGTGGAGAGCATACCCACGCCGGCGATGCCGATGCCGTACAGGCCCTTATTGAACGCGGCGGTAAAGGCGCCTGCAGCATCTACGATCTCAATAGAACCGCCGGCAGCAAAGTAGCTCACCAGAACAGCGGCAGCCACAATAAGGATGGACACCATGGTGGACTTGAGTCCCAGGGAGATGCCGCCGATGATAATGGTGGCGGCGCCGGTCTCGGAAGAGGCGGCCAGCTCCTGAGTGGGCTTATAAGTGTCAGAGGTATAGTACTCGGTGAAGTAGCCGATGGCGCAGCCGCCGATGAGGCCGCAGAGGATGGCAATATACACGCCCCAGTCACCCACGATGAAGTAAGTCAGAGGTGCGGCAATGACCGCGGCAAGAATGGCAGCGGTGTAAGTACCGGTGCGCAGAGACTTGAGGAGGGACTCCTGGGTGGCATCTTCCTTGGTTTTCACGAGGAAGGAGCCAAGGATAGAGCAGATGATGCCGGTAACAGCCAGAGCCACAGGCAGCAGCATGCCGCCAAAGCCGTAGCCGCCCACAGCGCCCAAAGCAAAGGTGGCAAGGATGGAGCCAACATAGCTCTCATACAGGTCAGCGCCCATGCCGGCCACGTCGCCAACGTTATCGCCCACGTTATCGGCGATGGTGGCGGGGTTGCGGGGATCGTCCTCAGGGATGCCGGCTTCCACCTTGCCCACCAGGTCGGCGCCCACGTCTGCAGCCTTGGTAAAAATACCGCCGCCCACACGGGCAAAGAGGGCCATGAAGCTGGCGCCCATGCCGTTCATGACCATGACATTGCCGATCTCAACGGGATCGGTGATGCCAAAGCCGTAATAAAGCACAAAGTACCAAAGGGTGATATCCAGCATACCCAGGGCCACCACAGTGAAGCCCATGACGGAGCCGGAGGAGAAGGCAACACGCAGGCCCTTGTTCAGGCTCTCAGAGGCAGCCTGAGCGGTACGGGCGTTGGAGTTGGTGGCGATCTTCATACCAACAAGACCTGCCAGCATGGAGAAGATGCCGCCGGTGACAAAGGCAAAGGGGGTGAACTTGGAGAGCATTTCGCCGCCGGTGGCAAAGGCCATGACCAGCAGCGCTGCGAACACCACCACGAACACCTTGAAAACAGTGGTGTACTGCTGCTTGAGGTAGGCGTTGGCGCCCTCACGGATCGCCTCGGCAAGCTTTTGCATCCGCTCGGTCCCCTCAGAGTAGGCCATGACTTTTTTGGCCTGCATAACGGCGAACAAACCCGCCACCACTGCACCTAAGAAACCGATCCAAAACATGTTTTGCATACGATCACTCCTTTTCAGAGTCTCAAAATTAGGATATCTTATTGTAGCACAGCCTTGCGTATTTGCAAACAAATATTTCCCTCCGTCATGCGCAAGCGTTACGTTTTTTACGTTTTTTACAAAAAGTATCCCGAAATACCGGGAAAATACATCTTGACTTTTTCGTTTCTCCCTCACTTTCCTTTCCGGCCCAACAAGCCGCCAATTCTCCTTTTTGGTCACTTTTTGACGCTCGAGTGTGGAATTTTTCCCAAAGTACGATGCTCTTTGTATATTTTTTCTCTCGCAATCCCTATACTACTATGATAAAATATATGCTGTGATCCCATTTTGCGCAGGAGGAAGACAATGGCCCGCAAAACAACCAAACACCGCCGTCTCCTGCCGGCGCTTCTGGCCGCAGCCGCCCTTGCAGCAGGATATCTCCACTGGGAGAATTCCACGCTGCAGCTCTCTTTTTTTGACCGCTCCTTTGCCCGCCTCCCCCATGGGTTTGACGGCTGCCGCATCGCGGTCATCAGCGATCTTCACGGCGCGGAGTTCGGTGAGAAAAATGAGGAGCTTTTTTCCGCCCTGAACGCTCAAGCGCCGGAGTATATTTTCTTTCTGGGAGATCTGGAAGACCGCTTCCGGGGAGCGAAGGACGGCTTTGCGGAAACTGTTGCCGCAGGCCTCAGTGCCATCGCCCCCACCTACTACATTACCGGAAACCACGAGTGGGCCAACGGCGATGTGCCGGCGCTGAAAAAACGGCTGGAGCATGAGGGCGTTACGGTTCTTTCCAACCGATATGTCCCTCTGGAGCGAAACGGTGACACGATCATACTTGCCGGCATCGACGATCCCAACGGCTATGCCGATCAGAAGACTCCTGAGCAGCTCACCACCGAGCTCTATGCCGAGCACGGCGATTCCTTCTGGCTGCTTCTTGCCCACCGGGGCAACCGCTTCCCCACCCAGTACAGCTTTCTGGGGGCGGATCTGGTGCTTTCCGGCCACGGACACGGCGGCATTTGGCGCCTGCCCTTTACCGACGGTCTCGTGGGCAACGACTTTGAACTTTTCCCTACCCATATGGCAGGGTTCTACGAAGAAAACGGCTCCACCCTTTTTGCCACACGGGGCCTTGGAAACTCCGGGCGGAGCTTCCGCTTTTTGAACCGACCGGAGATCGCCATCCTCACACTTCACACCAAACAAGGATAACAGGTTATGACGGAATTTATTGCCGGAAAATTTGATATCGCCGTCGTGGGCGCCGGTCACGCAGGCATTGAGGCCGCTCTTGCCGCCGCCCGTCTGGGACTGGAGACCATCCTTTTCACCATCAATATGGACGCTGTGGGCAACATGCCCTGCAACCCCGCCATTGGCGGCACCGGCAAGGGCCATCTGGTGCGGGAGCTGGACGCTTTGGGGGGCGAAATGGCCCGGGCGGCGGACAAGTGCTGCATCCAGTACCGCCTTTTGAACCGGGGCAAAGGCCCTGCCGTGTGGAGCCTGCGGGCCCAGGCTGACCGCCGCGCCTATCAGGAAGAAATGAAATGGACACTGGAACGGCAGGAGCATCTCACCCTTCGCCAGGGTGAGGTGACGGAGGTAAGGACCGATGAGACCGGCGCCGTTTCTGCCGTGGTCCTGACCACCGGCGCGGTTTTTGAAGTGAAAGCCGTTATTCTTGCCACCGGAACCTATCTCTCTGCCCAGACCATCGTGGGCGAATGTATTGAAGACAGCGGCCCCGACGGCATGCACGCCGCCAAGCGTCTCACTGACTCTCTTCTCAAGCTGGGGCTTCCCCTCCGCCGCTTTAAGACCGGCACCCCGCCCCGGGTGAACGCCCGCAGCGTGGATTTTGATGAGATGGAACTCCAACCGGGAGACGATATTCCCGTTCCCTTCTCCTACAGCACTACAGCTCCCCTGAATAACCGCGCTGTGTGCTATCTTACATGGACCAGCGAGGAGACCCACCGCATCGTGCGGGAAAACCTCCACCGCGCCCCCATGTATTCCGGCTCCATCACTGGTATCGGCCCTCGCTACTGTCCCTCCTTTGAAACAAAAATCGTCCGTTTTCCCGACAAAGAGCGCCATCAACTCTTTGTGGAACCCATGGGGGTGAACACCGAGGAGCTTTACATTCAGGGCTTCTCCTCTTCTCTTCCCGAGGATGTGCAGATCGAGATGCTCCACAGCGTACCGGGGCTGCGCCGCGCGGTGATGACCCGCCCCGCCTACGCCATTGAATATGAGTGCATTGACCCGTTGGCACTCAAGCCTACGCTGGAGGTCAAAACTGTCCCCGGCCTTTACGGGGCGGGACAGTTCAATGGTTCCTCCGGCTATGAGGAAGCCGCCGTGCAGGGCTTTGTTGCCGGCGTGAATGCCGCAAGAAAGCTCCGGGGCGAGAGCGACTTTATCCTCTCCCGCTCGGAAAGCTACATCGGCACCCTCATCGACGACCTTGTGACCAAGGGCACCAATGAGCCTTACCGCATTATGACCTCTCGCAGCGAGTACCGTCTGGTCCTTCGGCAGGACAACGCTGACCAGCGTCTTACCCGCCGGGGCTACGAGCTCGGCCTTGTGAACGAGGAGCGCATGGCGGCCGTAACTGCCAAATATGACGCTGTTGAGCGGGAGATCCGTCGTCTTACCCGCATCGGCGTTGTCCCCTCCCCCGCTTTGAGTCAGATGCTCACAGAAAAAGGAACCTCCGACGCTCCCAGCGGCTGTCCCCTCATCAATCTTCTGCGCCGCCCCCAGCTCCACTATGAGGATCTTGCTCCCTTTGATCCCACCCGTCCGGAGCTGAGCGGCGACATTGTGGAGCAGGTGGAGATCTCCGTAAAATACGAGGGCTACATCCAGCGCCAGCAAAAGCAGGTGGAAGACCTGCGGCGGCTGGAATCCCACACCCTTCCCGAAACCCTTGACTATAACAGCATTCAGGGCCTCCGTCTGGAAGCCCGGGAAAAACTCTCTGCCGTCCGCCCTCTGGATCTGGGACAGGCAGGGCGCATCTCCGGCGTATCCCCCGCGGACATCGCCGCCCTGATGATCTATCTTGAAAACACAAAAAAGGAGCGTACTGCCCCATGATTCTGGATTTGACCCATACCATTTCCCGGGAAATGCCTGTTTATCCCGGCACCCCTACCCCCCGCCTGTTCAAGGCCGCCACGCTGGAGCAGAACGGCTATCGCGAAACTCAGATCAGCATGGTCTCCCACACCGGCACCCACATGGACGCCCCCTACCACATGCTGCCCAACGGCTCCACACTGGACGAACTGCCCATCTCCTCCTTCTGCGGCCGGGCCGTGGTGCTGGACGTCAGTGACCGGGACTCCATCACGCTGGACTATCTCAAGGCGCAGAACGGCCTTTTGCGCAGCGTGGATTTCGTGCTCTTTTACACCGGCTGGGAAAAACGCTGGCCGGACAACAGCTTCTTTGAGGACGGGTTTGCCTATCCCACCCCTGAAGCTGCCCAGTATCTGGTTTCCTGCGGTCTCAAGGGCGTGGGTACCGATGCCATCAGCATTGACGCTGTTTCCACCACCACCTTCCCCGCTCACAAGGTGCTGATGGAGGGCGGCCTTGTGATCATTGAGTGCCTGTGCCTGAAAAAGGTGGTGGGCCGCAGCGATCTGCAGCTCTTCGCCCTGCCCCTGAAATACGAGAATTCCGACGGCGCTTCCGTTCGCGCCATCGCAGAGATCCGGGACTTTTCTGAAAAGGAGATGGACTGAATGCGCATGTTCCTTGCCATTCTCGCCTGCAAGCTGCTGCGTTTTGTAGGCAAGCTCGTGGGCAAGGGCAGCTCTCTGCCCGGCAAATATGCCCTGAAGATCTGCCCTGATATCCTCCGCCGCGTGGAGCTGCCCCCCAGCATCATCGCAGTCACCGGCTCCAACGGCAAGACCTCTACGGTGGAAATGATCGCCGCTATCCTGCGCGCCGGCGGCAAGCGGGTAGTCTACAACGAGGAAGGCTCCAACCAAATCGAGGGTGTCACCACGCTGGTACTCAATAACGCTACATTCTCCGGCAAGGTGAAGGCTGACGTTCTGCTCATTGAGTCCGATGAGCGCTATGCCGTGCAGAGCTTCCGTTTCTTCCACCCCACCCATTTCGTCATCACCAACCTCTACCGGGATCAGATGACCCGCAACGGCCATCCCGAAAGCGTGTATGATGCCATTCTTCCCGCCATTCATCCCGATACCGAGCTGATCCTCAACGCCGACGATCCCCTCTCCTCCTGCTTTGCAAGGGGGCAGGAGAAGGTACAGTGGTTCGGTCTTGACAAGTGCTCCATTTCCGTCAGCGAGCCCACCGGCATCTACCACGACGGCGCCCACTGCCCAGTGTGCGGCGGAAGGATGGACTACGCCTATGTCCATTACAACCATATCGGCGCCTATCTCTGCCCCAAGTGCGGCCACGGCAAGCACCGCACGGACTTCACTGCCACCGCTGTGGATCTGGAGCAGGGTACTCTGACGCTGGACGATACCTACACGGTGTCTCTTGCCTTCCGCAGCATTTATAATGTATACAACATTCTGGCAGCCTACGCTGTTTGCTGCCGGGTAGGTGTCGAGGGCCGCATCGCACAGACGGTCATCAGCAACTACGTTTTGAAAAACGGGCGCATGCAGACCTTCCGTCTGGGAGCGCATCACGGCACCCTCCTCACCTCCAAGCACGAAAATTCCATCGCTTACGACACCAATCTGCGTTACATCGCCTCCACCAGGATTCCCTGCAGCGTGCTGATCATCGTGGATGCCGTGAGCCGCAAATATTTCACCAGTGAGACCAGCTGGCTGTGGGACATCGACTTTGATCAGCTCTCTGCCGATCATGTGCAGCGGGTGATCCTCTCCGGCCAGTACTGCAATGATCTCGCCCAGCGCTTTGCCTATTCTGCCCTGACCGAGGGCAAGTGGCAGGTGATTCCCGCCATTGCCGACGCCGCCGAAGCCCTGAAGGCAACCGGCAGCGAGGATCTCTACGTTGTCACCTGCTTCTCTGACCGGGACAAGCTGCTGGCACTGACGGAAAAGGAGGCATGAGCATGGAACTGAATCTCATTCACTTTTACCCTGACCTCATGAGCCTTTACGGAAGCTACGCCAATCTTTCTGTCCTCTCCCAAATGCTGGAAAAGATGGGCAATGCCGTCACCATCACTTACGTGGAGATGGGTGACGAGGCTGATATTGAAGGCGCCGATTTCCTCTTCATGGGCGCCGGCACGGAAAAGCGCCAGAAATTCGCTCTGGAGGACTTTGTCCGCCACGGAGATGAGGTGAAAAAAGCCGCGGAAAGGGGTACCCCTATGCTCTTTTGCGGCACCGCCATAGAGCTGCTGGGCAAGACCATTTTCGACGAACAGGGCAGAGAATACTCCGGCATTGGCCTTGGCAGCTTCACCGCAAAACAACAGGCCAGGCGCATCGTGGAGGATGTGTACGGCACCACCTCTCTTTACAACGACGCCGTAGTAGGCTTTATGAACAAAAGTTCCCTTCTCACCGGCGTGGAAACTCCCTTCCTCACCGCCACAGCACTTGGCTTTGGCAATGAGACAAAGGGTGGTGCCGAGGGTTTCCTCTGCAAAAATGTCATTGGCTCCCACCTCACCGGCCCTATTCTCGCCAAGAATCCCCGCCTTCTGGAAAGGGTGATCGCCGCTATTTACGAAAAACGGGGCGAAAATTGTCCTGCGATCCCCAAGGACACATGGGCAGAGCAGGGTTACGCCGTCACCGCCCGGGAACTGAAAAACCGCTGCGGAAAATAAGATGCCAAATCCCCCGATTTTAGAAAAATCGGGGGATTTTCTCGTATAAAAGGTCCGTGGGCTTTCGCCCACGGACCTTTTATTGTTACCTTATAAACTCAGGCAAGCCTCAGGCGATTAGCCCTCGTACATGGCCTTGAGCTTGAGCAGGTGATCGTAGCGCTCCATAGCAGCCTTCTCGTTGCGCTCGAAGAGCACGGTGGCGCGCTCGGGGAACTCGCGGGTCAGGCGAGAGTAACGAGCCTCGTTCATCAGGAACTCCTGATAGCCGCCGGCGGGAGCCTTGGAGTCGAGGGTGAACTTGCCGCCCTCAGCAGCGGGATTGAAGCGGAACAGGTTCCAGTAGCCGCACTCGACAGCCTTCTTCATTTCCTTCTGGCAGTTCATCATGCCGCCCTTGATGGAGTGCATCTCGCAGGGAGCGTAGCCGATGATGAGGGAGGGACCGGGATAAGCCTCGGCCTCCTGGATGGCCTTCAGGGTCTGAGAGGGATTGGCGCCCATGGCGACCTGAGCAACGTAGATGTAGCCGTAGCTCATGGCGATCTCAGCCAGGGACTTCTTCTTCATTTCCTTACCGGCAGCGGCGAACTGAGCCACCTGACCGATGTTGGAAGCCTTGGAAGCCTGACCGCCGGTGTTGGAGTAGACCTCGGTATCGAAGACGAAGATGTTGACGTCGTTGCCGGAAGCGAGGACGTGGTCAACACCGCCGAAGCCGATGTCGTAAGCCCAGCCGTCACCGCCGAAGATCCACATGGACTTCTTGCTGAGGTACTCCTTGTCGGCCAGAACCACGGGAGCAACAGGGCAGCCCTCAGCGGCAGCCTTCTCCAACTCAGCGATCAGAGCGGTGGTGGCGGCGGCGTTGGCATTGCCGTTATCCTTGGTGGCGAGGAACTCCTCAACAGCGGCCTTGAAGGACTCGGAAGCCTTCTCATTGGCGGCCATCTCCTTGACCTGACCGATCAGACGGTCACGGATAGCCTGCTGGCCCAGATACATGCCCAAGCCGTGCTCAGCGTTATCCTCGAACAGGGAGTTGGACCATGCGGGACCCTGGCCAGCCTTGTTGGTGCAGTAGGGAGAGGTAGCAGCGGGGCCGCCCCAGATGGAGGAGCAACCGGTGGCGTTGGAGATGTACATATGATCGCCGAAGAGCTGGGTGATCAGGCGGGCATAGCTGGTCTCGGCGCAGCCGGCGCAGGAGCCGGAGAACTCCAGCATGGGCTGCTTGAACTGGCTGCCCTTGACGGTGTTGTCCTGCATATCCTTCTTCTCGGCAACCTCAGCAACGCAGTAGTTGAAGACTTCCTGCTGAGCGGCTTCCTGAACCTGGTCGACCATGGTCAGAGCGCCGACGGGGCACTGGCCGATACACACGGCGCAGCCCATGCAGTCCAGAGGAGACACGGCGAGAGTGTACTTGTAAACGCCCTTGCCCTTGCCGGCCTTGATGTCAACGATCTTGGCAGCGGCGGGAGCCTTGGCAGCCTCTTCCTCAGTCAGAGCGAAGGGACGGATGGTGGCATGGGGGCAGACAAATGCGCAGTTGTTGCACTGGATGCACTTGGTAGCGTCCCAGGTGGGAACGGAGGTGGCAACGCCGCGCTTCTCGTAAGCGGCAGCGCCCAGCTCGAACTGACCGTCAACGTGCTTGACGAAGGTGGAAACAGGCAGGCTGTCGCCGTCCATACGGGAGACGGGCTCCAGAATGCCCTTGACCATCTCCACCAGCTCGGGCTTGCCGGCGAGCTTGGTCTCCTCGGCAACGTCGGTAGCGGTGGCCCAGTCAGCGGGAACCTCGAACTTCTTGAAGGCGGTGGCGCCGGCGTCGATGGCCTTGTGGTTCATGTCGACGACGTCCTGGCCCTTCTTCAGGTAGGAGTGGGTGGCAGCGTCCTTCATGTACTGGATGGCTTCCTCAGCGGGGAGGACGTTGGCCAGAGCGAAGAAGGCGGACTGCAGGATGGTGTTGGTGCGCTTGCCCATGCCCAGCTCCTTGGCCAGGTCGATGGCGTTGATGGTGTAGACCTGAACGTTGTTCTCCGCGATGTAACGCTTGGAAGCAGCGTCGAGGTTGGCGCTGAGCTCCTCGTCGTTCCACTGGCAGTTGATCAGGAACACGCCGCCGGGCTTCACGTCACGGGCGATG
>JAFQRI010000121.1 GCA_017410185.1 Oscillibacter sp. | reverse complement strand
GGGGGGGAAGCTGGGCGCCATCCTGCCAGTAGACCTTGTAGCCGTTGTACTCCTTGGGGTTGTGGCTGGCGGTAACATTGATGCCGGCCTGGCAGTTGTAGGCACGAACGGCAAAGCTCAGCTCGGGCGTGGGACGCAGAGACTCAAAGATACGCACATGGATGCCGTTGGCGGCGCACACCTCAGCGGCGGCCTTGGCAAAGGCGTAGGAGTTGTTGCGGCAGTCCATGCAGATGGCGACGCCCCGGCGCTTGCCCTCCTCCCCCTCGGCGGAGATCACATCGGCAAAGCCCTGAGTCGCCCAGCGGATCACATGGATGTTCATGTTATGCAGGCCCACGGCCATAATACCGCGCAGACCTGCGGTGCCGAACTCCAGAGGACCGTAGAAGCGGGTCTCGATCTCCTTGGGGTCGTTCTTGATGGACTCCAGCTCTGCACGCTCCGCGTCGGAAAGGACGGGGCTGGAGAGCCACTTTTCATATTCCTTCATGAAATCCATAGTTGAAATTCCTCCTTGTGTATTTGAAAAGTTTTGAAATTACTTGTGGTACCGGGAGCCTGTGTTGATCTGGTATCCCCGGTAGATCTGCTCAAGAAGCATGACACGGGCGAGATGATGGGGAAACGTCATGGGGGACATGGAAAGCCGCACGGCGGCCAGAGATTTCACACTGGGATGGAGGCCGAAGGAGCCGCCGATGAGAAACACCAGATGGCTCTGGCCCTGATTGGCGCCCTGCGCCATCAGGGCGGCAAGGGCTTCGCTGGACATGGTTTTTCCCTCCACACACATGGCGATGATCATGGCGGAGGGGGGGAGCTTTGCCTTGATGGCATCGCCTTCTTTGGCAAGGGCCGCCTCGATCTGCGCGGGGGAGGGATCGTCAGGAAGACGCTCCTCACTCAGCTCTGTGATCTCGATCTTGCAGAACCGACCAAGCCGCTTCACGTATTCTGCGGCAGCTTCCGTATAGAATTTTTCCTTCAGCTTGCCAACGCAAAGAATGGTTACCTTCTGCATACAGCCTCCTCAATGGTGTGGGCGGCACTGAGCTCCTGCCGGGGGGCAACGGAAAGGCGGGGGGAGAGCTCCGCGGCGCTCAGAGCCACTTCCACGGCATGTTTTGCCATGGCGGGGGTGTTGTTTTCCTGACTGAGATGGGCAAGGATCAGCTCCGCAGTGCCGCTTTCCGTCAGCTCCACGGCAAAGCGGGCGGCGTCCTCATTGCAAAGATGGCCCTCCCGTCCCAGAATACGGGCCTTGAGATAGTAGGGATAGGGGCCGCTGCGGACGGCTTCCACGTCGTGATTGGCTTCCAGAACAGCCAGCTCCACGCCCCGCAGGACTTCCCGGGCTTGCGGCGTGACATAACCGGTGTCCGTCAAAATGCCGGCATTTCCGCAGGCGCTGTCCAGCCGGTAGCCGCAGCTGCCGGGGGCGTCGTGAGAGGTGGGAAAGGGGATCACAGTGCAGCAGCCAAGGCAAGTGCCGGTCATCAAGGGCAGCGCCTCCAGACGGGGACGGATGCCGGGGAGCCGGTATTCCAGCTCACGGCAGGTGCGCTCAGAGCCCCAGATGGGAAAGGCAGTGTGCTTGAGCAGCGTTTGCAGGCCGGAGATATGGTCACTGTGGCAGTGGGTGATCAAAACACCGTCCAGATCTTCCGGCGACAGACCAAGCTGTTTCATAGACGCGGTGATGCGGCGGCAGGAGATCCCCGCATCCACAAGGATGTGCTTCCCATTGCATGAGAAAAGCAGCGCGTTCCCCGAGGAACCGCTGGCAAATGTATGTATCGTGGTCAAAATTTCCTCACAAAAGCATAAAGCAGCTGCCGGGGGAGAACGCCGGTGGTTCCCTCCGGCAGCTGCCTGAAGTCCAAAGTTATCCGATACGGACGCTGACAGCATCCTCTTCATCCACCTCTACAGAGCGAATGTTGGCGCCAAGGGCCTGCAGCTTGAGAATGATATCCTCATAGCCGCGCTCGATATACTGCACGCCGCTGATCTCGCTCTCGCCGTGAGCGGCCAGAGCAGCAATGACGCAGGCGGCGCCTGCACGCAGATCATAGGCCTGAATGGGCGCGCCGGTGAGATGGTCCACACCCTCCACAACGGCGGTCTTGTCATCCACCTGAATGTTGGCGCCCATGCGCTTGAGCTCGTCCACATAGCGGTAGCGGCTGTTCCACACGCTCTCAGTTACCAGAGAGGTCCCCTTGGCAAGGGAAAGCACCGCGGTGATCTGGGGCTGCATATCCGTGGGGAAGCCGGGGTAGGGGAGCGTCTTGATGTTGGTGCGCTGGAGATCACCGGTGCGGCGGACCAGAAGGGTGTCCTCATGCTCCTCCACCTCAACGCCCATTTCGATGAGCTTGGCGGTGATGCAGTCCATATGCTTGGGAATGATGTTCTTGACCAGGATCTGACCGCCGGTGGCGGCAACAGCTGCCATATAGGTGCCGGCTTCGATCTGGTCGGGGATGATGGCATAGGTACCGCCGGTAAGACGATCCACACCCTGGATCTTGATGGTGTCAGTACCGGCGCCGCGGATGTTGGCGCCCATGGAGTTGAGGAAGTTGGCAAGGTCCACGATGTGAGGCTCCTTGGCGCAGTTTTCGATCACCGTAAGGCCTTCCGCCATGGCGGCAGCCATCATGATGTTCATGGTGGCGCCTACGGAGACAACATCCAGATAGATGTTGGCACCCTTCAAACGGCCGCGCTCTGTGAAAGCGCGGATAAAGCCGCCTTCCACCACCACCTTGGCGCCCAGAGCGGTAAAGCCCTTGACGTGCTGGTCAATGGGACGCACGCCGCCAAAATTGCAGCCGCCGGGCATAGCCACCTCAGCCTGACCAAAGCGGCCCAACAGAGAACCGATGAGGTAATAGGAGGCGCGGATCTTCCGGCTCAGCTCATAATCGGTGCGGGTGGAATGGATGCGGGTGCAGTCGATCTCCACCGTGTGGGGATTGATGGAGCGGATCACAGCGCCCAAACGCTCCAGGATCCGCAGGCTCATAGTCACGTCAGAAATTTGGGGAATATTCTCAATGCGGCAGACCCCGTCCACCATCAGGGCAGCGGGGATAATGGCAACAGCGGCATTTTTGGCACCGCTGATATCAACTTCGCCAAACAGGGGTTTTCCACCCTGAACAATGTATTTTGTCAAAATCTTGACCCTCTCTTCAAGACAGATATTTTGAACAACCGCTTACAGTTTACCCGGAGCGAGCCAGGCTATACCAGCGGTAAAAATCATAATAAACAGGAAATGGCACAAAGCGCCGGAGATGCCGCCGGCAAGACTGCGCAAAAAGCCATAATATTTCAATATAACGTATCATAACACATCTGTGCAGGAATTGTAAACCCTTAAACAGATTTTCGTAGAGGAAAATCGTTTAGCCGACGGTGATCGTTCCGGTTATGGAGTTTACATAATAGTTTGAAACATCGGTTTCGATGCACCAGACACTGTTGAGAGAAATGGCGGAGGCAGGAGTGCGCTGCAGCTCATAGCAGACGTAGGTGTTCAGGATCGAAGAGCCGACGGTGCCTTCTTCAAGAAGCATATCAAGGAAGGCGGTCAAAGCGGCCGGGCAGGAGAGCTCTTCGCCGGTAGTCCGGGAGATGCCGTCAGCAGGAAGCAGCATACCGGAAACAGCGGTGATTAGACCGTTTTCCAGAGTAAATGTTACGGCAGCGTTGTAAATGGGCTGGTTTTCATACTGGCACACAGCCGAAGCGGAGCCGTTTCCCTGTTCATCCAGAGAAAATGTGGGCGCGCTGCAGGAGAGGAGGGCGCAAAGCTCTTTGCAGAACGCCCCGGTATCCTCCGGTGCGTGATAAAAGACCGCGTCGAACTCTCCGTTGGTTCGTGTCTGCAGGGATGCGGATGCGGAAGAGTAGATGTTGATGCCGCCCTGCGCGGCAGAGCGAAAGTCGCTGCCCAGAAGGAAGGCGGCAAGCTCCTGCTCAAGTTCTGCGCTGCGGGACATGGAGATCTCTCCGGGGGGAGTTTTCCAGGAGATGGTTCCGGGAGAGAGCGTGATATCATAGGCGGAAAAAAGAGATATCAGCTCATCCTCTGTTCTCTGCATCATGGTGTGCTTTTCGGCCTGACGGTAAAACAAAGAGCTCATCAGGGATACATTCACCAGCAGCAGGATCAAAATGATAATGTTTTTTAAGCGGTAGCGTTCCATAAAGAGCCCTCCTTTCCCGGTATGTCAAAGATATCATTCGCACAGCCACTGGGGCGCGGCAGTGCTGTCGCCAAAGTCGGCATAACCGATCAGCAATTCCGCTCCCGTCTGGCTGGAAGCGATGGCAAGGGCCTGACGCAGAGGAAGCAGGATGCCGGTCTCCTCACCGGCGTGATAGGCCCGGCAGGTCATGGTGATAGAAGAAACAGCGCCGTTGGAAACCGTTACCTGCGCGGCAGATTCCTCGCCTGCAAGGCGAATAGGGATCCCCTGATACTGATAGGAGAATGTCATGGTGGTGGATTCGCTGGCGGTACTGATCCCGGTGAGGTAAAGTCCGGCGTCTGTTTCATCAGGCAGCAGGTGATTCAAAAGCGTCAGAGTCTCTGTTACGGTTTCCGAAAGAGAAAGCGCGTTTCCAAGGGTCAAAGCGCTGCTTCCGCCGCTGCGGTAGGAAAGGGTGCCGTTGTTCTCCAGCCGGAGGGTGCGGTCACCGTCCACGACGACTTCCGTGCCGCTGCCCTCTGTCCAGCGGGTCTGGGTGTAGGGGTTGAAGGACAGGGCAGAGAGAAGGCTGCCGGAGAGAGCAAGGGTGTTTTCTGCCTGCAGGACGGGAAGGGACAATTCCGCATCCGGCAGGAACAGGGAAAGAGGATGGATCGACCGGGCGCCATCAGCATATTCCTTTTCACATTCAAAGGCAAAGAGGGCATTGCCCTGTTCAAACTGGCCGATCAGCTTATCCAGATCAGAGGGAGAAAGCGTGGAGGGGCAGGAGAAGCACCGGTCAGTATCATCCTGAAGATAGAGAAAGACCCGGTTTTGATTTTGCACGGTGATGACCAGATAGCGGGCGGAAAGGCTGGCGTCGAGCTCGGTGTTGACCAGTTCAGCGAGAATGGAAAGAGGAAGGGCGGTGAGAAAATCGTAATATACGGATGGATCGTCAAGGGCGGAGAAAAATTCCTCCTGTGTGCAGGGGATGTATCCCTGTGCTGTATTCAGTACATCGCTCAAAAGAGGGCCCAGCTGTGAAAATTCCTCAGAAGCAGTGGAGGTCGTCAGGGTGATGCTGCCGTAGCGGCCATAGGATCCGCTGACGGCTACCCGCACCGGGGCAATGAAAGAAACACTGCTGCTTGCGGAGCTGTCTTCCATGGAGGCCCCTCCCGCAGTGGGAGAAAACACAGCGGAACGGGAAGTGATCTGTGTGACGATCAGGAGAAACACAGCGGAAAAGGAGAGCAGGGTAATGAGGATATTCTGCCGGAAATTCCGGAGGTCATGCTGTTTTTGATCCATAACTGTACTCCTTTCCGCGAGTGTTTACTGGGTGCTGTGAGGCTGCGCGATGGGCAGGGTGAGACGGATGGTGGTGCCGGGACCCTCGTGGTCGGCCAGTGCCAGAGTGCCGTGATGGCGCTGCACGATCTCCCGGGCGATGGAAAGGCCAAGGCCGGTGCCGCCGGATTCCCGGGAGCGGGCTTTATCCACACGGTAAAAGCGCTCGAAAATACGCTCCCGGTCTTTTTCGGGAATACCGATACCGTTGTCGCGCACTTCCATCCAGACAGAGTCTGCCAGGGCGCCGGCAGTGACTTGAATATCGCCGCCGTCGGGGGTGTACTTGATGGCGTTGCCCACAATGTTCATCATGACCTGCTCCAGGCGGTTGCGGTCACCGACGATGAGAGGAAGGTCGGCTTCCATCTCGCAGGCAAGAGTATGGCTGCGCTGCTTGGCGTTGAGGGCGCTGGAGCGCACAACGCTGGAGATGGCGTCGGCAAAGGAGAAGCGGGAGAGGACCATTTCGGCGTTGCCTGCGTCCAGACGGGAGAGGGTCAGCAGATCCTGCACGATGTTGGTCATGCGGTCGGTTTCGGTAATGATGATGTCAAGGAAATTGTTGGCCATATCGGGAGGGATATCGCCGCCGGCGCTGCGCAGTGTTTCCGCATAGCTTCGAACGTTGGTCAGGGGCGTGCGCAGCTCGTGGGACACGTTTGCCACGAACTCCTTGCGGCGCTCCTCGTTGCGGTGATGCTCCGTCACATCGTGGAGAACGGCCAGCACACCACCGCTGGAGGCGTCGGAGAAGGGGGCCAGATACAGCTCCAGGTGCTTTTCGCCTGCGATGAGATCATCCTCCAGAAAGTTGGGGCGCTGTATCGCCATAACAGCTTCAAAGGGGAAGCGGTCTCCGAAAAGATCGCCGTAGGTTCCGCTTACCTCACGCTGAAGCATGGAGGAAGCGGCAGGGTTGCAGTGGATCAGGTTTCCGGAATTATCAAAGGCCACCACGCCGTCGGTCATATGCAGGAAGAGGGTGTCCAGCTTGTTGCGCTCATTTTCCACAGCTGCCAGAGTGGACTGCAGCACGCCTGCCATCTCATTGAAGGTTCCCGTAAGGATACCGATCTCATCGTCCGACTCGATGGGCAGCTCACTTTCAAAGTTGCCGGCGGCAACGCGCTCAGCGCCGGCGGTCAGCTTCTCGATGGGGCCTACCATGGTCTTGGAGAGAAGGAAGCTCAGCAGCACCGAGATCAGAAGACCGATAAAAAGAGCCTGCATGATGATGCTGAAAAGCTGGTCGTTCAGGCCGGAAACGGTGTCCTTGGTGTCCAGAATATAAATGATATAGGCATTGTCGCCCCCGATAATGGGGATGGCCACATCCATATAGTTGCTGGCAATGCTGCTTTCATCGGCCACAAAGGTCTCATCCCGGCGAAGCACCGCGTTGCGGGCGGAGAGGAGATTGGCGCTTTGTTCCCGGGGCAGGTCGCTTTCCTCAGCGGAGCCGGTGAGATAGGAGCCATTTTTTCCGTCAAGAATAAAATAGTTGCGGGTATGGTAGTCGATACCGAGAGAACCGGCGTTGGCGTCCATCATATCGCCCATGAGATCCACACCGCCGGCAGCAGCGGCCTGCCGCAGGGAGGAGACGATGTCTTCCCGCTCCGGACTGAAGACGCTGTCGATCTGCTGATAGAAGGTGTCAATATAGAAGCTGGAAACGCTGGTGGTCAGGAAGGCGCCTACCACTGCCATCAGGGAAGAGATCAGCAGCAGAAGGATCAGTGTCAGCTTCATATGAAGGCTTCGGAACATTTCCTCACCGTCCTTATGTCAGGATATCGGGAGCGGCGATCTCCCATGGGATTATACTGCGAAATAGTAGCCTGCACCCCGGCGGGTCAGGATATAAACGGGGTTGGCAGGATCTTTTTCGATCTTTTCCCGCAGCCGCCGCACCGTCACATCCACGGTGCGCACGTCATCGCCCACATAGCCGTAATTCCAAACCTGCTCCATCAGATCCACGCGGGAGTAGACCTTGTTGGGGTGGCTGGCCAGGAAGGTGAGCAGCTCATATTCCCGCTGGGTCAGGTCGATGGCCTTCCCAGCACGGAAGACCTGATGGCTGTCCGTATTGATGGAAAGATCGCCGGAAACAGGCATGGCCTTGTCTTCACCGGCGGCGGAGCCGGCTGCGGAGATCATGGCGCTGCGGCGGATGTTGGCGCCCACACGGGCAATGAGCTCCCGCATGGAAAAGGGCTTGGTGATATAGTCATCGGCGCCGATCTCCAGACCGAGGACCTTGTCGGTTTCCTCCTCACGGGCGGTGAGAATGATGACGGGAACATTGTTTCCCTCCTGCCGGAGCTGACGGCAAACGTCAAAGCCGATCATTTTCGGCAGCATAACGTCCAGCAGGATCAGGTCGGGGTTTTCGGTCCTGGCTTTCTCAAGACCGTCCTCGCCGTCATAAGCCTCAATGGTTTTATAATTTTCACGCATCAGATTGAAGCGCAGAATATCCACGATGTTTTTCTCATCTTCCACGATGAGAACGGTTTTTTGCTCATTCATAAAGCTCCTCCTTTACAGGCCCAGCAGCAGCTTGGTCTTCAAAACTGCGGTAACGGTCTTGGCATCATCCACCTCGCCGGTGAGAATACGGCGGTAGAGCGTATCAAAGGGGATGCGCTCCACATTCAGAAATTCCCCCTCGTCCAGATGCTGCTGTCCCATGTGCAGTCCCCGTGCCAGGAAAAGATGCAGCGTTTCCCCAAAGCAGCCGGGGGAGAGGACGATGCTGCCAAGAGCTTCCAGACTCTCCGGCACAGCGCCGGTCTCCTCCGCAAGCTCCCGCAGGGCGCCCACCCGGGGATCCTCGCCGGGGTCCAGCTTGCCGGCAGGCAGCTCCAGCATAGGCTTGGAAAATACATAGCGGTACTGTGTCACCGTCAAAACGTTGTTGTCCTCATCCAGAGGGAGAACGGCAACGCCGTCCACATGCTCCACCACCTCGCGGATGGAGGTGGTGCCGTCGGGCAGCTCCACCGTGTCCACATGAAGGCTTACCACCTTGCCGGAAAAAATGTCGGTTCGCGTCAGCGTCTTTTCAGTCAGCTCCATATTGAAAACACCTCTTGTCATTTGGTTGAAAAAGGTCATACATAATCAATTTATTATATACCGGAACAGGCAGCAAAAGCAAGGTCGTGATAGGAAAGCGGTCATATTTTTCCGGTATCATTGCGGGTGAAAAAGGCAAGAATGTAAAGGATAGGAAAACATTAAACCACGCCCTCTTGAAGAGAAAGGATAATTGTGGTATACTAACTGGGAATTTCCGGCGAAATGAGGTGAGCCGTTATGGAAAAACGAGGCGTCAAGATTGCGGCGCAGAACAGAAAAGCCCACCACGATTATTTTGTGGAGGACAGATACGAAGCAGGCATTGAGCTTTTCGGTACGGAGGTCAAGTCCATTCGGGCCGGAACGCTGAATCTGAAAGACTCCTACTGCGCAGTGAAGG
>JAFQRI010000120.1 GCA_017410185.1 Oscillibacter sp. | reverse complement strand
GCCTCCCCTAGAACTTGTAGGGGCTGGCGCTTGTCGACAGCCCGCTGATGCGGGGCGTCGTCCCCCAAGAGGACTTCCGTTGGGCGTAAACGCCGCCCCCTACAGGGCTTGCAAAACGCCCTCGGTCTTGTCGTAGGGGTCGATGCCTACGCCCCCCAAGCCTCCCCCTCCGGGGGAGGTGCCGAGTGAAACGAGGCGGAGAGGGCAACGAAGAAATGCCTTCGTCAGCGCCCTCTCAGTCTCACCTGCGGTGAGCCAGCTCCCCCAGCGGGGGAGCCTTAACTGTTAACTATTAACTATTAACTGTTACTTGTTACTTGTTACTTGTTAATTCGCCGCGTCCTCGTCGGAGTAGGAAGAGCCGCACTCCACACGGAGGATGTACTCATCGTAGAGGATGGCGGCGGCGTGAACGCCCTTCCAGCCCACGGTGGAGCGCTGATCCAGAGGATCGGCGGTGCCGGAGGAGCCGCGGGGCTTGACGATGACCTCGGTGCCCTCGCTGAGGTCGATCACGCCGTAGGCGCCCTTACCGATGAAGAGACAGCCGTACACGGCGCCGCCCTCAGCACCGCCCTCGGCGGGATAGATGGTGTCGCCGGCCTTGGCGGTGATCTTGCCCGCCAGCGTCAGGGTATCGGCGGTGTTGGTCATCACGCGCATACGCACGCCGTTGACGAGGATATAGCGGCTCATCAGCTCGCCGGCAGGCAGCGCCTCGTTTACCGTCACCGTGTTGCCGTCGGTGACATCGGCCTTGACGGTGAGGTTGCGCTGACCCTCCAGCAGATCGTCGGCGCGGAAGATCTTGGCCTCGGTGGTCTCCACGAAACGGACACCGTGGAGCTCACCGATCTCGCCGGAGAACAGCTCCGTGGCGGCGGCGTACTGATGTGCGGCGATCCAGTCGGGGTCGTTGCGCAGATCGAAGGCCACGCTGGGGTGCAGGATGCAGACATACTTGCCCTCAAAGGTGGGGGCGTTCATCTTCTTCAGTGCCGTGGCGGCGCGGCTCACCAGTGCGGCGGTCAGCTTGTTGTTCTTGCCCAGCTGATAGCGGTACAGCACCTCGCTCTCGGTGCCGTCGCCGTTGATGGTGGGGGCATAGAGGACCTTGGTGCCCTGCTGCAGCTCGTTACGGGTGACGGTGTCCAGGGTCAGACCCATATTGGCGCCGTGGCGGTCGGTGATCTCCAGCACCACATCGTCGATGGCGGTGAGATCCAGCATATCGGACACGGTGGTGTAGTCGCCGTACTGTGCCAGCTCCTTGGTGATGTAGCTGACGGAGATCCCGCTGCCGTCGGGGGTCACGCCCTCGGTGAGGGGGGTCAGTGCCTTGTCAAAGGCGCCGAACTTACGCCACTCCACCGTCTTGCCGCCGCCTACGGGGACACCGCGGGTGGCAGCGAACTGGTTGTGGACCAGGGCGGGCTTGGCGTTTTCCAGCAGCTCCATGCCGTAGTAGGTTTTCATCTCCGCGCTGAGGGCGGCGGTAGTCTGGGTATTCATGTTGGTATTGCTCATAATTGGTAGTTCCTCCTTGTGAATTTTGTAATCGCCTCCCCCTGTGGGGAGACTCTCCCCAGCGGGGAATACGCCTCCCCCTGTGGGGGAGGTGGCACGGCGCAGCCGTGACGGAGAGGGCAACGAAAGAGCACCTTCCTCAGCGCCCTCTCAGTCAGCCTTGCGGCTGACAGCTCTCCTCCCCCCTCTCTGTCGCCTACGGCGACATCTCTCCCCGCCGGGGAGAGTCTTGCCCAAAGGGGGAGCCTTTCTCCTTCTTCTCCCAATTTCTCCCTCCCGTGCGCCTTGGGGGGAGCGCACGCATCTTTTCACAGTGGCAGGTCACGACCCTTTCACCAACAGGGGTTCTCCCCCCCACTTTTGCCCTGAAAAAGGCAAAAGGGAAAAAAGAACAGAAAAATTTTCCTTGCCCCGCACCCAAGCCTCCCCCAGCGCACCCCAAGCCTCCCCCTCCGGGGGAGGTGCCGAGTGAAACGAGGCGGAGAGGGCAACGAAGGAGTGCCTTCCTCAGCGCCCTCTCAGTCTCACCTGCGGTGAGCCAGCTCCCCCAAAGGGGGAGCCTTAATTGTTAATTGTTAATTGTTACTTGTTACTTGCTAGCTGAACTTCACCTTCTCGCCCCGGGCCACGCGGCGGCGGATGTCGGCGCGCTCGGCCTGTGTCAGTCGGGCGGGGTCAACATGGCTCACCGCTGCGGCGTGACCGCCGCCGCCATTCTCCGCCACACGGCCTCCCGACAGAGAGCGGGCGATGTCCTGCCCGGCCCGGCTGGCCCCGTAGCGGACGGCCCGGCGCAGCAGGGCATCAAAGCCGTCGCAGGCCGCCGCCATCTCCTGCTGCTGCAGGGTCATGGCCGCCTCCCGGGCCTCCCCCCGGGCACGGAGGGCCGCATTCTCCCGATGGAGGGCCTTGAGCCGCCCCTCCAGAATCTTCTGCACCTTCTGGTCAAATTCCACCTTGTACCTGCCCCGGATCAGAGCCTCAAAGGACTCCTCGCCGTTGTTCTCAGGGACACTCTGCTCCAGATTGGTCATCTCTTCCATAGATACCTCCTTTTCCTCACCGGGGTCTGGCCGTCTGACGGGCGGCGCGGCGGCTGCGCTCCATGGTGGCCGCCATGCCCCGCGGGGTGCTGCGCATCAAAGGCTCGCCCTGGGGGAGCGCTGTCAGCGAAGGGGACGGAGAGGGCGTTTCCCCATCCTCATCATCACGGGCCATGGCCTCCCACTCCTGCTGCAGGGCCGCCGCCAGATGCGTCCCCTTCTCCTTGTCCACCGCCGCACTGAGCATCAGCAGCTGCTGACGGAGCTTGCCGATCTCCACAGCCGGGTCGGGTGCGGCAATGGCGGCAAGGAGGGTATCCTTGTTCTTAAACTCCATCAGCTCCAGACACTTTCGGGCCTGCGCCGCCATATCGGTGCGGAAAAAGCCCATCTGATACAGCTGCAGCGCCAGCTGATTGTGCTCCATGGTCTTGTAGGGACTCTCCTGCTCTGCCCCGATCTCCAGGTCGAAGGCGGGGAGACGGTAGCGCTCCACCACCCCGTCGTGGAGCATCTTCCGCTGAAGCCCTGTACCGTCGTAGGAGAGAAACTCCATCCCCTGTCCGCTGCTGAGACGGAAACTGCGGGGCAGGCGGTAGAACTGGCGGATCAGCTGGATGCACAGCTCCACCACATCGGAGAAGGCCTCGTAGCTGTCGTCGATCATGTTGCGGCTGAGCTTGCCCCCGGACTCCTGCAGGGCGGCAATGGCGGTGGCGGCGGTGACACCGGCGGCGGTGCCGCCGTTGGACACATCCCGGTTGCCCGCCGTCTCCTTCATCTCCGCGATCTTGTGGTTGAGATAGGCCACATACACCCCGTCCAGCCCGTCGGTGCGGATGGGGGCGATGGAGTCGGCACCCAGATTGCCGTTGGTGTGGACGAAGGGTCGTGTCCAGTCGGCGTACTCGTTCTCATTCACCGCCCCGTCGTCACGGATGAAGAAACGGGGGGTGGCCGCCGCCAGAGTGTTCTTCAAAATGGCCTGATTCATCAGGTCGATCTGCTCCTGTGCGCTCTTGCACAGGTCGATGTAGCCGTAGCCGCAGGGCGTGCCCTCCTCCGGGAAGAGGTTATCAAAGACGAAGGGGTACTTGCCGTGGTCGTACCAGCCACGGTGGACGTAGACACTGTCGTTCTCCGTGGCGTAGAGGACCTCCTCATCCACGAACTTGCAGAAGTGGAGCAGCCCTCCCTTGCGGTAATACCAGTCCACCACCACCGACTTTTGAGAGGTGTCCACCTGATCGTCGTAGAGGTAACGGCTGAGGGTCATGCCGTTGCGGTGGAGCTTGCCTTTCACTGCGGGGTACTCCGCCTCCAGTGCCTCGTTGTCCACCAGCTCCGTGGAGAAGAAATGGGGGCTCTTCTGGATATCGGTGATGCCCGGCTCCCAGAAGAGGTTGAGGATATCCATGCTGCGGACGGTGATATCCCCCATGCCCCCCAGTCGGGTGCTGTCCCAGAACACGCCGTAGACGGCGCAGCCGGACTTGAGCTTGCGCCACCATGCATCGGAATAGGTGCGGCGGAAGCGGTCGTTTTTCAGAATGACGGGGAGCACCCGGCTGAGACGGCGGGCCTCCTCCCTGTCGTCTGCCTCACGGGGCAGCACCGTAGGCTGGGGATAGGCGTCCATGGCGTCGGCGTGCTTGGACAGGATGCAGTTCACCAGCCAGCCGCTGCGGGGACGGGGATCGGCGGGGTTGGCCCCCTGACCACGGGCGTCCATCTGCTCCCAGTGGCGCAGCTTCCAGAACTGCTCGTTGTCAATAAGGCGCTGTTCCAGATTGCGTTTGCCCTGCTTGTAGCCTTTCAGGATCTGGGCTGCGGCGCGCACCTCCTCAGGGCCGATAGGGGGTGTAGGGGGCAGCACCGTCTCGGGGCTGTTATGGGCCTTGGTATGTTCCATAGGGAAACCTCCTTGCGTTGGTATTTTCACCAACAGGGGACATCGCCCCCACTTTTGCCCCCAAAAAGGCAAAAGTGAAAAAAGAACAAAAAAATTTTTGCCCCTCCCACACCCAAGCCTCCCCCTTTGGGGGGGAGAGTAAGCCTCCCCCTCCGGGGGAGGTGGCTGCCCGAAGGGCAGACGGAGAGGGGTATGCGCACCGCACCCCTTGCGGCTTCGTAGGGGCCGATGCCCACGCCCAACGGAAGTCCCCTTGGGGGACATCGGCCCGCAAAACATTCGCAACTGCCGCGGTAGACGGCGGGGCGATGTGGGCATCGCCCCCTACAACATCTCAAGAAACCTCCCGTACCCTTGCCTCCCCCTTTGGGGGAGGTGGCTGCCCGAAGGGCAGACGGAGAGGGCAACGAAGAACTGCTCTCGTCAGCGCCCTCTCAGTCTCACCTGCGGTGAGCCAGCTCCCCCAGCGGGGGAGCCATTTACAAAAAAACAAAACCCCCCGTTTTGCCTTTTTACAGGCAAAACAGGGGGGATATCAACGATCAGTGAAAGGGATAACCTCTCCCGACCGAAGAGGTTCCGGGGAAAACGAGGCCGAGAGGCCTACCCGATAAGCACACGGGCAAGGTTTATGCTCCTTTCTTCCTGGATGCGGCGAATACCAGCACCACACCCAGAACGATAAGTCCCAGCATGGCGCCCAGCGCCGTATTGATGCCGCCGTGGTCCACCACTACCCCCACCATCAGGGACAGCAGTGCCGGGGCCAGACAGTTGTTGTACAGATGCATCAGGCTCTGTCCCGCCGTCTGCTGATGGAGCGGCAGGGTGTCCGCCACATAGTACACCACCGCCGGCAGCATGAGGCCGCACTGGAGTACCTGCAGCAGCGCCGCCAGAAACAGCACCGCCGCATTGGGGGCGATCAGCAGCAGTACCATCCGGACAATGAAGGCCAGTGCCGACAGGCGCATGACGCCGCCGATGCCCCACTTTCTCCGGAGGCGGCTGCAAAAGGGCATTCCCACCACCTCCAGACCGCTGCTCAGGCCAATGACCAGACCCAGCAGCGTCTCACCGCCGCCGATGCGGCGCACCACATGGACCATGTAGACATTGGTCACATTGTGTACCCCCAGCAGCAGGGAAAGGCCCAGCAGCATCAGGAGAAAATCCCTGCGGCTGCGGAGGAAGCCACGGTGGTCCGCCTCTCTCTCCTCCGCCCCTTTCTCCTCCTGCTCCTCTCCCGGCAGGGGATAGCGGAAGGTGAAGGTGGCCACCAGATGCAGTGCCATACTCAGGGCCATCACAGGTACGATGAGGATGGCGTCCCGTCCCTCCAGCAAAAAGCCCAGTGCCGCCGAGGCGGAGGCGTAGCCCAGAGACCCGGCGCTGCGGCCGAAGCCGTAGTTGATATCCACGCCCCGGAGCATATACTCCACCATGATGATGTTCACCAGGGGGATCATGAGGTTGGCGGCCACCGCCACCCAGATAAAGCAGAAGATCACCAGCCACAGGCTCCGGGAAAAGGCGAAGGTGGCGCTCAGCACCACCAGTGAGGCGGCGCACAGCAGCAAAATCATCCGCCGCGGCGTCATCGCCGCCACCTTTTCGCAGAGGCGGGTGGTCAGGGGCTGGAGCACCATGGGCAGCAGCTGGGCGATGCAGGTGATGAGTCCCAGCGCGCTGTTGCTGAGTCCCCGGGAGAGCATCAGCACTGCGCCGTAGCTCCACACGGCACCCACACCGATAAAGAGGGACCCCTGCATGGCCAGATGATGCCAGTCGATTTTCCGCGCCAGATTATGCATACACTACTCCTTGAAAACTGATATCAAAGTCTCCGCACCCAAGCCTCCCCCCTTGGGGAAGCCTTTGGTGTGCCGCTCTCAAAGCCTCCCCCTTTGGGGGAGGTGGCTGCCCGAAGGGCAGACGGAGAGGGGTATGAAGAGCTGCTTTCGTTAGTGCCCTCTCAGTCAGCCTTGCGGCTGACAGCTCCCCCGACCGGGGAGCCTTTCTTTCGCTGCTCCCCTTGCCTCTCTCCGCTCCCAAAGCCTCCCCCTCCGGGGGAGGTGCCGAGTGAAACGAGGCGGAGAGGGCAAGGACAAGAGCATCACTTGTGAAGTGATTCCCCCATTCTCTCCCGAATGGTTCTGTCGATCATCAGGCAAACGCCTGCAAAATTTCTGTTTACATCCAGATTGGAAAAGCGCAGCACCGCGATACCGTATTGCGCCAAAACTGCTGTACGCTCGGCATCGTAGGCAAGTCCCTCTTCCGTATAGTGCTGCGACCCGTCCAGTTCCACCACAAGCCGCGCCTTATGACAATAAAAGTCGGCGATAAAGTTGTTAATAATGCGCTGGCGGTAGATTTTCACAGGGTACGGCTTCAAAAAATCGTACCAGAGATGGCGCTCTTCCCGGGTCATATTGCGCCGCAACTCTCTGGCTGCTGGGAGGAGATTATGATTCTTACTGACGATCATTTTTTCCATGTTGTCCTCTCAGTCTCGCTGCCGCTCGACAGCTCCCCTTGCCTCTCTCCGCACCCAAGCCTCCCCCCTTGGGGAAGCCTTTGGTGTGCCGCTCCCAAAGCCTCCCCCTCCGGGGGAGGTGCCGAGTGAAACGAGGCGGAGAGGGCAACGAAGAACTGCTTTCGTTAGCGCCCTCTCAGTCAGCCTTGCGGCTGACAGCTCCCCCAGCGGGGGAGCCTTTGGGGTTCCGTAATTTCCAACATCTTATACTACTCACAAATCAAAAAACTGTCAAGGCTCAGCGGTTGCGTTCGGGGAAAATTTGGAGTATACTATACGATGAATGCGTATGTATACCCCAAAGGAGGGCAATTTCCATGAAACTGATGGTTCTCGACGGCAACAGCATCGTCAACCGCGCCTTCTACGGCGTGCGTCCCCTCACCACCCGTGAGGGTCTCCACACCAACGCCGTGTTCGGCTTTGTCAACATCCTCCAGCGTTTTCTGGACGCGGAGAACCCCGATGCCCTCTGCGTGGCCTTCGACCGCCGGGAGCCCACCTTCCGCCATGAGGCCGACCCCACCTACAAGGCCACCCGCCACGGAATGCCCGAAGAGCTCCATGAGCAGATGCCGCTGGTGAAAGAGGTACTGGCCGCCATGAACATCCCCTGCTACTCCCTGGCGGGCTACGAGGCCGACGACCTCATCGGCACCATCTCCCGCCGCTGTGAGGAGGCGGACTGGGACTGCGTCATCGTCACCGGTGACCGGGATGCCCTGCAGCTCATCACCCACCGCACCCGCGTCATGCTGGTAAGCACCAAAATGGGACAGACCGTCACCGCCAACATGGACGAGGCGGCCTTCCGGGAACAATACGGCTTCCCCCCCAAGAGCCTCATCGACTGCAAGGCCCTCATGGGGGACAGCTCCGACAACATCCGTGGCGTGGCGGGCATCGGCGAGAAGACCGCCACCGACCTCATCGCCCGCTACGGCACCATCGACGCCCTCTATGCCGCCCTGCCCCACATCGAGGCCAAGCCCGCCGCCATTCGCAAACTCACCGAGGGGGAGCAGGAGGCACGCCACGCCTACTTCATGGCCACCATCGTCACCGATGCCCCCCTGGACTTCCGCCCGGAGGACGCCCTGTGCAGGCCCTGGTCGGAGGAACTGTACCCCCTCTTCCTCCGTCTGGAGTTTACCAAATTCATTGAAAAATACCACCTCACCCCCCCGGCGGCAGAGGCAGAGGCCGCCGTGGTGGAGGAAAGCACCTACACCGTCACCGTCACCCATCCTACCACCGATGACGAGGCCGCCCGCCTCCTGTCCCAGTGGCGCAGCTGTGACACGGTGGCCCTCTACGCCCTCCCCGACCTCTCCGTCCTGTGCGTGGAGTGGGAGCAGGACGACGCCCACGGCCTCACCGCCATTTTGCGCTCTGACCGCTTCACAGGGGACTGGTACGCCCTCCTCCGGGCCCTCTTCGCCCCTGAGATTTCCAAAATCTCCCACAATGTAAAAGACCTCCACCGCGCCCTGCTGCAGCAGGGCATCACCGCCGGGGGCTTCGTCTTTGACACGGCGCTGGCGGCCTATCTGCTGGATGCCACCGCCTCCTCCTTTGACCTCCCCGCCCTCTTTGCCGCCTACTGCGGCGCGGCCCTGCCCAAGGCCGCCCATCTGGCAGCAGGGGTCTTTACCCCCCTGGAGGATGCCCCGGAGGCAGAGGCCAGCCTCTGCAGCTACTGCTCCGCCATTGCCGCCCTGCAGGAGGTCCTCTCCCCCAAGGTCACGGCACTGGGGATGGACCGTCTCCTCTACGACATGGAGCTGCCCTTGTGCGGGGTGCTGGCGGAGATGGAGGTCAGTGGCTTCCGTCTGGACACCGCCGCCCTCCGGGACTTCGGCGTGACACTGCGGCAGCGGATGGACGCTCTGGAACAGGAGATTTACGCCCTTGCCGGGGAGAAATTCAACCTCAACTCCCCCAGACAACTGGGGGCTATCCTCTTTGATAAGCTCTCCCTCCCCCACGGGAAAAAGACGAAAACCGGCTGGTCCACCAACGCCGACATTCTCCAGAAGCTCCGCACCGAGCATCCCATTGTGGCGCAGGTGCTGGAGTACCGCCATCTGAGCAAATTACACTCCACCTACGCCGAGGGCCTTTTAAAGGCCGTGGACGCAGACGGGCGCATCCGCACCCGCTTTCAGATGACCGCCACCGCCACCGGGCGATTGTCCTCCACGGAGCCCAATCTCCAGAACATCCCCACCCGCACAGAACTGGGGCGGGAGATCCGCCGCCTGTTCATCCCCGCCCGGGGCTGCGTGCTGGTGGATGCCGACTACTCCCAGATCGAGCTGCGGATCCTGGCCCACATGGCGGAGGACAAAGTGATGCAGGAGGCCTTTGTGTGTGGCCGTGACTTCCACAGCGCCACCGCCGCCCATGTGTTCCATGTGGCGGAGTCGGAGGTCACCTCCCAGATGCGCTCCCGTGCCAAGGCCGTCAACTTCGGCATTATCTACGGTATGTCCCCCTTCTCCCTGTCACAGGATATCGAGGTGCCCGTTGCCGAGGCCAGGGACTACATGGACCGCTACTTCTCCACCTATCAGGGGGTGCGGGACTATATGGAGCAGGTGGTGGCACAGGGTCGGGAGCAGGGCTTCGTCTCCACCCTCTACGGCCGCCGCCGTCCCCTGCCGGAGCTGCGCTCGTCCAACCATATCCAGCGCGCCTTCGGGGAACGGGTGGCACTGAATATGCCCATTCAGGGCACTGCCGCCGATGTGATGAAGCTGGCCATGGTCCGGGTCCACCGGGCATTGAAAGACGAGCGCCCCGCTGCCCGTCTCCTGATGCAGGTCCACGATGAGCTCATTGTGGAGTGCCCCAAAGCCGAGGCCGAGGCGGTAGCCGCCCTGCTCCGCCGGGAGATGGAGGCGGTGGCGCAGCTCAGGGTCCCGCTGGTAGCCGAGGCCCACTGGGGCAACGATTGGCTCTCCGCGAAAGGGTAAGAATCTCTTACGGGGGAAACGGGCTTTCCTGTTGCGGTTCCCAAAATTTCTGCGCTGTCTTGCGACGGGCGCTTGAAATTTTGACCGCTGCCACTCGCTCACCTCGCTGCATCCGCCACTGGCGGCGCTCGGTTTGCTCCCCCCCGTACACCCCCTTTTCACCCTGCTGCGCGCGCCCTTTGGGCACACTGGCAGGGCGCAGAGTATTTTTTGCCACGGGAACCGCGGCAAAAAATGATTGGAATATTGTGTATAAGAACAGCCCCTTGTCACCTTGTAGGGGCTGGCGCTTGTCGACAGCCCGCTGAAACGGGGCGTCGTGAACGCCGCCCCCTACAACCGTTGATTGTGCCCCTTCCCTAAACCTCGTAGGGGTCGATGCCCACATCGACCCGCACACTGCACCCCTTGCCCTCTCGTAGGGGTCGATGCCCACATCGACCCGCGTCTATCGAGGCGGTTTCGTATATTCGCGGCGGCCTGAGGGCAGGCCGCCCTACAACATCGCAAGCGACCTTCCCCAGAACTTGTAGGGGCTGGCGCTTGTCGACAGCCCGCTGAAACGGGGCGTCGTGAACGCCGCCCCCTACCAAATTCCAAGGAGTAACCGCTATGTCAAACGCAATCCACATCCTCCCCATGCACGCTGACCATATTCCCGCCATCGCCAAACTGGAGCGGGAGTGCTTCTCCCGCCCCTGGTCGGAGCGGATGCTCTCAGAAGAGCTGGAAAATCAGTGCGCCGCCTTCCTCACCGCTCTGGACGACAAGGGCGAGGTGCTGGGCTACGCCGGACTGCTGGTAGCCGCCGACGAGGGCTACATCACCAATGTGGCGGTCTTTCCCCAGCACCGACGCCGTGGCGTGGCCGCCAAGCTCCTGCAGGTGTTCTGCGACTTCGCCGCGGCCCATCATCTGGCCTTTCTGACACTGGAGGTACGCCCCTCCAACGATGCCGCCATCGCCCTGTATGCCTCCTTCGGCTTCACGGAGCGTGGCCGCCGCCGCAACTACTACGACCTGCCGAAAGAGGATGCCCTCATTCTCACCCGCGACTTCGGCTGAAAGGAGCGCCCATGAATATTCTGGCTTTTGAATCCTCCTGCGATGAGACCGCCGTGGCGGTGGTGCGCAACGGGCGGGAGGTCCTCAGTGACGCCATCCTCTCTCAGGCGGATATGCACGCCCTCTACGGCGGCGTGGTGCCGGAGATCGCCTCCCGCAAGCATGTGGAGGCCATCGCCGCCTTGACCGACCGCGCCCTTGAAGAGGCCAGCCTCACCAAGTCCGACATCGACGCCGTGGCGGTGACTTACGCCCCCGGCCTCATCGGTGCGGTGCTGGTGGGGGTCAGCTTCGCCAAGTCCGTGGCCCTGGCCCTGGGCAAGCCTCTGATCCCCGTCCACCATATCCGGGGCCACATCGCCGCGGCCTACTGCGCCTTCCCGGAGCTGACGCCCCCCTTCCTGGCCCTGTCCGTGTCGGGAGGCAACTCCCTCCTGGTGGATGTCCGGGACTACACCGACATGACCATTCTGGGTGCCACCCGTGACGATGCCGCCGGCGAGTGCTTTGACAAGGCCGCCCGCGTGCTGGGTCTGCCCTATCCCGGCGGCCGCCCCATGGACCAGCTGGCACAGCAGTCCCCGGGGGGTGTCTACACCCTGCCTCAGGCCCATGTGGAGGGTGCCCCTCTGGACATGAGCTTCTCGGGCCTCAAGACGGCGGTGGTGAATCTGGTCCACAACGCCCAGCAGAAGGGTGAGCCTCTGGACCGTGCCGCCCTGGCCCGGGATTTCACCGAGGCGGTGGCCGAGGCGCTGGTGAGCCGCGCCGCCCTGGCCCTGGAGCAGACAGGCCACACCCGGCTGGTGGCCGCAGGCGGCGTGGCCGCCAACTCCATCCTCCGCCGTCATCTGGAGGAGATGTGCGCAGAGAAGGGCGTCGCCCTGTACCTGCCCCCTCTGAAGTGGTGCGGCGACAACGGCGCTATGATCGGGGCACAGGGGTATTACGAGTACATGGCGGGCCACCGGGGGGACATGACCCTCAACGGCCTTGCCACCGAGGATCTGGACAATCTGAGCTATTAAAAAAAGACGCCGGCGGGCGTCTTTTTTTTATGAACAACGCATCCTCATCTGTTCTGCCTCCCCCTTTTGGGGAATACGCCTCCCCCTGTGGGGGAGGTGGCTGCCCAAAGGGCAGCCGGAGAGGGCTTGATACAGGTGTCGCATCCGCCCCCTTGCGGCTTCGTAGGGGCCGATGCCCACATCGGCCCGCAAAACATTCGCAACTGCCGCGGTAGACGGCGGGGCGATGTCCCCCAAGGGGACTTCCGTTGGGCGTGGGCATCGCCCCCTACAACATCTCAAGAAACCTCCCGCACCCCAAGCCTCCCCCTGTGGGGGAGGTGGCACGGCGTAGCCGTGACGGAGAGGGCTTGATACAAGTGTCGCATCCGCCCCCTTGCGGCTTCGTAGGGGCCGATGCCCACATCGGCCCGCAAAACATTCGCAACTGCCGCGGTAGACGGCGGGGCGATGTGGGCATCGCCCCCTACAACATCTCAAGAAACCTCCCGCACCCCAAGCCTCCCTCCTTTTCCCTCCATTGGCAGGTGTTCACGGAAATGTACCCTTCTTCCAATTGACGGGAAATTGTTGTTATGTCAACAAAATTCGCCATTCTCCCGTAGTGTGTCAATAGGGTTTGCGCCCTGTGTGAAAATTTTTTAAAAATGCCTGCAAACCCTTTATTCATGCGGGTTTGCGCCCTGTGGAAAACTCGGTGGAAAATGTGGATAACTCCCTGTAGAACTTTATGACGGAGGAAATTATGTCATGTACCATGTAAAGGGAAACCACTGACAGGACACTTTTGAAAAAGTGCAGTTTCCCTGCAAAAAGCGGAAAAAGCCATCATTTTTCTCTCTCGTGATTTTGACGAAGCCTCCTGGATTTTCCTCCTTTTTGGAAGTTCCCCTCCCCCCTTATGCAAGTTTTCCACCAGTGATTACAAATAGTAATCACTGGTGGACGGCCTCATTCCCGGCAGAAAAAAGGCGAAAAAAAGACACCCTCCCGGGTGTCTTTTTGGAGCTTGTGGCCGGATTCGAACCGGCGACCTGCTCATTACGAGTGAGCTGCTCTGCCAGCTGAGCCACACAAGCATTTCGATTTGGCGCATTTTCCATTGTGCCAGCTGAGCCACACAAGCACAGGAATAAGCCGCATAGTATTTTAGCATAATTCCCCCTCCCCGTCAAGTCCTGTTTCTCCACCAAAAACAAATAGATGGCCCCCCTTATAGGGTGGCCATTATTCATTAAAGTTGACACGGAGGTGTTACAAAAATGCTTGACTGGAGCAGGAATATCATCATTTTGCAAAAAGACGGATTGCATAACAATGAAAGAGAGTATAGAATAAATATGCAGGAAAAACCCTTCCCTCATTCAACTGTAAAAAAACAAAATTAGCATAGCGGTTTTGGAAATAATAACCAATCCCTTCTCGATATTTTCCTATAATTGTCGCAACCGTAAGCGAAAAAGGTTCGCCTTTTTGGACGAGTGTTCAAAATGGTTTACCCCACTGCTTTTCTCACAAAAACTTTTCTGAATATTCTGAAAATATATTGAAATTTTTCCTGAGTTAGAGTAGAATGGGCTAAATAATAAGTTATGGTAGTTATGGTTGAGAGAGGTACTCGGAATCTATGCTTACTGCTTTTTTGACGGTAGGACAACAGGTGCTCATTCTGTTCTTTTTTCTTGCCATCGGTTTTGTTTGTGGAAAAACAAAACTGATTGATGATAAATCAAGCTTGGCTATCAGTAATCTTGTTCTGTATACGGGAATCCCAGCCGCGATGATTGTCTCGTTTCAAGGGGAATTTGTCACAGAAAAAATTTGGATTTTTTTTGCTGTGATTATTTTGACCTTTGTTCTACATGGAATTCATTATATTCTTGCAAAACTGCTCATTAGGGAAAAAAAAGCTGACCGTTGCTGTTGTCTGCAGTTTGCCGCTGTTCTTCCCAACTCCTGTTTTATGGGCGTCCCACTGATGGCTGCAGCAGTTGGTTCTATCGGCGTAATGTACGGGTCGGCCTATGTTGCCGCCAGTATTTTTCTTATTTGGACCCTTGGTGTCTATATGATCTCCGGCGACCGGCAAAAATTTTCATTGCGTGTTGCAATTTTAAACCCCGGGGTGTTGGGCGTGGTTTTCGCCATGATTCTCTACCTGACACAAATCAAAGTACCCCCGGTACTCTTCAAAGCATTATCTTCCCTTGCATCACTTAACACGCCTTTACCCATGATGGTCATCGGCTATCAACTGAGCAAGGCCAATATCGGAACACTTTTCAGGCACGGTGGTTTTTGGGTTTCTACACTGCTCCGTCTGATTATTCTCCCCTTGATCTCGTTGGCTCTTGTTTTGCTGCTGCCGATCCCTGGTGAAGCTGCCGTCGCCATCGTGATTGCCAGTGCAACGCCCTCGGCTGTGGTTTTAGGCATGTTTGCAGTAAAATATGGTAAAGAAACAGATTTTGCTGCCGGAATTACCGCTACACAAACACTTATTTCTATTATCACTATCCCGATTATCGTTGGAATCGCGCAGTATCTGATTCCTTGATAAAGAAGCGTTCCCACTGTGATGGGGAAAACCCTTGGGAGTTTTCGGTTTTGTTGCTGCTCAGAAACGCCAGACGATTGATTGTTGCGTAAGGCGTATATGAAAAGCAGGAAAACCGTTAAAAAATAAACTCAGTCACATTCAAAGAAGAGAAAGGAAAGTACATTATGAAAAAGACTCTTGCTCTGATCCTGGCTCTGGTCATGGCTCTCACCCTGGTCGCTTGCGGCGAGAAGGCCCCCGTCGATGACGGCGCTGCCGCTGACGACGGTGCTGCCAGCAGCGAGATCACCGGCACCTACACCATCCGTCTGGGCACCCCCACCGGTGGTAAGCATCAGCAGAATGTAACCATGGAGGAGTTCAAGTCCCGCATCGAGGCTGCCTCCAACGGCGCTATCACCGTCGAGCTGTATCCCACCTCCCAGCTGGGCACTGCTCCCCAGATGATCGAGGGTGTGCAGAACGGCACCATCGAGGGCGTTCTGATCCCCTCCTCCTACTTCGCATCCTATGCCCCCGCTATCGCCATCCTGGACCTGCCCTTCCTGTTTGACTCCGACGGCACCGCTGCTGCTCAGGCTCAGGAGATCCTGGCCGCAGGCACCAGCCTGGATGAGTACCTGTACGACTATGGCTTCGTCGCCGGCGGCTACCTGCTGGGCGGCAACCAGTACATCCTCTCCACCTTCCCCATCCAGACCATGGCTGACCTGAAGGGTCACACCATGTGGACTCTGCCCTCCCCCACCCTGCAGGCTGAGCTGAATGCCTTCGGCGCTTCTCCCACGGCTATGGATCCCTCCGATGTCGCTGTGGGTCTGCAGAACGGCACCATCGAGGGCGTTCTGAATGACTGCACCTTCTGGCTGGTTCAGGGCCTGTATGAGAGTGCCACGTGCATCAACCTGTGCCCCGCCGGTGCTTTCGTCAACTGCTTCTTCTTCAGCGCTGACTGGATCGACAGCCTGCCCGAGAATGTCAAGGAGCTGGTGCTGACCACCGCTGAGGAGGTCGTCAACACTGTCGAGGTCCCCTACATGATCGAGTACTCCGAGTCCGCTATGAACACCATGGTCGAGGCCGGCTGCACCGTCTATGAGCCCTCTGCCGAGCTGCTGGCCGAGATGAAGGCTGCTACCGCTCACCTGCACGATGAGTTCAAGGCCAAGGATGCCGATTGCGCTGCCATCTATGACGAGTTCGTGGGCCTGATCGCTCAGTAAGTATAATCACTTTTTTGGGCGGTGGTGTGCAAACACCACCGCCTGCCGTTTAAAGAGAGGGAGATATTCCTATGCAAGCAACTGTAAAGGCTTCGCGTTTGGTATGTAAGAGCCTTTTTGTGGTTTCTGCGATCCTGATCGCTATTGCAACCGGCTTTGCAGCATTCAACGCGATTACGCGATTCTTTTTTGATCTGACCTTCAACTGGGCAGAGGAACTTTGCACCTATTGCGTTGTGCTGATGGTCTATCTGGCAATTCCCAAGCTGGAGCACACCGGTGACCAGCTGTGCATTACTGCCATTGACCTGTGGGTAAAGGGTGCCACCGGCCAGCGTATTCTCAATTACATCCGCGGTCTTATTACCGGCGCTGCCATGGTCATTCTGGGTTGGAACGGTGTTTCCGTTATGCTCAAGGCCTTCAAGCGCCACCAGGTAACTTACATTCTGCAGCTGCCCAAGGGTGCGCTGTACGCCATCGCCATGGGCTGCCTTCTGCTGGCCGTTCTGGTGTGGCTGATTATTATGATCTGTAATAAGGGGGAATTTGACAATGAGCTTGCTTGAGATTTTGATTCCCGTTGTCCTTATTCTGATCGTTCTTTCCCTGCTGAAGTGCCCCATCTATGTGTCTATTCTGGCGTCGGCCATCTATCTGCAGGTCTTCGTCAACAACATGTCCCTGACCAATGTGTTCACCGGCTTCTTCGAAGCCATGACAAAGAACAGTCTGATGGCTGTCCCCTACTTTATGGTGGCCGGCAGTATCATCGCCGCCAGCAGTCTGGGAACACGATTGATCAATGTATTTATCGAGCTGTTTAAGGCAGTTCGCGGCGGTCTGCCCATCGCCTGCGTCGTGGCCAACGGTATTTTCGGTGCCATCTCCGGCTCCGGCCCCGCTGCTACCGCGGTGTTCGGTAAGATCTGCCATGAGCCTCTGGCCAAGCGCCACGGCGAGAAACTGGCTCTGGGCGTGATCGTCTCCTCCGCTTCTCTGTCCACCGTTATCCCCCCCAGCATCTCCATGATTATCTACGGTGTGGCCACCGAGACCTCCATCACCAAGCTGTTCCTGGCAGGTTTCATTCCCGGTGTCTTCATCGTGCTGATCGTCAGCATTTACCTGATCATCGTCTGCAAGCCCAATCCCGATATCCCTGTTGAGAAGTTCTCCGGCAAGGCGTTCGGTAAGGCGCTTTGGAAGAGCATTCCCGTTCTCATTCTGCCCGTGATCGTTCTGGGCGGTGTGTACTCCGGTCTGTGCTCTCCCACCGAGTCCGGTGCTCTGGCAGCTATCTATTCTTTCATCGTGGCTGTCTTTATCCTGCGTGACATCAAGCCCAATCGCATCATCCCCGTGTTCAAGGATTCCGCCCGCACCACCGCACAGGTGTTCCTGCTGATCGCCACCAGTACCGTGTTCTCTCAGGCTGCTACCATCGCCCAGCTGCCCGCCAAGCTCTCTGCCGCTTTCGCCAGCATGGGTCAGGTTCAGTTCCTGCTGATGCTGAACATCCTGCTGCTGATCATGGGCTGCTTCTTTGATACCGGCGCCGCCATCCTGATCCTCGCTCCCATGCTGCTGCCCACCGCTCTGGCACTGAATATCGAGCCTCTGCATCTGGGTATCGTCTTCGTCACCAACCTGGCCGTCGGTCTGTTTACGCCTCCTTTCGGCCTGAACATCTTCGTGGCCCAGTCCGTGCTGAAGCGTCCGATGGGTCTGATCTCCAAATCGCTGGTACCCTATATCATCATTTATATTGCCTGCGTGCTGGTGATCACCTATGTGCCCCAGATGTCCATGATCCTGCCCAACCTGTTAGCCTGATATAAACAAGGAGTACATCTATGAAGCTGATCGACTTTGAAAACCATTTTTATGACCAGTGCATGATCGACGCCCTGATCGAGCGTACCGAGCCTCCTTATTACCGTCCCGATACCGACTTCATCACTTGGAGCGAGTCCATTATGATGCCTCAGGGCCCCCTGCTGGGCAAGCTTCTGGAGGTGAATGAGGGACGCATCGCTCTGATGGACGAGCTGGGCATCGACTGCGCCGTTCTGAGCTGCTCCCCCGGTGCTGAGCAGCTGGATGTGGAGAAGAGCATCGAGGTCTGCAAGAAGACCAACGACGCTCTGTATGCCCTGACCCAGCGTTGGCCCGGCCGCTATCTTGGCACCGCCATTCTGCCTGTGAAGGATGTGGATGCCGCTGTCGCTGAGATGGAGCGTTGCGTGAAGGAACTGGGCTTTGTGGGCTGGCATACCCATTCCAATTACGGTGAGACCGCCTGCGACGATCCCATGTATCTGCCTCTGTTCAAGAAGGCTGAGGAACTGGGCATCTATGTGTACCTGCATCCCCAGCTGGCCCATAAGTCCCGCGTGGATGACTGCGGCTTCCCCGTGGCAGGCCCCGGTCTGGGCTTTACGCTGGATACCGTCACCACCCTGACCCGCATGATCGTCACGGGTCTGCTGGACGAGGTGCCCGAGCTGAAGCTGGTGCTGGGTCATTATGGTGAGGCGCTGCCTTTCCTGCTGGATCGTATGGACAACCGTCTGACCTTCCTGCCTAACCCCAAAGCTAAGAACAAGCACAACTTCAGCTACTACTTCCATAAGAACATTTATGTGACCACCAGCGGCAACATGTCCCCCGAGGCCTTCGAGTGCACCCGCCGTGTACTGGGTCTGGATCGAATCCTGTTCGGCAGTGACTATGCCTTTGAGAATCCCTTCGAGATGGTGGAGTATGTGAAGAATCTACCTCTGGGCGAAAAAGAGCGCGAGATGCTCTACTACAAGAATGCCGAAGCCCTCGGCGTAAAGCTGTAATCTTATCAAAAAGGGGCTGCAATGCAGCCCCTTTTTTATACTATTCGCCTCCACCGCACGAAAAAAACACCACCCGCAGGGGTGGTGTTTTTATTTGGAAACCTAGTGGATCTATTAAAGCTAATTCTGGTTAAAGGGAATTGCGATACCCCCACGACTTGCCAAGACGGATTTTTTGGATTCTCCCCTCCTCTGTCATCTTTGCAAGAATGCGATTGGCAGTGGCAGAGGACACGCCAAACAGTTCCCGCACATCGGCATTGGTGATCACCTCGTGCTTTTCCAAGAACCGCTCAATGCGATAGCGACGCTGCTGTTCTGTATTCATCTTTGCTCCGCTATGGGACATGACCGCCTCCATCAGTGCCTCTTGAATGGCAGAGAGCATGAATTCAATGAAGGCCGTGGATTCGGCCTCGGCATTGGAGCGGTTGATGGCGCGATAGTACTCCTCCTGCCGATCATGGATAATGGACTCCACAGGAAGCCACGCAAACAATGGTTTCCATTGCGCCAACAACAATGTATGCCACAGCCGTCCCATGCGCCCGTTGCCATCGGCAAAGGGATGAATCAGTTCCAATTCGTAGTGAAACACGCAGCTCTTAATAAGCATGTGGAAATCGCTCTCCCGCGTCCAATCCAGCAACTCCATCACCGAAGTCGGCACATAGTCGGGCAGCGTGCCAAAATGCAGAATATTCCCCTGTTTGTCCACTACACCCACAGGACGGGAGCGAAAACATCCCGATTCTTCCAATATACCCCGCGTCATCACACCGTGGGCACGCAGCAAATCATCCACAGAATAGGGGTCAAGGATCTCCAGCATCTCGTAGATCTCGTAGGCGTTTTTGACCTCTTCGATGTCTTTTGGCGGCGCAATCACTCGCTTGCCGCTGAGGACAGCGGTAACTTGCTCTAAGCTCAAACGATTCTGCTCGATAGCCAATGAAGAATGGATGGTGCGGATACGGTTACTGCGGCGCAGCATCGGGGTCATGGACTGCGCCATACCAGCATTGACATGCCCAACCAATTCCGCAATCTCTGCAATTGCATCCAGAATTGTTTTTGTGATTTCAAAAGGCGGTTTTTTGTTGCGCATACTCTTCACCTCATAAGTATTATACCACCACATCAATCATTTAGCAACAAAAAACGATTGATGAAACGAGGGATGAACACAAAAGCATGTGGAATTATCTTTAACTCTCCCTACTCAAAGCACCCCATTTTCATCCCCATCATTAAAGGTAGTTTCCTCCATAAACGCAGCAAAACAAAAACCGAAGTGGCACCGCTCTCGCTGCGCCACTCCGATTAAAAACAATAGGGCTGACTCTTTATCTGTGCATCTGTGATTGATCGCTATGTTGCATTATTCTGCTCTCAGGCCGTTTGCCTCAAGGTTCTTGCGATAAGCGGGCAGATGCGTGAACATTTCCTTCTTGAGGGGATTGCGCTTTGTCTTGACGATGACGCAAACCTCATATACAAATACCGCTGCG
>JAFQRI010000119.1 GCA_017410185.1 Oscillibacter sp. | reverse complement strand
CTGGATCTCTCCGTCCGCAGCTTCAACTGCCTCAAGCGCGCCAACATCAACACCGTCGAGGATCTGATCTCCAAGACCGAGGACGAGATGATGAAGGTCCGTAACCTGGGCCGCAAGTCCCTGGAAGAGGTTATCAACAAGCTGGCTATGATGGGTCTCCATCTGGCTGACGAAGAGAACAACTAACTGATTTAACGCCGGAATTTACCGGCTGACCTTAATCCTGATAAGGAGGAAACCGACATGCCCGGAACTCGTAAACTTGGCAAGACTACTGACCAGCGTATGGCTATGCTGCGTCAGCAGGTCACTGATTTCCTGGATCACGGCAAGATGGAGACCACCGTCACCCGCTGCAAGGAGATCAAGCCCCTGGCCGAGAAGATGATCACCCTCGGCAAGAAGAACGATCTGGCTGCTTATCGCCAGGCTCTGGCTTTCATCACCCGTGAGGATGTTGCCCAGAAGCTGTTCAAGGAGATCGCCCCCAAGTACGCTGAGCGCAACGGTGGTTACACCCGCATCATCCGTACCGGCGTTCGCCGCGGTGACGCTGCCGAGACCGCTATCATCGAGCTGGTCTGATAGATCGCTGATCTGAATGAAGAAAAAGCCCTTTGTCACAGATACTCGAGACTGTGACAAAGGGCTTTTTTGTATCTATTTGAAGATTTTTGCTGCGACCCGCCGTGATATCAAGGGAGGTTTTCTCACTCTTCCAGCAGGAAGGAACAGACGACGCTTTGAAAGTCCTTCGCCTCTTCATAAACGCCGTGACCAAGGTGGGGATAGAGGATCAGACGGATGGAAGGGATCTGCTGGGCCATCTCGGCGGAGCTTTCCCCCGTGAGAACGCGGTCATCCCCGCCGCCAATGATCAGCGTGGGGGCTGTGATCCGATGCAGGTGCTCATGGCAGTCATGGGATTTATTTTCTTGCGATTACAATCGGCTGATAAAAGCCCGTTTCTTCCGGAAATTTCCATACCACTTTACTGCAGCCATTAGAAACCAGCAAGTTTGTCAGTTCTTCTCTTCGGGTTGCTCTGTATTCACATTCAAACTTGCTTATTTCCAGAGTGTTCTCGTCATCAATAATATACTGAATCAGCTTATAGTGGTCGCCGTCCCAGGTCCATGTTTGAAAAGATACTCTTTGCCCCTTATCGGTCTTATGGATATAGGGCGGAGAATATGGAGGCTTATCCATAAGCAGTGTGTCATAATCTCTGATGCTGGCAACAAACATGCCGCCATCTGTAATCTGATTTGTGATACTCTTGATTGCTGCCTCCAACGCACTCTTTGTGAGCATATGCGGCAGTGCGTTATCCATGCAAATCACAATGTCAAACTGTTCTGAAAAGGTCTCTGATAAAGCACAGAAGTCCGCATTTACAAACTGAAGCTGCACATTGTTCTTTGCGGCTCTTTCTCTTGCTTCCGAAAGCTCTCCATCGCTGATATCGGAAGCTGTCGTGTTATATCCCTGCAAAGCCAGACCAATCGCCTGTGTTCCTATTCCACAGGCACAGTCCAGAATATGAGCGGACTTGTCAAATCCATTATCTACAAAAAGTCTGTCCAGAATTACAGCCTGCTCCTGTATGGTAACTTGCCAATCAAGAAACAGCTTATCATATTGAGAAGCCAGATTATCATAAAAAGTTTGCGTAATATCCATGTTAATATCTCCCTCCCAAATTCGTATCGTTTTGATTTACCTTATCATATTTTGCGGATTATTTCAACGATTGGGGAAAGTGCCGAAGCGGAGATGGCCAACACTTTAACTTCATTGGGTCAATTCCCGGGACAGGTTGAAAAGGGGCTGTTTATATGGTAACATAAATCATTAAACTGTGCAAAGAAGGAGGAAAAGCATGCGAGTCCGTCACCACGACATCGATACCGTCCGGGGCGCTGCCCTGATCAGTATGATCGTCTATCACAGCTGCTGGGATCTGGTGTATCTGTGCGGTGCGCCTTGGGCATGGTACCGTTCTTTCGGTGCCTATCTCTGGCAGCAGAGCATCTGCTGGACCTTCATCCTCCTCTCCGGCTACTGCTTCTATCTGGGCCGGCGGCCCTTCCGCCGGGGCCTTGTCACCTTTGCAGCCGGCGGTATCGTCAGCGTTGTTACCGCCGTTGCCCTGCCGGAGGACCCGGTTTTTTGCGGTGTGCTGACCTTTCTGGGCCTTGCAGCCATGCTGACGGTGCCGCTGAAAGAGCTGTTCCGCCGCGTCCCGGCCCGGTTGGGTCTGGTGCTGTCCTTCGGGGCCTTTTTGATCCTCCGGGACGTGAATGAGGGCTATCTTGGCTTTGAGGGGCTGCGGTTTGCCGCCCTTCCTCAAGGGATGAACCTCTTCCACGCTGTGCTGGGGTTTCCGCCTGCCGGATTTCATTCCTCCGACTATTTTGCCATCCTGCCGTGGATCTTTTTGTTCTGGACGGGGCTCTTTCTCTCCCGCCTTCGTCCGGAGCGGGATGACCTGCTCCACCGCCCCATCCCTGTAGTGACGGCCATGGGCCGCAGATCCCTGCTGGTGTATCTCGTCCACCAACCCCTGCTTTATGCGCTGCTGCCTCTGGCGGAGCGTTTGATGGGCCCATAAATTTGCTGCAAAGGAGTGCTGCATGATGACAAACTGGAACATGAATTTTGATTTCGTTTTGCCCACAAAGATCGTTTTTGGCCCCGGCAGTGCGGAGAAGACCGGCGCCCAGCTCAGGGCGATGGAGCTCACCCGCCCTCTGGTGGTCACGGATCCGGGGGTAAGGAAAGCAGGCGTTGCCGACAGGGTTTGCGCCTGTCTTGACGCGGAGGGCATCACCTATCAGATCTTTGATGAGGTGGAGGCCAACCCCAAGGATGTGAATGTGGAAGCAGGCGCCCGGGCCTACCGTTCCTTTGGAGCCGACTGCCTCATCGCCATCGGCGGCGGCAGCCCCATTGACTGCGCCAAGTCCATCGGCGTGCTCATTGCCCATGACGCGGAGAAAATCAAGCCCTACGAGGGAAAGACTGCCGCCACAAAGCCGAATCCGCCGCTGATCTGCGTGCCCACTACGGCAGGCACCGGCAGCGAGGTGACGTTTTCTTCCGTGATCACCGACACGGAGAACCACTATAAGATGACGGTGAAGAGCCCCTACACAGCCCCCAATGTGGCCTTGTGTGACCCGCTGCTGACCATTTCCGTCCCCCGGGGGACAACGGCTGCCACCGGTGTGGACGCCCTGACCCACGCCATTGAGGGCTTTACCGCCAACTGCGCGGAACCCATCGGCGACGCGGCGGCCCTCTATTCCATTGAGCTGATTTGTGAGAACCTGCCCACCGCAGTCCGCTGCGGCAGCGATCTCGATGCCCGCAGCGCCATGCTGATGGGCAGTCTCCTGGGGGCCATTTCTTTCAGCCATTCGGATGTTGCCTCCGTCCACTGCATTGCCGAGGCGCTGGGCAGCATGTATGACCTGCCCCATGGTGTGTGTAATGCCATTTTCCTGCCCCATGTCATGGAATACAACATGCCCTGGTGCATGCCCCGCTATGCCCGCGTTGCCCGTGCCATGGGCGCGGTGTTTGAAAGTGAGGAAGAGGGAGCAAAGGAAGCTGTCCGCCGGGTGAAGGCGCTGACACAAGAGGTTGGCCTGCCCACCTTCGCCTCTTTGGCAGTGGCAGAGGCGGACTTTGACGCCCTTGCGGAAATGTCGGTGAGAAACGGCTCCAACCCCAGCAATCCCCGCCCCATGGAGAAAGAGGATTACCTGAACATTTTGCGTCTGGCCTTTGCCGACGGGAAATAACGGACCGGCCTGTGCCGGCAGAACTGTGGTGAAATGATGAAGAAACTTGTTGTCGGCATACTGGCTCATGTGGATGCTGGAAAAACCACCCTCTCCGAGGCGATGCTCTATACCGCCGGCGCCATCCGCTCTCTTGGGCGGGTAGATCATGCCAATGCCTTTTTGGACACGGACGCCATCGAGCGGGAGCGGGGCATCACGGTGTTTGCAAAGCAGGCAGTGTTTTCCCTCCCCAACATGGAGGTGACGCTGCTGGATACTCCCGGCCACGTGGATTTTTCTACCGAGGCGGAGCGGACGCTGCGGGTGGTGGACTGTGCGATCCTGGTCATCAGCGGTACGGACGGGGTCCAGGGCCATACCCGCACCCTTTGGAAGCTGCTGGAGCGCTATGAGGTGCCCACGATCCTCTTTGTCAACAAAATGGATCTGGAGGGCGCCGACCGGGAAAGGGTGGTGCGAGGGCTGAAACAGCGCCTCCATTCCGGCTGTGTGGATTTTGGCAGCGAAGATACTTTTTATGAAGAAGCGGCAGCCTGTGAGGAAGCTGCCATTGAGGAATATTTTGAAGACGGCGCCCTGAAAGACGCCACCATCCGCCGTCTGGTAAGGCACCGTAAGCTCTTCCCCTGCTTTTTCGGCAGTGCCCTGAAGCTGGAGGGCGTGGAGGAATTTCTCGCGGCGCTGGAGCGGTTTGCTCCTGCCGCAGACTATGGCGCGGAGTTTGGCGCCCGGGTTTTTAAGATCACCCGGGATGCCCAGGGCAACCGCCTGACCCATTTGAAGATCACCGGCGGAACACTGAAGACCAAGGAACTGCTTTCCACCGGCGGGGAGGAGCGGGAAAAGGTGGATCAGATCCGTCTTTATTCCGGTGTGAAATTCCGTCCCATAGACTGCGCGGAAGCGGGCAGCGTGGTGGCGGTCACTGGACTTACCCATACCCGCCCCGGTGACGGACTGGGCTTTGAAGGGCCGTGGAGTGCACCTGTGCTGGAGCCGGTTTTGACCTACCGCATCCTTTTGCCCGCAGGGACGGACCCCCATACGGCCCTGCAGAAGCTGCGTCAGCTGGAGGAGGAAGATCCTCAGCTCCACATCCTTTGGAACGAGGGGGAGATCTCCATTCAGCTCATGGGCGAAGTGCAGCAGGAGATCCTGCAGCGGATCGTTCGGGAACGCTTCGGTATGGATATCTCCTTTGGAAGCGGAAGTATCCTCTACCGGGAGACTATTGAAGATACGGTGGAGGGTATCGGCCATTTTGAGCCCCTGCGCCACTACGCAGAGGTCCACCTTATTTTGGAGCCGGGGAAGCGGGGCAGCGGCATGGTGTTTGGCACCCTTTGCCCCGAGGATGCCCTGGACCGCAACTGGCAGCGCCTGATCCTCACTCATCTGATGGAAAAGGATCATCTGGGCGTGCTCACCGGCTCTCCCATTACCGATATGAAGATCACCCTTGCCTCCGGTAAGGCCCACCTCAAGCACACCGAGGGCGGCGATTTCCGTCAGGCCACCTACCGCGCCGTGCGGCAGGGCTTGATGGGCGCGAAAAGCGTGCTGCTGGAGCCCTGGTATGAGTTCCGGCTGGAGGTGCCCTCCGAGCAGCTGGGGCGGGCCATGAGCGATCTGCAGCGGATGAACGCTGAAACAGCTCCGCCGGAGACGTACGGCGATGAAACGATCCTTACCGGCAGTGCGCCGGTGGCCCAGATGCGCCACTATGCAAGAGATGTAGCCGCCTACACCCGGGGCCGGGGCCGGCTGAGCTGCGTGACGGGGGGATACCACCCCTGTACCGAACGTGAAAAGGTCATTGAGGCCATTGGCTACGATCCCGAGCGGGATGTGGAGAACACACCGGATTCTGTCTTTTGCGATCACGGCGCAGGCTATAACGTAAGATGGGATGAGGTGCCCCGGATGGCCCATCTGCCAAGCGTCTTGCGTGCGGCGGCGGAGGAAAAGGCAGCGGCAGCAAACACTACCCGCCGAAGCAGCACCTATGCGGGCACGGTGGAGCAGGATAAGGAGCTACAGGCCATTTTTGAGCGCACCTACGGCCCGGTGAAGAACCGCTCCTTCCAGCCCCCCCGAAGCGCTGCGGTGAGCAGCGGTGAGAGCGAAAAGCGGACTGTGACGCTGTGCCAGCCCCAGAAGGAATATCTGCTGGTGGACGGATACAACATCATTTTCGCATGGGACGAGCTGAAGGCTGTGGCGAAGGATAATCTGGACGCCGCCAGAAAGAATCTCTGCGATCTTTTGTGTAACTATCAGGGCTACCGCAACTGCGAGGTCATCGCCGTGTTTGACGCCTACCGGGTCAAGGGCGGGCAGGGCAGCGTGGAGAAATACCACAACATCCATGTGGTCTATACCAAGGAAGCAGAAACGGCCGATGCCTATATCGAGCGCACCACCTACGAGCTGGGACGCAAGTACCGGGTGAAGGTGGCTACCTCCGACGGCCCCGAGCAGCTGATCATTCTGGGCCACGGCGCGCTGCGTCTTTCCGCCTCCAACTTCCGGGAGGAAATGGAGCAGGTGTCCGGCCAGATCACAGCCGCGCTGGAGCGGAACAATCAGAAGGGGAAAACAGGGGCGGTGCGTGCCGCCATGGAAAAGGCAAGAAAGGGGGAGGGAACATGCTGACGATGCTGATTGCCGGCGGCGTGTTTTCCGCCGCGGCGGTGACACGGTGGTATCTGCACCGCACCTCCCGCAGGGAGACTCTCTGGGCCAAGGGACGGGTGGAGCTGACGGAGGCGTGGAATGAAAAAGCCGCCTTTTCTCTGGCTCTTCCAAAGCCGGTGGTGGCGGAAGTTTCTGCGCTGGCTCTGCTTTTTGCCTGGACAGCGAGAAAAAAAGCACCCCTTTCCGCAGGGCTGCTGCTTGGCGGCGGCGGAGCCAACCTTTATGAACGACTGCGGTACAAAAAGGTGTATGACTATGTGCGTTTTCCCAAGGCGCCGGGCAGGATGAAATGCTTTATCTGGAACCTTGCGGACTTTGCCATTCTGCTGGGCGCGTTTGGGTTGGTATGCAGAGACAAAAAGAAGTGATTTTTCCCGAAAATATTCACATTTTTGCTCTTGACAGCTACTTCCTCCCTGTATTATCATGCTTAAACGTTGGAATATAAGGGTGAGGACGGCCGCGTGGCCGCGAAAGACAGAGGTTGATTATGAAAATCCTGATCACATCCGACTGGAATGACAAGGCCGTCAACGGCGTTGCCACGTCGGTGAAAAACTTAAAACGGGGGCTGGAGGAGCGGGGCCACGAGGTCCGCGTGCTGACCCTGTCCCAGAACCGCCGCTCCTATGAGGAAAACGGCATCACCTATCTTGGCTCCCTGCCCGTGGGCCGCATCTATCCCGGCGCCCGGCTGCGCCGCGCCTTTGTGGGCAAGTGGGTGCGCGCACTGGTGGAGTGGAAGCCGGATGTGGTCCATTCCCAGTGTGAGCTGTCTACCTTCTTCCTGGCCCGCAATATTGCGGAGGAGCTGGACATCCCTCTGGTACATACCTATCATACGGTGTATGAGGATTATACCCACTACTTCTCTCCCAGTGTTCGTCTTGGGAAAAAGGCTGTGGCGGCGCTGACCCGCTGGGTGGCAGAGGCTACGGAGGCCATGATCGTGCCCACCGACAAGGTGCGGCGGCTGCTGCTGGGCTACGGCGTGTGCAGCCCCATTTATGTGGTACCCTCCGGCATTGATCTCAGCCGTTTCCGCGGGAAGGCCACGGCTGAGCAGCTGCGGGAAATGAGAGAGCGCCTCCATATCCCCGAGGGGCGGAAGATCCTGGTGTATGTGGGCCGCCTTGCCGAGGAGAAAAATCTGGAGGAGCTGCTGCGTTTGCGCGCCAATATGGATGAAGAACTGACGCTGCTGATCGTGGGCGGCGGCCCCTGGAAGGCCCGCCTTGAAGAAACCGCACAGGAGCTTGGCTTGAAGGCGCCGGATGTAGTGTTTGCAGGCATGGTTCCTCCGGAGGAGGTCTGTGCCTGGTATCAGATGGGTGATCTTTTCGTCAGCGCCTCCACCAGCGAGACCCAGGGCCTTACTTATGCGGAGGCACTGGCATCCGGAACTCCTGCCCTGTGCCGGGCTGACGAGTGCCTGGAGGGTGTGATCCTGCAGGGCGGGAACGGCTGGCAGTACCGCAGCGAGGAAGAATTCCGTGCCCGTGTGGCAGAGTTCTACGCCTCCCCTGAGCGGCATCAGGCCATGCGGGACTGTGCCCGGGGCACCGCGGAGGAGTATTCCCTTGAGGTGTTTGCCCAGCGGGCGGAAGCCATCTATGTAGAGCGCATTGCCCGGCATCAGAAGCGGGCCGTCAGCGCGTAAAGAAGAAAGAAACGAGGACTGTCACCGACAGTCCTCGTTTTATGCGTTATTCGCGCTCAAAGATGCAGGCGAAGCCGTCGCTGCGCAGCACCACTTCGCTCTTTCCGTCCTCACCGGGGCACCACAGCTCAAAGCCGTGGCGGGTACATTCTGCGGTGACACCATATTCCGGCAGGGGAATGCCGAGGGCGGAAGCGTCGGCGCAGTAGCAGCCGTGGACCTTACGGTAGGCATGCTGGGCATAATAGAATTCCCGCAGCTTCAGCTTGCGCAGCTCATCCTCGGGAATGGGCATGGCTTCTCCTGCTTCCGTAAAGAAGAGGAATCCCCAGAATTCCGGACAGTGGATGTCGATCAGTCCCGTAGGAGCCCAGACCCAGTTGTCCTCGGGAAGGGGCTTGCCGTCCTTACCCAGGCGCTTTTGATATGTTCCATCCACGATGTCTACCAGCCACTGCACCCGGGAGAAGTTCAGCCGCCAGAATTCCCCCTTCCGGGGGGCAGTGCGGGCGGGATAGCAGCGCTCCAATTCTGCAGGATTTTCCTCCTTGCAGTAGGTTTCCATGAGAGCGGCGAAGGGAATACGGATCTCCACGCTCCAGCCCCTGTTATCCGCCGTAGGGTCATTCACGGAGCCATCCACATGAACGGCGGTTTCCAGTCCCGGGATATTCCAGCCGGTGACGCTGCGGCCCCCGTCCCGGTAGGGGTGGGTGAGCATCAGATCCCACTGGGTGTTGAAGGCGTTGAGCTCCAGCTCCATATAGTTGTGCCCGCAGGAAGAGGGATCCAGAAAGACCTCAAAGTCATTGTCGTAATAAATAACGCTGTCCCGCCTGGTGATGGTGGCCCAGATCTCATTTCCGGGCAGCTCCGCGCCGATGTAGAGGGCCTCGTCATCCCAGCAGAGCTTGGCGCGGGTGGGGAAGCGGGGGGCGGGGAAGTCGGGGCCGGAGATATCCACAAACTCCTCCGTCCACGGGACGTCTGCCCAGAAAGGCTTGTCCAGCCGTCCGTCCAGCGTCAGCGTACCCTTGGCGCGGGGAGCGAAATACACCGGGGGATGGATGGGGATACGGGGCGTGGGAGAAAAGGGCAGTTTCATGGGAAAGCTCCTTTCAGTTGATGGTATTCATTATATGATATTTTCTTCCCCGGGGCAACGCCCTTTTCTTTTTTGCCGGGAGGGAGTATAATGATGAAAAAATCTGCGGGAGGAAACCTATGATCCTGTCCACACTTTGCTATCTGGAGCGGGGAGACGAATACCTGATGCTCCACCGGGTGAAAAAGAAAAACGACGCCAATCAGGACAAGTGGATCGGCGTAGGCGGAAAGTTTGAAGAAGGGGAGAGCCCTGAGGAATGTATCCTGCGGGAGACAAAGGAGGAAACGGGCTTGACTCTCACGGAGTATCGTTACCGGGGACTTGTGACCTTCGTTTCCGACTGCTGGCCCACGGAATATATGCACCTCTTCACGGCGTCTGGATGGGAGGGGACTCCCATCCCCTGCACGGAGGGAGAGCTTGCGTGGATCAAAAAAGCGGAGCTGCTGGAGCTCCCGCTCTGGGAGGGGGACAAGATCTTTTTGCGCCTGCTGGATACCGATGAGCCCTTTTTCTCCTTGAAACTGCGCTATGAGGGAGAGCGGCTGGTGTTTGCGGCGCTGAACGGAAAGGAGATCTCCTATGAAGGATAAGCCTGTTCTGGTGTCTGCCTGTCTTTTGGGCTGTGCCTGCCGGTATGATGGGGCATCCAAAGCTCATCCGGAGGTGCTGCGCCTTGCCCGGGAATGTACGCTGATCCCGGTCTGTCCTGAGCAGCTGGGAGGGCTTCCCACGCCCCGCCCCCCCGCGGAGCGGCAGAGGGAGCAGGTATTGACCGAAGACGGAAGGGATGTGACGGCGCAGTATCGAAAGGGCGCGGAGGAGGCGCTGCGCCTTGCCCGATTGTTTGGCTGTGAATGTGCCGTTTTGAAAGAGCGCAGCCCCTCCTGCGGCAGCAAGGGCGTCTATGACGGCACCTTTTCCCGCACGCTTCGCCCCGGCATGGGGGTGGCGGCGGAGCTTCTTGCGGAAAACGGCATCGCTGTTTACGGCGAGAGTGAAGCGGAAAAACTCTTTGCCTGAGGACAGGAGAAAATTGGGGCTTGTCAAAAGGAAGGGGAAAGGAGTATAATTTGAGCAATTAAGGAAAGGGAGGGATCGGAATGTTTCACACGATGATCTCTCCTTTTTGTGCGTGCCGGCAGTGAGCCGGCATTTTTTTGGAAAACTTCCAAAATGAGAGGAGAAAAACATGAAAGAGAAGAAAACCATCGGTCAGGAGCCGATCCGGGATGCGAGAACACTGGGGATCCCTCAGATGCTGATTCTGGGATTGCAGCACATGTTTGCCATGTTCGGCGCCACGGTTCTGGTGCCGCTGCTGGTGCAAAGCCAGTATGACCTGCCTCTGAGCACCCAGAGCACCCTGTTCTTTGCAGGCTTTGGCACGCTGCTGTTCCATGTGTGCACCAAGCTGCAGGTTCCCGCATTTCTCGGTTCTTCCTTCGCTTTTTTGGGGGGCTTTGCCGCCATGGGCTCTATGGACAGCGGCATTTACGCTGCAATGCCTCAGGCAGAAAAGCTGCAGTATGCCACCGGCGGCATCGTAGTTGCAGGCCTTTTGTACATTGTGATGGCGCTGGTCGTAAAGGTGGTGGGAGTCCACCGGGTGATGCACTTCCTGCCTCCTGTGGTCACCGGCCCCATCATCATCCTCATCGGTCTGAATCTGGCCCCCTCCGCCGTATCCAATGCCTCCGGCAACTGGCCTCTGGCACTGTTTTCCATTGCGGTGATCGTGGTGGCTAACATCTGGGGCAAGGG
>JAFQRI010000118.1 GCA_017410185.1 Oscillibacter sp. | reverse complement strand
TTGCCATTTCGTTGCCACGAATGGCTCAAATCCTCAAAAAGTCCGGTGATGACTGGGCTTTTTAGACCTGTGGGATCACTCCCACTCGATGGTTCCGGTGGGCTTGGGGGTGAGGTCGAAGAGGACGCGGTTGACGCCCTTGACTTCGGCAGTGATGCGGTTGGTGATGTGCTTGAGGAGGCTGTAGGGGACTTCCTCGATCTCGGCGGTCATAGCGTCGATGGTGTTGACGGCGCGGATGATGACGCACCACTCGTCAGCGCGCTTGTTGTCGCGCACGCCTACGCTCTTCAGATCGGGGATAGCGGTGAAATACTGCCACACTTTGCCCTCAAGACCGTTCTTGCGGAACTCCTCGCGGAGGATGGCATCAGACTCGCGGACGGCCTCCAGACGGTCACGGGTGATGGCGCCAAGGCAGCGCACGCCCAGACCGGGTCCGGGGAAGGGCTGGCGGTAGACCATGCCGTCGGGAAGGCCCAGGGCCTTGCCGCAGGCGCGGACCTCGTCCTTGAAGAGCATCTTCAGAGGCTCTACCAGATCAAACTGCAGATCCTCAGGCAGACCGCCCACGTTGTGGTGGGACTTGACGGCCTTTACAGTCTTGGTGCCGGACTCGATGATGTCGGGGTAGATGGTGCCCTGTGCCAGGAAGTCGATACCCTCCAGCTTGCGGGCCTCTTCCTCAAAGACGCGGATGAACTCGGCGCCGATGATCTTGCGCTTGCTCTCAGGCTCGGCAACGCCGGCGAGCTTATCCAGGAAGCGGTCAACGGCGTCCACATAGATGAGGTTGGCGTCCATCTCATCGCGGAAGACGCGGACGACCTCTTCGGGCTCGCCCTTGCGCAGCAGACCGTGGTTCACGTGCACGCAGGTGAGCTGCTTGCCGATGGCCTTGATCAGCAGGGCTGCCACAACGGAGGAGTCAACACCGCCGGAGAGGGCCAGCAGGACCTTGCGGTCGCCAACCTGACGGCGCACCAGCTCGATCTGGTCGGCAATGAAGTTTTCCATGTTCCAGTTGGCCTCGGCGCCGCAGCGGTCGAAAACAAAGGCGCGCAGAGCGGCCTCACGCTCGGCATCATCGGCAGGGAAGCCGGCCTCACCCTTGTGGTCGGCACACCAGACGGGAACACCAAAGTTGTAAACAGCTTCACCGGCGTCGATCTCAACGCCGTCCACCACGCGGTTGGGGCCACCGTTAAGGATGATGCCCTTCACACCGGGCAGAGCCTTCAGCTCGTCGGCGGTGATGTCATGGGGATGGATCTCGGTGTAGACGCCCATGGCGCGGATTTCGCGGGCAATTTTGGGGTTTTCCTCACTGCCCAGATCCAGGATCAGAATCATGTCCTGCTTCATAACAGCCTCCTGAAAAAATAGAGTTTTAACGGTATTATCCTACCACGGAAGATGTGGTTTCGCAATAAAAAAATGCGGGAATAAAGATAAAAATTGTATAAAAACAGGCGGCCTTGGAGACCGCCTGTTCGTAGTGTTTATGCATTCCAATCGTTATGGTTGGTGTGGAGCAAGTGATGGGCTTTTTCGCCCAGAGGCTTTTTCAAAAATTCGCGGTAGAGCATCTGCACGTCGGGGTTTTCGTGGGAGAACCGCAGCGCTGCATTCGCGTCCAGATCCCAGAGGGTCTTTCCACGGCAGTCGGCAAGCTCTTTCCCCTCGTGGATAGGCTGGCCGCCGCCGCCGGCGCAGCCGCCGGGACAAGACATGACTTCCACAAAGTCGTAATTCGCCGTGCCTGTGTCAATGGCCTCCATGAGCTTCCGGGCATTTCCAAGACCGCTGACTACCGCCACGTGGACGGTCCCTGCGCCGGGAATGTTGAAACTGGCCTCCCGCCAGGGCTTGTTGCTACGAATTTCGGCAAAAGCGTCGGGATCGGGATTTTTGCCGGTCACCAGATAATAGGCACTGCGAAGCGCCGCATCCATCACACCGCCTGTGGCGCCGAAAATCACAGCAGCGCCGGTGCCGGTGCCCAGAGGAGAGTCAAATTCAGCCTCTTCCAGATCTGCGGGAATGATGCAGTCGCTTTTGAAAAGGCGGCACATTTCCCGGGTCGTGAGTACCGCGTCCACATCCTGATCGCCGTAGGCATTGCGCATGGTGGGAAGCTCACACTCCGCTTTTTTTGCAGAGCAGGGCATGATGGACACAACGAAGATGTTTTTGGGGCTCACACCGATCTTTTCGGCAAAGTAGCTCTTGGTAACAGAGCCAAACATCTGCTGGGGGGATTTGGCAGTGGAGAGATTTTCCGTGTAGTCGGGGAACTGGGTCTTTACAAACCGCACCCAGGCGGGGCAGCAGGAGGTGAACATGGGCCAGCGGTGCTTTCCGCGGTGGGTGAAGCGGCTGATAAATTCGCTGCCTTCTTCCATAATGGTGAGATCAGCGGTGAAATTGGTGTCAAACACATAGTCAAAGCCCATACGCTTGAAGGCTGCCACCATGCGCCCGGTGGTGGCCTGGGTAGTGGGCAGGTCAAATTCCTCTGCCCAAGCGGCGCGGACGGCGGGAGCCACCTGCACCACCGTGATCAGCTCGGGGTTGGCCAGAGCCCGCAGAACGCGGATGGTGTCGTCACGAACGGTGAGAGCGCCGGTGGGGCAGTGGGTGACGCACTGGCCGCAGAAGGTGCAGTCCGTGTTCTTGAGGAAACGGTTGTAGCTCACATCCACCGTGGTGCGGGAGCCGGTGCCGCTGACATCCCAGATGTTCATATTCTGGACCTTGTCGCAGATCTGCACGCAGCGCATGCACTTGATACATTTGCTGGCCTCGCGGACGATGGGGGCGGCCAAGTCCACACGGGAGCGCTCTGTCTGCACGGTATAGGGCTGATAGTGAATGTTCATATCGTGGGCCAAGGTCTGCAGCTCACAGTTGCCGCTGCGGACGCAGGTGGTGCAGTTGGAGTTGTGCTGGGAGAGGATAAGGCGCAGATTGGTCTTGCGGGCCTCCCGGATGCGGGGAGAGCTGGTACGGATGACCATACCCTCAAGAACCTCCGTATTGCAGGCGGGGACCAGACGCTCTGTGCCCTCCACTTCCACCATGCACATGCGGCAGGCGGCGATCTCGTTGATATCTTTGAGATAGCACAGGTGGGGGATGGGGATGCCCGCGTTTTCCGCGGCGGTTAAGATGGTGGTCCCTTTTGGGGCCGAAAGTGCGTGGCCGTCGATGATGAAGTTTACCATTTTTCCACCCGTCCTCCCTTGAAGATTCCATAGCCAAAGTGGTCGCAGCGCAGGCAGCGGGAAGCTTCCTGCGTGGCCTCTTCATCCGTCATGCCGCATTCGATGCAGTCAAAGTCGCATCTGCGCTCGCAGGCTTCCCGCTCTGTGGATTCCACGCGGCCCCGGGGCCGCAGATCCGTGCAGCGAGGCGTAGGAACATCTACATCTACTTTGATCTCATGGTTGAAGCCTAAGTATTCGTCAATATTGGCGGCAGCGGCCTTGCCCGCGGCAATGGCGCGAATAACTGTGGCAGGGCCGGTGACGCAGTCGCCTCCGGCGAACACGCCCTCCAGATCCGGGATCTGGGTGGAAGTGTTGGCAGCCACATTGCCGCCCCGCTGGATCTTGATGCCGGCCTGCTCGAAGCCGTGGCTCTCAATACCCTGTCCGATGGCCACAATAATGGTATCTGCCGGGATGCGCAGAGGCTGAACGTTTGCGCTGTTGGGGCGGGGACGGCCCTGACGGTCCACCTCACCGATGATCTGAGGCTGAGCCCAGAGGGCAACGGCCTTGCCGGTCTCATCCGCCTCGATGCGAAGAGGCGCATGAAGGGTTAGGACTTCCGCGCCCTCGGCGATGGCGCCCTCCACCTCTTCATTCTGAGCGGTCATGTCTTCCTGGCGGCGGCGGTACACGCAGGTGACCTTGTTGGCGCCAAGACGGATGGCACTTCTTGTGCAGTCCATGGCCACGTTGCCGCCGCCGATAACGGCTACATTCTGACCGGTGAAGTCCGGCATGTCATCGTTGCCGATGTGGCGCAGCATCTCCACGGCGGAGATGACGCCCTGGCTGTTCTCACCCTCAATGCCCGTCTTTTTGTCGGTGTGGGCGCCGATGGAGAGATAAATGCAGTCGTATTCTTTTTTGAGCTGGTTGAAGGTGATGTCGGTGCCGACGTTGACCCCGGTATGTACCTCGATGCCGAGGGACAAAATAGAATCAATTTCGGCGTCCAGCTTCTCACGGGGGAAACGGTAGCTGGGGATGCCGTAGCGCATCATGCCGCCCAGCTTCTTCTGCTTTTCAAACACAGTGACTTTGTGGCCCATAAGGGCAAGGTAATAGGCGGCAGAGAGGCCGCCGGGGCCGCCGCCCACGATGGCGACAGATTTGCCGGTAGGCTCGGCACATTTAGGCTGAGGTACATTTCCGGCATTGTCCACGGCATAGCGCTTGAGACCGCGGATGTTCAATGCATCATCCACCATGTTTCGGCGGCAGCGGGCCTCGCAAGGATGCTCGCAGATGTAGGCGCAGGCAGTGGGGAAGGGATTGTCCTTGCGGATCAGGCGCACCGCGTCGGCGCAGCGCCCTTCGCTGACAAGGGAGATGTAACCGGGGATATCCACCCCTGCGGGACAGAGTGCCACACAGGGCACAGGGTTTTTCAAACTGCCAAGGCAGCGGTGATGAAGGATATGCTCCTCATAATCGTCCCGGAAGCCTTTCATACTCATGAGGACCAGCTGGCCGGCGTCGATACCGATGGCGCAGTCTGCCGTTTCTACGATGACTTGAGCAGTGGTTTCGATCAGCCTCAAAATAGAGATATCCGGCTCGCCGTCCAGCACTTCCCGCAGCATATTGGCAATCTGGGTGAGGCCAATGCGGCAGGGCACGCACTTGCCACAGGTCTGGGCCTGGCAGAGGGTCACAAAATTCAGCGCCATGTCCACGGGGCAGAGACCCGGAGGGCTGGCTGCGATGCGCCGCTCCATATTGCGGTAGAGCTGTTCCACAACTGCCTGAGCTTGGCCGGGCAGTTTCACTTCAAGTCTGCTCATGGAGATCCCTTCTTTCTGGAAATATAAGTTAGACTAATTATATTTCGTATATATGCGTATTGTCAATTGTTATATTAATAACAAGTGAATTTCATGCCTGCCATGCGAAAAAGCGTTGGCAAAGGTAAGGCGAGCATTGCTTTTTGCGGGTAAAAGAGCGGAAATGGCTCATACTGGCTAGAGGAGGGGATGCTATGGATACTATCTGGCAGGATACGGTGCTGCCTGCTTTCCCACCGCTGGAGGGAGAGCAGCGGACGGATGTGCTCATTATTGGCGGCGGTATGGCGGGGATACTATGCGCACGGCTTTTGAAGGAAGAGGGGATAGACTGTCTTTTGATCGAAAGCGATCGCGTGGCATCCGGTACCACGGGCCGCACCACAGCCAAGATCACGGTGCAGCACGGTCTTTTTTGCGAGAAAATGCTGCGGCGCTATGGGGAGGAGAAGACGGGACAGTATCTTGCTGCCAATGCCGCGGCGCTGGAGCGGTGGCGCAGGCTGACAGCTGCGATCCCTTGCGGCTATGAAATGCAGGATTCTTATGTATATTCTCTGGACCGGCCTGAAGCCATTGCGGGAGAACTGCGGGCCATGGAGCAGCTTGGATTTCCCGGGGAATACGCCCGGACGCTCCCTCTGCCCTTTTCCACAGCCGGGGCAGTGAAAGTGAGGGGACAGGGGCAGTTCCACCCGCTGCAGTTTCTATCAGGGATACTGCCGGGACTGAGCGTTTACGAGCACACCGCCGCCCGCGCCTTCCACGGGAAGACTGTGTTTACCGGCCGGGGGACCATTCGGGCAGAGAAGATCATCATTGCCACCCACTTCCCCATTCTGAATAAGCACGGGGCCTATTTCCTGAAGCTTTATCAAAGCCGCTCCTATGTGCTGGCAGTGGAGCAGACGGAAAAACTGCAGGGAATGTATGTGGACGAAAATGAAAAGGGACTTTCTTTTCGCCATCAGGGGCAGCAGCTGCTCCTTGGAGGCGGCAGCCACCGCACGGGAAAGAGCGGAGAGGGCTGGCGGGAGCTGGAGACCTTTGCCCGTACCCATTACCCGCGGGCGGAGGTCACGGCCCGCTGGGCGGCGCAGGACTGCATGAGTCTTGACGGGATTCCTTATATCGGGCCTTATTCCCGGCACACGCCGGATGTATATGTGGCAACGGGGTTCAACAAGTGGGGCATGACCTCCGCCATGGTGGCAGCCATGATCCTCACGGATCTGGTGCAGGGGAAAGAAAATCCCTGGGCGGAGGCATTTTCTCCCAGCCGCAGTGTGCTTCATCCCCAACTGGGGGTGAACATTTTGGAATCTACGGTGAATATCCTGCGGCCCACGGTGCCCCGCTGTCCCCATCTGGGCTGCGCGCTGCGATGGAATCCCCGGGAGCACAGCTGGGACTGTCCCTGCCACGGCTCCCGCTTCACGGCAGAGGGAAAGCTGCTGGAAAACCCCGCCACAGGGGATGTGAAAAGGGGTCTGCCTTAACAGGCAGACCCCTTGGAGCGGATGTACTTAATTCTTTTTTGCACTGGGATTCCGGCTTTCACAGGGAACAGAGGTCTGGCAGCTGCCACAGCCATAACGGGGGGCGTAGACCTTTTTGCTGTGAGCCAGACGCCGTCCGCAGGGAACGTGATCTTTACCGTCTTCCTCGCTGATGGCATCCACAGGGCAGCGCAACGCGCATACGCCGCAGAAGATACAGTAATCATAAAGACCGGTATAGGGACGAACGGTAGGTTCCAAAGGAAGATCCACAATGACGGAGGTGAGGCGGCCTGCCATGCCCTTTTCCGTGATGATGCCGCGGCTGAGACCGAAGGTGCCAAGGCCGGAGATGTAGGCGGTGTGGCGCTCGGACCAGTTACTGCCAAACACGGCTTCGCCTTTGTCCGGATAGCCGGGGAAGGCAGTCTCTCCGCTCATGACATATTGAAACCGGGGGTCGGTGCAGGGGGCGCAGCAGGAAATACCCTGTCGGCGCAGCATATCGCAAAGGGCGGCGGTAAAGCTGACGAGGTAGCTTTGCCCCTCAATGCGGCCGTGGAGCCAGGCGGGAGAGGTACGGTCCGGTATTTTCCGCTGGTCAGCCTTGATGATTTCCGTGAAAGGGAAAAACAGGGAGACCACTGCCTTTGCACCCGGCAGCCATTCCTCGGGATTCATATGCCACGGGCCGACCACGCTTTCATCTTTAAGCTTGATATAGAGAGGATCATCTGCTGCTGCCACGCAGACAAGGGGAGACTCAAAGATCCGCGCACCGGAAAGCTCAGGGAGCAGGGCGTCCTCGGGAGCAATAGTATTCCCGGGACAGGTGGAAAAAAGCTGCTGGATCAATTCCAAAAGCTGATTTTTTGTCATAGGTATGCCTCCCAGAGACTGTGTCAAATGAGCTGCTGGCCGTTGATGGAGAGCTTGAAGTGCAGACCCAGTCTTGCGGCTGCTTTGCGGCAGAGGATCATGCGCTGCATGAAGATCTCAAAGTAATCCATAACGGAGCTGTATTGGCCGTCTACCGTGAGCTTGAGGGTGATGGAGGTGCGGGTTTCATCGATCTCCAGCTCGGACTTGCTGACGGAATAGTTCACCCGGTCGTGGATATCGAAGGTGCTGACATCCTGATTGCGCACGCGGCTGCGGCGCACATCGGATTTATCGGCGATGATGAGGGCGGCGGCAATGGCATTGACGGGGACGCCGGTGCCTTCATCGTGGTTGCCGATAGCGGTGGTAATGAGAGCGATCTCCTCGGCAGGGAAATTCATATTATCCAGGATACGGAAGGCCATTACCGCGCCGGACTGGCTGTGCTCGGAGCGGTTGACAAGATTGCCGATATCATGGAGATAGGCGGCGATCTTTCCAAGCTCGATCTCCCGGTCGGAGTAGCCCAGGGTGGAGAGAATATATTCCACCCGGTTTGCCGCGGTGGTGACATGGGCAAAGCTGTGTTCGGTGAAGCCCAGGGCGGCAAGAGAGGCGTCGGCCTGGGTGATATAGGTGCAGATGGCGCCGTCGCGGCGGATCTCACTGTAGGTCATGATCAGTCCTCCTTTTTTGGATCTGTGGGAAAAGAGAGGGAAATACAGGTTCCTTCTCCCGGGGTACTGGAAAGGGTGGGCTTTGCGCCGTGGATCATAGCGGCGTGCTTGACAATGGAAAGGCCAAGGCCAGTGCCACCCACGGCCTTGGAGCGGCTTTTATCCACACGGTAGAACCGCTCAAACACCCGGGGCTGATGCTCCGGAGGGATGCCGATGCCGTCATCTGTGACGGTGAGGGTCACATGGTCAGGCGCAGGGGTCACATCCACTGCAACATGGCCGCCGGGACGATTGTATTTCACGGCATTATCGCAGAGGTTGGAGATGATGGCGGAGAGCAGCTGGGGAACACCATGGAGCAAAGCGTTTTCGCCGGTAAGCTGCAGCGTTACGCCGCTGCGGCGGGCAGTTTCCTCCAGAGATGTCAGCACTTCCCGGGCGAGAGTGAAAAGATCCACCTCGCGCTGCTCCATGCCCTGTCCCCCTTCATCCAGGCGGGAGAGATGGATGATATCTTCTACTAAATGGATCATTCGCTGGGACTCGGTGTAGATCTGGCGGTGGAATTGCTCCAGATCCTCGCGGCGGACAAGGCCGCTGCAAAGAAGCTCGGCACTGCCGGAGATGGCGTGGAGAGGGGAGCGCAGCTCGTGAGAAACGTTGGCGGTGAATTCCCGGCGCATCTGTTCCGCGCCAAGCTTATCTGTCACGTCGATGATCAGCAGCACGGCGCCGGAAACACTGCCCTCATAAAGCACGGGGCTGGCGTCCATCTGATAATCTCGTCCGCCAAGCTGCACGAGGTGTTCACTGTGCCTGCCCTCCAGTGCGGCGGAAAGCAGCTGCTGCAGGGAGAGAGAGCGATGAAGTGTGACAAGGTCATGGCCTACAGATTCCTCACCGGCGGAGAGAATGCGGCGGGCAGCGCCGTTGATGCTCAATATGATGCCTCTGGGGTCCAGCAGCACAAGTCCCTCGCTCATGCTGGCAGTGATGGCCTCAAATTCCTCCTGCCGGCGAAGCAGGGTCTCCTCTTGAGCGCGCAGCTGGCGCTGCTGCGTGGCGATACGGTGGAGCAGGGGAGAAAGCTCATCAAAGTTTTTGTTGGAGAGGGGGTCTTCCAGATCCAGATGGTTGAGGGGCTCCACAGTCATGGCGGATACGCGTTTTGCAAGCCACAGGGAGAGGAAGAGGGTCAGGAGAATGATGATGACCATGGGGGCCGCCATACCCAGCAGCAGATGCAGCACCGCAGATTGGGCGCAGGAAACGCGAACCACGGAGCCGTCGGCAAGGAGGCGGGCAGTATAGAACTGCCGCTCCAGAAGAGTCTCGGAATAGCGTGTGCTTTCACCAAAGCCGGTGGCGAGAGCCTCCTGGATCTCTTCTCTCTGGAAATGGTTGGACATGGAGGCGGCGTCGCTTTCGGTATCATAGAGCACGGTGCCGTCAGGGGAAATCCAGGTGATACGATAGCTTTGGGCATCGAGGTTCAGAAGGAAACCTTCACCGGCAGTGGAGATGCCCTGTGCCGCCAGCAGCACCTCTGTTTGCAGATGCTGGCGCTGCACATGGGAAAAATAGCTGTAGAGCACGCCGGACACCAGCGTCATGGAGGCAAGCACTACGGAAAGCACCACCAGCGCGATGGAGCGGAAGATGCGCTTGGTCATTTTTCCCCCTCCATACGGTAGCCAACGCCCCGAACAGTGGTGATGCGCTGTCCCAGAGAGCCGAGCTTTGTGCGCAAAGTGCCGATATGCACATCCACGGTGCGGGTCTCACCGGCATAATCCACGCCCCACACATCGGAGAGGAGCTGGTCGCGGGTGAAGACCCGACCGGGGTGGGACAGAAATCGATCCAAAAGGGCGTATTCCTTCAGCGTCAGCTGCAGCGCTTTTCCCTGGAGAGTGACGGTGTGACTGGTGCGGTCAAGGGTGAGATCTCCCATGGTGACGCTGTTGCCCTGCTTACTTTTGGGGGCGGTGCGGCGCAGCACGGCCCGCACCCGGGAGACCATTTCCATCATGCCAAAGGGCTTGGAAAGATAGTCGTCAGCGCCAAGGTCAAGACCCAGCACCCGGTCATATTCCGTGCCTTTGGCAGTGGCCATGATGACAGGAAGGTTTGCGGTGTCGGCCTTGAGGCGCAGCCGTTTGAGGATCTCAATGCCGTCCATGCCGGGGAGCATGATATCCAGCAGGATCAGTTGGGGCAGTTCCTTTTCCAGGGCGGAAAAGAGGGCGCTGCCGTCCTCCAGCCCCCGGGCGGGAAAACCGGAGCTGTTGAGAGTATACACCATCATGTTGCGGATGGCCGCATCATCTTCCACGCAAAAAACCATGTTTCTTCACACTCCTCTCTTTGGGGAATATGGGATGGGTAATAGAGATATTTATCCATAAATACAGTATAGAGCTTTTTCTGTGCCATGGCAAGTTATTCGGTCAAAAGGTTTGCAGGGAAACAAGGCGGGCCCGTCCTCTGCCTCTTGCAGTTTAGCGCCGGAATGTAAAGCCTGTGGCGGCTCTTTGTAAAATAATTGTAAAAAGAAGAAAGGAAAGCCCTGTCAGGTCATTGCGGGGAAGGGGGAAATATGGCAGAATATTGAAAAGAAAACAAGGAGGGCGGACATATGGCAATGCGGGCGGAACGAATGGAACACTTTCAGATCTCTCCCACGGCGGCACTGCTGGCGCGGGTGGCGCAGCTGCGCGCGGAGGGGAAAGATATTATCTCACTGAATGTTGGAGAGCCGGATTTTGACACGCCTGATCACATCCGGCAGGCGGCGCAGGCGGCAATGGACAGCGGCTTTACCCACTACACCACGGAAAGCGGGATCCCTGAGCTGCGCAGTGCGATCGCGAAGAAGCTGAAAGCGGAAAACGATGTGGAGTACGCCATGGATGAGATCACCGTGACTGTGGGCGCCAAGCAGGCCCTGTTTTGCACGATGATGGTCATTGCCCAGCCGGGGGATGAGATACTTCTTCCGGTCCCCTGCTGGGTGAGCTATGCGGAGATGATCCGCCTTGCGGGGGCGACGCCGGTGTTTGTCCCTGTTCGGCAAGAGGATCACGAGCTGGATCTGGAAGCCATAGAAGCAGCCATCACGCCCCGCACGAAGGCCATTGTGCTCTGCACGCCCAACAATCCCACCGGCGCGGTGTACAGCGAAGAGAGCCTGCGGTACATAGCGGAGCTGGCGCAGCGCCACGATTTCTTCATCGTGGCGGATGAGATCTATGAAAAGCTGATCTAT
>JAFQRI010000117.1 GCA_017410185.1 Oscillibacter sp. | reverse complement strand
CGGTGGTCAAGTACCGGACATGAAAGGGCCTTTTGAAAAATTGTGATTTTGAACACCTTATGAAAATAACACGCACCACAACCATCCCCTAACACAGGGGAGGCTTGAGGTGCGCTTTTGTCTATTTTGCGAATTTTACAACAGTTTTTTGCGCTGATGAATAAGTTTACTTATGAAACTGAAAAAAGGGGGTGCAAAGGGAGCGGGTATGGTGTAAAATAAAAAGTACAATACAGGACTGAGGGGGATGCAATGTGAACAGATTTTGGAAACGGATGGCGCTGGCGGTGCTGATGCTGGCGGCCCTTTGCGTGAGCGCTGCCGCGGCGGAGCTGCCGGAGGACGAGCGCTTTGGCCGCGCCGCGCTGGAAAGAAACGGAGAAGAGGCTCTTTGGCGGGCCTATGACCAGATCGGCGAGGGTCTGGCGGCCTTTGAAGAGGAGATCCGCTTCGGCAGCAGCGAATACCCCCTGGACGAGGAGATGATGAAGGCGGTCATGGAGGTGTATCTGCTGGATCATCCGGAAATGTTCTGGGTGGAAGAGGGCTATTCCTACTACATGCCCTCCGGCGGCGTGTGCCGTGTGGTCCCCACCTACAGCATGACCCCGCAGCAGGCTCTGGAGGCCCGGGAGGAGCTGGAGGCGGCAGCCGACGAGCTGCTTGCAGGCATCGACACCCGTCAAAGCGAGGCGGAGATCGAGCTGGAGATCCACGACCGGCTGGCAGAGCTGGTGACCTATGATCTTTCTGCTCCCAACCAGCACAATGCCTACGGCGCGATGGTGGAGGGCCGCGCTGTGTGCGACGGCTATACCGAGGCATTTCAGTATCTGCTGGGCAAGGTGGGCATTCAGGCCTACAAGGTAGCCGGCTACAGCATGAACGAGAGCCACGCGTGGAATCTGGTGCGGCTGGATGGAAGCTATTACTTCGCCGACGTCACCTGGGATGACCAGGAAGAGGCACTCTACCACGCATGGGCCAATGTCACCACGGAGCTTCTGGAGGAGACCCACTGGATCGACCCGGACCGCAACTATCTCATGCCGCCCGACTGCACCGATATGACCGCCAACTATTTTACCATCAACGGCGGACTTCTGGAGGAGCTGAGGGCAGAGACTGTGGCGGAGCTGATGAAGACCAGCCGCGACGGTGTTGCCCGCTTCTTTGTTGGCATGGAGGACCCCGTCGATCTGGTGGAGTGGCTGAAGGCGGAAGAGCATAAGAATCTTCTGGAGATCTTTCGGGAATTGGAGATCTACGGCTCTGTGAGCTATTCCGTCGGCAGCTGCGGCAGAGAATACCATCTGGCGATAGATGGCTATGTGCCGCCCCAGACCGAGCCTGAGCCCGAAGTCGACTATGCCGTGTCCGATGTGCATTTTGCGTGGAACGAGGAGTTCCCCACGCTGTACTGGACAGCTCCCGAGGATGTGGAGCGGCCCCGTTACCGGGTATACGGCGTGACGGAAAGCGGCGGGGAATTTGAGGTATATAACGGTTGGAATACCAGCATCAACCTCATTGGCCACTATATGCAGGGCGTGGACAGTCTGAGCATCCAGACCATAGCAGAGGACGGCACGGTGCTGGGCGAGACCGGAGACACCGGTCTGGAGCTGCGCATCACAAAGATGACCATGCCCGCACCCGACACGGCGCTGAGCTTCCGGGAGGACAACGGCACGCTGCGTTATGAGGTGGGGCCCCTTGCTTCCGGCGCCATGGCTTATTTCGGCGTGGAGAGCGGCGGGAAGTCCCTCTACGGCAAGCTGACCGGCATCGGCTCTGACAGTGTGCTGCGCTGGGAGGATACCATTCAGGTCACGCTGGATAAGATCGACACGAAGGACCTGTGGCTGAAGAACCTGTGCACCTTTACGGAGATCGCCCTGACGGAGAACTGCCTGAGCTATACCATCACCAACTGCACGGAAAAGAAGGTGCAGATAGCGGAAGATGAGCAGGAGGAAGCTGCAGGCGCAAATGTGAGCGTCAGCGTGAGCGCCGGGGCGGAGGTCCACATGGGCGGCGGCGTGTATACCGCTGCGGATGGAAAAGTGACCATCGGCGGCGTGGCAAAGGGCAGCTACGATGTGGCGGTGAAGAAAGCCGGGTGCCTGACCTACACGGTGAAGAATGTCACAGTGGAAGAAACGGACATTGACCTTGGCAGTGTGGAACTGCTGCGGGGCGATGTGAATGCCGACGAGAAGATCAATATGCAGGATCTGCGGGTGTTCCTCCAGAACTTTAACAAGACGGGGGAGGCTATCGGCGAGAGCCTCACTGATGTGACGGAGGACAGCAAGGTGAACATGCAGGACCTGCGGGTGTTCCTCAAGAACTTCAACAAGACTGCCGAGAAGGACTGCACGGTCATTTACGGCGCATAAAGAGCATGCGAAGCGGAGAGGGTGACCTCTCCGCTTTTTTGCGCGGCAGGATTGATTTTGCAAAAGATATTACCTATAATGAAAGCAATTATTTAAAGGAGGCCTTTTCCATGAAAAAGACCCTTCGCATTTTTCTTTTGACGCTGCTGATGGCAGTGTGCCTGTGCGCCTTCGCCTCTGCCGCAGAGGGGACCTGCGGCGACGGCGTGAGCTGGGCCATCGACAGCTCCGGCCGCCTTACAGTTTCCGGCAGCGGGGAGATCACATCCTCTCCCTGGTGGGAGCACCGGGATCAGGTGACGAGTATCGTGGTGGAGGAGGGCATTACCGCCCTTTGCTCCGACGCCTTTGCCGGCCTTGCGTCGGCCGCGGAGGTAAAGCTGCCCTCCCGGCTCAACACCATTCCTTACGGTGCTTTCAGCAGCTGCAGAGCGCTGAAGGAGATCATGGTCCCTGACGGCGTAACGGAGATCGACACCGACGCCTTCTACGGCTGCACTGCTCTCAGGACCGTTTATTTCCCCGCCAGCCTCACAAGCGTGCGGATCAAGGCCTTTGAAAAGTGCAACAACCTCACCACCATCCACTACGGCGGCACTGCCGAGCAGTGGAGCGGCGTATCTGTGGGCCTGCTCAACGGCAGTCTTCCCAACGCGACGGTGATCCCCGGCTGGGAGGGGACCTCTTCCGGCACGGCTGTGCCTGATACCCTCTCCGGTGAGTGCGGTGTGAACGGCGGCAATGTCCGCTGGACGCTGGACACTGCCGCGGGAGTTCTCACCCTCTCCGGCACGGGCGAGATGGAGCAGTTTGGCTACTACGGCGCACCCTGGTATAACTACCGCGAGATGGTGAAGACCGCCGTGGTGGGCGAGGGTGTTGCATACCTTGGCGCATGCTCCTTTCAGGACTGTCAGGAGCTGACCGGAGTGACGCTGCCCGGGAGCCTCACCACCATCGGCAACTATGCCTTTGAAAACTGCACCGCACTGACAGAAATTGACCTTCCCGAAGGGCTGGCTACCATTTTGGACGAGGCCTTTTCCGGCAGCGGCCTGCGCAGTGTCACCGTTCCCGAGAGCGTGACATGGCTGGAGGGCGCATTTGAAAACTGCGCAGAGCTGGTGAGCGCGAAGCTTCCCTCGGGGATGAAGGAGCTTTACAGCAATACCTTTAAAAACTGCGTTTCTCTGGTTCAGGCGCCTCTGCCCCAGCGGATGACAGATATTGACAGCGGCGCCTTTTTCGGCTGTGTGTCCCTCAAGGCACTTACCATCCCTGAAACCGTGGAGCGCATCGGCGAGAATGCCTTTGCTGAGAGCGGATTGACCGCCGTTACCATCCCTGCGGGGGCAAAGAGCGTGGAGTGGCGCGCCTTCCAAAACTGCCCTTCCCTCGCCCGGGTGGATTTTGCCGCCAGCTGCGCCGTTACCCTTGGGGCAGAGGCCTTTGACGGCTGCGACGCCCTGAGGGAGGTGGTCCTTCCCGCTGGTGTAAAGCTGGGCAACAAGTGCTTTGCCGGCAGCGGTCTTGAGAAGGTCACCTTCCTCGGGGATACCGTGGAGATGGTGGATGTGAACTACGTGGGAGACTGCGCCTATATTTTCCAGAACTGCACCGCCCTGAAGGAGATCACGCTGCCTGCAAAGCAGACCAGGCTGGTCCACGGCATGTTCGCCGGCTGCTCCGCTCTGGAGCGCATTGTCCTGCCGGAGGGCATCACCGTGCTGCCAAACTCCCTCTTTTGGAACTGCACCTCCCTCAAGGAGGTGAGCATGGGCAGCGGCGTGACTGCCATTGAGCATAATGCCTTTGAAAACTGTGCCTCTCTGGAGCGCTTTGACCTGCCGGAGGATCTGCAGGTGCTGGGCCAGAGCGTGTTTCTGGGCTGCACCGCCCTGCGGGAGATGAAGATCCCCACGGCCATCTCTGTGCTGCCCTATGAGACTTTCTCCGACTGCACTGCTCTCGAGCGCGTGGAGCTGCCCGCTGCGCTGCAGGGGATCGATGGCGCCGCTTTTGAAAACTGCGTTTCTCTTGCCGCCATCGACCTTCCCGGCGGCGTGGATACCCTGGCCTATGGAGCCTTCCGGGGCTGCAGCGCCCTGACGGAAGTGATGCTGCCCGACTCCGTGACCACCCTTTCCGGCAATCTGTTCCGGAACTGCGCCGCTTTGACGGCAGTCCGCATCCCCGCCGGCGTGACCCGTATCGAGGCATACACCTTCACCGGCGCGCCGGTGAAGACCGTCTATTACGGCGGCACAGAGGAGCAGTGGAATGCCGTGAGCGGCAGGGAGGAGATCCCCTCCGACGCTGTGGTCCGGTATCAGCACGCCTATGATTCCCCCGTCCTGCCCGACAGCAGCGGCAGCTGCGGCGCAGGCGTTACATGGAGCGTGGAGGGGGACACCCTCACCATCTCCGGCAGCGGCGCTATGACCGATTACGCCGCGGAGACTGCCGTGCCCTGGCAGGTGTGGCGCAATGAGATCCGCCGTGTGGTGGTGGAGGAGGGCGTCACCGCCATCGGTGACAACACCTTTACCACCTGCCGCGGCGCGCTGGAGACAGTGGACCTTGCCGGCAGCGTTAAACACATCGGAGCCCGGGCCTTCAGCGGGTGTGAACACCTGACGGAGGTGGAGCTGCCGGAGACGCTGGAGACCCTCGGCGCCTACGCATTTTCCAACTGCGGCATCAAAACGCTGTATCTTCCCGACAGTTTCAGGGAATTTACAGGGGAGAATACATTTTCCGGCTGCAACGAGCTGGAGACGGTGCGCTTGAGCGAGAACCTCGCCGTGATCCAAAACGGCGCCTTCCAGATGTGCGAAAAGCTCAAGAGCATCCATGTGCCTGCCAGCGTGGAAGCCATCGGTCACGCTGCCTTCCGGGACTGCAGCTCTCTCACGGAGGCTTACCTGCCCGACAGCATCACCCTCATCGGTTATGAGGCCTTCGGCGGCCGCATCGGTCTTGAGAAGGTGTATTACGGCGGCAGTCAGGCCGATTGGAGCAATGTGGAGCTTTATTGGCTCAGCCCCTGGGAGGGCCACGGCAACACCGGCTTTGACTATGCGGAATTTGTCTTTGACTGGGACGGCTGGGAGACTGCCGCAAAATACACCGTGACCGGAAAGATCCCCACCGGTGAGGTCTGGGTCACCGTGGAGGAGGCCGACGGCAGCACCTCCACCAGCTTTGAAAACGGCGAGTTCAGCATCAGCGCCGGGGCGGCCCCCTTCACCGTGGTCATCGGAAAGGAAGGCTGCCTGAGCTACACCGTCAAGGATGTGACGGAGAGCGCGGTCCTTGGGGAGATCGAGCTTCTGGCCGGTGATGTGAATGCCGATGAGAAGATCAACATGCAGGACCTGCGGGTGTTCCTCCAGAACTTTAACAAGACGGGGGAGGCTATCGGCGAGAGCCTCACTGATGTGACGGAGGACAGCAAGGTGAACATGCAGGATCTGCGTGTGTTCCTCAAGAACTTCAACAAGACTGCCGAGAAGGACTGCACGGTCATTTACGGCGCATAAAGAGCAAGCGAAGCGGAGAGGGCGACCTCTCCGCTTTTTTGCGTGTGGAGGGCACAGGGACGGCGCGTCAAATGGGGTCCCCGCGCGAGCCCAACGAAGTGGGTCGCGTGGGGGGAGGAGACGCAGCGGAGCAAGAGAGCTTTCGCCGTAAGGCGGAAGCGAAGGATGCGGAGCTTGTGGCGACGATATCCGCCCCTACGGGTGCGGCGGTGGATGGTAGCGGGCACGCCGGGGTCGCCCCGCCCCACACGGAGGGAAACGAAAAAATTTACAAAAAAACGGGGATTTCCCGCACAAACTCCGTTGACGAAAATTTGCCTTAATAGTATACTTTTACCGTATCGTAGAAAATTGGGATGCTGTGCGCATCACCTGTTTTCCACGGTGTTTTCGGCTGACAGCAGAGCCGCAAACACGAGTACACCAAATTTATAAGGAGGAAGATTCACAATGAAAGCAAAAAGACTCTTTGCGCTTCTGCTTTCCTTCGTCATGGTGATTTCCATGCTCCCGGGCACTGCCCTGGCAGCAAACGAGCCCGCCGTTGAACTGAAGATTGCAGAAGAAACTCTGGCAGATAAAGCTGGTCTTTCTGTAGAACTCGTGGTGGACAGCGGAGCGAACAATGCATCCACTATCAGCACGATCTACGCTTATGACATGGCTCTGCTGGAGCTGGTGGACTCCACCGGCGCTGCTCTGGCAGTGACCGAGGAAGTCAAGATTTCGCCTAAGGCAGCAATCGCAAGATATGAAGATGCTGACCTGGGCAGCGACACCTGGTCTCTGAAGAACGTTTATGTGGCCACCGCCGGCAACGATGTCGGCCTGGTCCATGCCGCCTTCATTGCCAACCCCGAGCTTTGCGAAGCCTATTACAGCAACAAGGGCATCCCCATGGATAATGCCGCTGTTGTCAAGATGTTCTTCGCTCTGAAGGACGGCGCCAGCGCCTATGAGGCTGCCGAGTCCATCCGTCTGGCCACTGCCGCTGAGGCAGAGAAGATGGGCCAGAACGAGGCTGCTATGTTTGTTGATGGCGTGGATAACGCTTTCATCCTCAACAGCCTGGATGTGGACGACACCGCTGGCTTCGAACTTCCCGTGTCCCACAGCATCGAGGCTCCCCACGTGCACGCCTGGGGCGAGCCCGCTGTGACCGAGCCTACCTGCACTGAGAAGGGCAAGAAGGTTTACACCTGCGCTTGCGGCGAGACCAAGACCGAGGAGACTGCTGCTCTGGGTCACACCTTCGCTGAGGGCACCTGCTCTGTCTGCGGCGCTGCCGACCCTGACTATGTCGCTCCCCAGCCTCCCGTTGAGGAGCCCGTGGTGGAGACCGTTGAGGCCGTTTACATCGGCGTGAAGGACTTCCTGACTCTGGACACCGATAACGTCAAGGAGGATGACTTCATCCACCTGTTCTTCGTGGACGGTGAGACCGTTGAGGCCGACGTCGAGGGCGGCGATCCCTACGTTATCGAGAACCAGCTGCGCGGCGGCTACATCTACAATGTCACCTTCACCGACGGTGTTGTCACCGCCGTTGAGGAGGCTGAGGTGGCCACCGGCGTCGCCGGCGACTTCGATCTGGCCGGCAAGGCTCTCTATGAGATCGAGTCTCCCATCCAGCCCGAGGGCGCTGTTGTCAACGTGGTCGACACCATCGCTGATGACGCTACCGTGAAGGTTACTGCCAACGCTGCCTACAAGGCATTCGTTGCCGAGCCCTATGAGGCTCCCGTGACCGCCACCCCCGGTGAGAAGACCCTGAAGAACTTCTTGGCTACCGCTCTGGCTCCCGTTGGTACCGCCCTGTATGTCTACGGCGGCGGCTGGGATTGGCAGGATGGCAGCGGCTACGCTTCCTCCAACCAGTCCATGACCATCGGTCTGCCTCAGGAGTGGATCGACTTCTTCCAGGCCAACGACGAGACCTACCACTTCAAGCAGACTGACGCTTCCGGCAGCTATGCCAACAGCGTCTATACCTCCAACCGCGGCTGGAACCAGTATTACTGGGCCGGTATTGACTGCTCCGGTTATGTGGGCTGGGTCACCTGGAACACCCTGCATACCGAAAACGGCGTCAAGGGCGTTGACGAGGGTTATGTTGGCTCCTCCACCAGCCAGGCCAAGAACATGGCTCAGAAGGGCTGGGGCACCCTGGATCAGGGCGATGTGAATGCCGATGGCAAGCACACCTATGCCAACGCCACCTTCAACGTGGGCGACGTGTTCTCCATGAACGGCCACGTTTGGATCTGCCTTGGCACCTGCGAGGACGGCTCCATCCTCTTCGCACATTCCACCCCCAATACCAGCAACGGTGCCGGTGCCCAGCTCAGCGCCATTGGCGAGAGCAAGGATTGCCAGGCCTATCAGCTGGCTTCCTACTACATGGAGACCTACTATCCCCAGTGGGGCGAGCGCTATGACGCCCTGCTGATGAGCTTCACCGGCTATACCAACACCACCGGTTCCAACGCCGGCAAGTTCACCTGGGATCTGGAGAACGGTATTCTGACTGACGAAGAGGGCTTCGCCGCTATGACTCCCGTGGAGATCATGGGCGAGCTGTATGGTGACGACTTCGTTCCCGGCGAGGAAGAGGAGCCCGAGCAGCCTGAGCAGCCCGAGGAGCCCGTGGTTCTCGACGGCAAGTTCGAGGCGGTCTACATCGGCGTGAAGGACTTCCTGACCCTGGATACCGACGAGGTCGCTGAGGATGACTTCATCCACCTGTTCTTCGTGGGCGGCGAGACCGTTGAGGCCGACGTTGCCGGCGGCGATCCCTACGTCATCGAGAACAAGCTCATGGGCGGCTACATCTACGACGTTACCTTCGAGGATGGCGTTGTTGTTGATGCTGAGCTGGCCAAGGTCGAGACCGGCGTTGCCGCTGACTTCGACCTGTCCGACAAGCCCTTCTATGAGATCGAGTCTCCCCTGCAGCCCACCGGCGCTGTGGTCTACGAGATCGAGGGCCTCTTCGATGAGGATACCGTGAAGGTCACCAAGAACGCTGTTTACAAGACCTTCGTTGCTGAGGAGTATACTGCTCCCGTTGCTGGCAAGCCCGGCAAGACCACTCTGAAGAACTTCCTGACCACCGCCCTGATGCCCGTTGGTACCGCTCTGTACGTCTACGGCGGCTGCTGGGATTGGCAGGATGACGCTTCCTCCAACCAGTCCATCACCATCGGCATTCCTCAGGAGTGGGTCGACTTCTTCCAGGCCAACGACACCACCTACCACTACAAGCAGAAGGACGCTTCCGGCAGCCATGCCAACAGCGTTTACACCTCCAACCGCGGTTGGAACCAGTACTACTGGGCCGGTGTTGACTGCTCTGCCTACGTTGCATGGACTACCTGGAACACCCTGAACGCCAAGGACGGCGAGTTTGGTAAGGACGGCTATGTCATGTCCTCCACCAACATGGCTTACAACTTCGCTGATTACGGCTGGGGTACCTACGATGAGGGCGCTCGCGTCCTGAACGAGGACGGCACCATCTACAAGGATGGCGACGGCGACACCTACCGTCTGTTCGACGTTGCTGACTTCAAGGTTGGCGACATCTTCTCCGACAACGGTCACGTGTGGATCTGCCTGGGCGTCTGCGAGGACGGCTCCATGGTCTTCATGCACTCCACTCCCTCCACCTCCAAGGATGGCCTGGGTGAGGGCGGCGGTATCCAGATCTCTGCTCTGGATCTGCAGGATCGCGAGACCTGCGAGGCTGCAGAGCTGGCTGACTACTACATGACTACCTATTATCCCCAGTGGGCAGAGCGTTACGACGCTGTGACCAAGGGTGAGAGCTACATCAAGGTCTACGACACCGGCATGCCCGGTACTGATGGCTACAGATTCCGCAAGGCCGGCCGCTTCAGCTGGGATCTTGAGGACGGCATCCTGTCTGACCCCGATGATTACTCCAAGCTGACTCCCGCTGAGATCCTGGCTGACATCTTCGCTGAGGAAGAGGAGAAGGATGAGCCCTCTGCTCCCTCCAAGCCCTCTACTCCCAGCAAGCCCAGCAAGCCCGAGGTTGAGGAGCCCGAGACTCCCGCCGAGCCCGAGCAGCCCGAGCAGCCCGAGGTTCCCGCTGAGAAGCCCGTCTTCGAGGACGTTCCCGCTGACCACTGGGCAGCCGACGCCATCGAGAAGGTCGTGGAGAAGGGCCTGTTCAAGGGTGTTGAGGCCGACAAGTTCGCTCCCTCTGCTGATATCACCCGCGAGCAGATCATGACCGTCCTGGCCCGCGCCGCCGGTGCTGACACCGAGGGCGACGCTCTGGCCAAGGGTATGGCATGGGCTAAGGAGAACGGCATCTCTGACGGCACCAACGGTAAGGGCAAGGTCACCCGCGAGCAGCTGGTCACCATGCTGTACCGTGTGGCTGTGAAGAATGGCATGGACGTCACCGTGTCCGGTGCTGCCCTCGACTTCGCTGACGCTGCTTCCATCAGCGCTTTCGCTCAGGAGGCTATGCAGTGGGCCATCGAGAACGGCATCATCAACGGCATGTCCGAGACCACTCTGGCACCTCAGGGTCCTGCTACCCGCGCTCAGATCGCCATCATCATGGTGCGCTTCGAGAACCTGTAATTGGCAAAGCTGAATATCTGATTCACTTCGGATAGTCACCGATGGCCGGCTCGAAAGAGCCGGCCTTCTTTTTGCCCTTGCAGGGCGGACAGTTGTTTGCTACAATGAGAGCATCAGGTATCGGGAGGGGTTGCGATGAGAAAACTGATTCGTATGATGGCAGCGCTGGCGCTGGCTGTGGCGAGCCTGTGTGTGACTGCGGAGGCAGTGGGGTTTCCGGAAGTGTCCTTTAACAAAGGAGGAGTCTACTCCGGCTTCTGGGAGTATTGGGCGGAGCCGCCCTGCTCCTATCTTTACAGCGAGGGTGAGGAGCTGGTGCGGGTGGAATATATTTCCGGTCGGATCACGGTGGAATGGTACGATGAGGAGTTTCAGCAGCGCACCTCCCTGAAAATCGTGGGGGAGCTGCCCATATGGGGTGGTTTCTTTGCCGGTGAGGACTATAATTTCCTGGTGTACGGTCAGGAGAATCCCCATGAGGATGACACGCTGGAGGTGATCCGCGTGGTGCGCTACACCAAGGATTGGCGGCGCATCGACCACGCCTCCTTTTACGGCATCAACACCACAGAGCCCTTTGCCGTGGGCGGATTTTCCGCTGCGGAGTACGGCGGTCTTCTGCACATCCACGCGGGCCACAGGCTCTATCAGAGCGCCGACGGGAACAACCATCTGGCCAGTTTTACCGTCAGCATTCGCCAGAGTGATATGACGGTGGTGGATGAAGCGGTGTATATTTCCAATCCGGAAAGAGGATATGTGTCCCACTCCTTCAATCAGCACATGCTGGTGGATCAGGAAGGCCGTATTGTGACGCTGGATCATGGCGACGCCCTGCCAAGAGGCGCATGGCTGTTCCGGCGGGATGCACTTGCTGACACGGAGTGGCCGCTCCATGACGGTGAGGGCGTTGAGGTGACCTGTTTTGGCGGGGAGATCGGTTCCAATGAGACCAACGCCTATGTCACCGGCCTTGCCGAAACAGCAGACGCTTATCTCAGCCTCTACACCACCGCGTGGGAGGATGAGGGCATGAATCTCTATCTTGCCCGCACCCCCAAGGAGGACTTTTCCGCCACGGAAAAGCGCCTTGTGGCCACCTCTGCCGGGGAGGGAAAGATCGTGCCCGTGGATGAGAATGGGGGCTATCTGCTCTGGATGGATGAGATGGAGGAGCGGATGTATTGTGCCGCCTATCACGCCGACGGAACAGTGGGAGAGGCTGTGGAGATCCCGGCGGGGCAGTCGGACTGCCAGCCCATCGTGCACAATGGGAAAGTAGTGTGGTATGTGACGGACTTTACCCGCATTGCCTTTTATACGCTGGATGAAACGGGTGTAAACACCTATGAGGCGAGAGCGGAAATGAACCCCTTTATAGAATTTTACCGCAGCATCGACGGTGAATTTATGGCAGCCTGGTCACCGACGGTGGACAGCGCCCTTTATTACGATCTGCTGGCAGCCACAGAGGAAGGGGAGTGGCAGACCCTGGGCTACAGCAAAATGGGCGGACCGGCCAGCACCGTGATCTGGAACACACAGCTTCCACCCGGTGTCTATACCCGCTGCCGGGTGGAGCCCCGGGATCGAGACTATGGCGAAGTGATGGAAGAATATTGTTACGAGATCAATAATATCGAGCTGACGGTTACTGAGGAGACCGCGCACCGGAGCGGAGATACCGTCTGGGAGGATGGTTACAGATATTTGCGCTATGATGGCCTTGGGCCTATGGATGCGGTGTACTTCACGGAAGAGCGCCCGGAAATCGGGGCATACACCATGGAAGTCCGTATGGTGGATGAGGAAGGGTGTGTTTCCTTCGCTGTGCCGAGCGCTCCTGAGGAAACTTACCGTTACACCGCGGTGTGGTTTACCGGTATGGAGTGCAGAGGCTCCAGCGCCGCCTTCCACCGGGTGATTCTGGCGGAGGACGCGAAGCTGCCGGAGGACTCGGAACTGCCGGAGAATCCGGCGAAGGCTGCGTTTCGGGTGCGTGTGGGAAGTCCCGCCTCCCGGGATACCAGTGTGGCACTTTCCTCCGAAAAATACGGCGGAGACTATGTGTATGGGCCGACGCCCTTTGAGGTGGAATTTACGGACCTCTTTGGCGATGGCTACACACTGCAGATCCAGCAGGCCGGGTGCCTGACATGGACGGCAACAGGAATCTCCCTGCGGGAAGGAGATGTGGATCTTGGTGAGATCCAGCTTCTTGCCGGCGATGTGAATGCCGACGAGAAGATCAACATGCAGGATCTGCGGATCTTCCTGCAGAACTTCAACAAGCAGGGCGAGAACATCGGCGAGAGCCTTACCGATGTGAATGAGGACGGCAAGGTGAATATGCAGGATCTGCGGATCTTCCTCAAGAACTTCAACAAGACGGCGGAGAAGGACTGCACGGTCGTTTACGGCGCGTAAAGAGCATAGAAAACCAGCGGAGAGGGCGGAAGCCCTCTCCGCTTTTGTGTGGGGGAGTGCGGTGGGGGATGATGGCGGGCGGAGAGAGGATTTGTGGGGGAATTTGTTGTTGATTTCCGCAGAAAAGAGTGCTTAAATGAGGGTAAGGACCCCCCCAGGGATATCATGGGCGGAAAGGACGAGATAGGATGAAGCAGAAGATCGACATGATCAACGGCCCGATCCTGAGCCGTGTGCTGGTGTTTGCCATCCCGCTGATGGCGTCCAATGTGCTGCAGCTTCTGTTCAACGCGGTGGACATCGTGGTGGTGGGCCGCTTCGCCGGTCACACCAGCCTTGCGGCGGTGGGCTCCACCACTTCCATCGTGAATCTGTTTACGAATTTGCTCATCGGCATGTCTGTGGGCGTGAATGTGCTGGTGGCCCGCTTTTTGGGTCAGGGCGGGCAGGACAGGCAGATCTCCAAGGTGCTGCACACCTCCCTCTTTGTGGCTTTGGCGGGCGGCGTGGTGCTGGGCGGCGCGGGCTTTGCCGCTTCCCCCGCGGTGCTGCGGTGGATGGACTCCCCCGCCGACACCTATCCCCTGACGCTGCTGTATCTCAGGATCTATTTTTGCGGTACCCCCTTTGTGATGTTTTATAACTACGGCGCCGCCGCGCTGCGGGCCCGGGGGGACACCCGCCGCCCCCTCGTCTATCTGACGGTGAGCGGCGTGGTGAATCTGGTGCTGAATCTGATCTTTGTCATCGCGCTGCACATGAAGGTGGAGGGCGTGGCCCTTGCCACGGTGATCTCCCAGCTCCTCAGCGCGTATCTGGTGCTGCGGTGCCTGAAAAAGGGAGATGGGCCCCTCCACTTCTCCTGGGGAGAGCTGCGCGCCCCTGACTGGTGGAGCTTTCGGGCCATTGCCCGGGTGGGCATCCCCGCGGGGGTGCAGGGCTGCCTGTTCAGCCTTTCCAACGTGGTGATCCAGGGAGCCATCAACAGCTACGGCAGCGTCGTCATGGCCGGCAGCAGCGCCAGCATCAATGTGGAGAGCTTCCTCAACGCCGCCATGAATGCCTTCCACCACGCCTGCCAGACCTTTATCAGCCAGAATGTGGGCGCGGGACGGCAGGAGCGCATCGGCCCCATATTGCGCCGCTGCCTCGGCTGCCAGCTGGGCGTGGGCGCGGCACTGGGTGCGCTGATCTATCTGCTGCGCTTCCAGCTCATCGGCCTATACAACACCGATCCTGCCGTCATCGCTGTGGGCGCTCAGCGCCTTGCGGTGCTGGTGGCGCCCTATCTGCTGCTGGGCATGGTGGATGTGCTGACGGGCGCTGTCCGGGGCTGCGGTGCGGCGCTGGCGCCGGTGATCATCAATCTTCTGGGCACCTGCGGCCTGCGCCTTGTGTGGATCAGCGTGCTGGATACGGCGGTGTACGGTGTGGAATACGTGTATTTGTGCTATCCTGTGACGTGGACCGTGGTGACGGTGTGTCTGACAGTGTGCTACATCCATCTCAGACAGAAACAAAAGAAAGAGGGACTTGCCCCATGCTGACCATTCTTGCATCCTCCCCCACGAGGGATCTGACGGAGGAATACCCCATTGCCGTGTTTGACGAGCGAAACGGCTTTGTAGAGCGGCTGAAGGAGCGCTGGCGGGAGCCAAAGCGGTGTTTGATGATCGCCGCTTTCCCTGACCGCTTTGCCATGAACGACGAGATGACGGACTATTACCGCGCCGCGGCGGAAAACGTGGGGCTGGAGTGCGCCTGCTTCGACCTGTGGGACCAGCGGTGGCAGATCTCCACCCGGGAGGAGGTACACAGCTATGACATCATCTTCCTTGCCGGGGGCCACATCCCCACGGAGATGGACTGGTTCCGGGAGATCGGCTTGAAGGAGCTTCTTCAAGGCTTTGAGGGCATCGTGCTGGGGACCTCCGCCGGGTCCATGAACGCGGCGGAAACGGTGTATGCATGGCCCGAGGAAGAGGGAGAGAGCTTCAAGGGGGAGGACGAGCTGTTTTACCCCGGGCTGGGCCTTTGCCGCACCCAGATCGTGCCCCACTATCAGAAGGTGAAGGACAACTGGCTGGACGGGCGGCATATGTTTGACGATATCACCCGCTCCCACAGCTACGGAAGAAAATTTTACGCCATCCCCGACGGGAGCTACGTCTGGGTGGAGAACGGAGAGGAGACCCTCTATGGCGACGCATGGCTTATCAGCGACGGTGAGATCATGCGCTTTTGCGTGGAGGGGAGACAGCGGAGGACGTAAAAAGAAAAAGACATCTGCCCTTTTGGGGCAGGTGTCTTTTTGCGTGGTGGGGAAATGGGGGAGCATTTCCTGCCGGAGGTAAAAAGGGGTCGTATTTTGCATTGTCCGCCTGTGGGGGCGGATTTTTTTCTTAATACAAATTTAATGCCGCCGAAATGATGCTAATGCACATTTCATGCCTCATGTGGGATACTGAACATAAGAAAACAAGCTGGAGGAAGGGTATGGGACGAGTTGGAAAGCGGTTATCGTCATCGCAGATCATCATTCTTGGCTTTGCCGGTGTGATCTTATTGGGGAGCCTCCTTTTGATGCTGCCCTTTGCCACACAAAACGGGGAAGGCGCCGTGTTCAGGGACGCGGTATTCACCGCCACCTCCGCCGTTTGCGTGACCGGATTGGTGGTGCAGGATACGGCAGCCTATTGGAGCGCCTTTGGTCAGGCGGTGATCCTCTTCCTGATCCAGATCGGCGGCATGGGGGTGGTCACCGTTGCGATAGCGGTCTCCATTCTCTCCGGCAGGCAGATCAGCCTGAAGCAGCGCAGCACCATGCAGGAGGCCATCTCTGCCCACAAGGTGGGCGGCATCGTTCAGATGACGGGGTTTATTATCAAAACGGCCATCCTGCTGGAGCTGCTGGGAGCTGCGGTGATGGCGCCGGTCTTCTGCAGGGAATTCGGCCCTTTGAAGGGACTGTGGTATGCGCTGTTCCACTCCATCTCCGCCTTTTGCAACGCAGGCTTTGACCTGATGGGCGTAAAAGGGCAGTATACCTCCCTGACGCATTTTGCAGATCACCCTGTGATCAACATTGCGGTGATGGCTCTGATCATAAGCGGCGGCATCGGCTTTATGACATGGGATGATATCCGGGTAAACCGGCAGCATATCCGAAAATACAGGATGCAGAGCAAGGTGATCCTGCTGACCAGCGCCGTGCTGATCCTGCTTCCCGGGCTGTACTTCTTCTTTTTTGAGTTTCAAACCGCGCCGCTGGGAGAGCGGGTATGGAGCGCGCTGTTCCAGTCAGTCACCACAAGAACCGCCGGCTTTAACACCGCGGACCTGGCACGGATCAGCGAGGTGGGCACGGCGGTCATGATCATACTCATGCTCATCGGCGGCTCCCCCGGCTCCACGGCGGGCGGCATGAAGACCACGACGGCGGCAGTGCTGCTCTCTACCATGGTCTCGGTGTTTCGCCGCAGAGAGCACACCCACTTTTTCGGACGCAGAGTGAGTGATGATACCATCCGGAATGCCGCAACCATTTTGATGATGTATGTGACGTTGTTTCTGGCAGGGGGCTTTGTGATGAGCCATGTGGAGGACCTTCCTCTGCTGACCTGTTTGTTTGAAACGGCGTCCGCAGTGGGAACCGTAGGATTGACCCAGGGCGTCACGCCCGACTTGGGGAGCATCTCCCGGACCATTTTGATCCTGCTGATGTATATCGGCAGAGTCGGCGGTTTGACGCTGATCTTCTCGGCCGTGGCCGGAAATCAGGGGAACACGGCAAGACTGCCTCAGGAAAAACTGACTGTTGGATAAGGAGGAGCTTATGAAATCCATATTATTGATCGGGCTTGGGCGCTTTGGGGGGCATATCGCCAGAAAGCTCAGCGACCTGGATCATCAGGTCATGGCAGTGGACAGAAGCGAGGAGCGGGTAAACGCGGCGCTGCCCTTCGTAACAAGCGCTCAGATCGGTGACAGCACCAACGAAGAGTTTCTTTCCTCTCTGGGCGTAAGAAACTTTGACGCCTGCATCGTCACCATCGGGGACAATTTTCAAAATTCACTGGAAACGGTGTCTTTACTGAAGGAGCTGGGGGCGAAGAAGGTGATCGCCAGAGCGTCCCGGGGAGTGCAGGAAAAATTCCTGCTGCGAAACGGCGCGGATGAGGTGGTCTATCCGGAAAAACAGCTGGCGGCATGGACAGCCATCCGCTGCACCTCGGAGCATATTCTGGATTACATTGAGCTGGATGAGGATTATTCTATTTTTGAGCTGTCCGTTCCCCCGGAGTGGGGCGAAAAAAACGTGATCCAGCTGGATATCCGGAAAAAATACGGCATCAATATTCTTGGGATAAGAGCGGAAGGGAAGCTCAACATGAATATCACGCCTGACACGGTTCCCGGAAACGGAAGCTCCATTCTGGTGCTGGGACAGCAAAAGGCAGTTCAGAGGTGCTTCCGCATTTAAAAGATCAACATTTGGGGCGAAATGGAGGTGACACTGATGAAAGACATGGCTCTGCTCATGATAACATTGGCGGCATTTGCTTTCGGATATTTTGTTATGAAAAAGGCAGATGATTTCATGGAAGAAAATCACCGGCCGGCCATCGCCGGAAAGAGGGACAAGGGCCGCCGCATCAGGATCGCCGCCGAGACTCCGGAGATCTTTGATTCCGCGGCGTCTGCGCTGGAGCATTGCTCCCATGTGGCGCCGCATATGGAGTTTGGCTTCAGCAGCGGCAGCGCGAGGAGGCTGCTGAAAAGAGTGTCCAACGGGAGCGTTGACATTGCGCTTGTCTCGGAGAAAAGCGCAGGAAAACTGAAAAAGGGACTCACCTGCGTCAGGGTGGCACAGGTGAGGGGCCCCGCATCCGCGGAGGCAGAGCTGGAGGAAGGGCAGCAGATCTGTGCTGTGTGGAGCAAAAATATTCGCTCCAAAGACCGGGACAGGGTCATTTTTGCCCTTGAAAATGAGCATCGGCGGCTAAAAAACGGTTACTGCGATTATCTTGGGTGACGTGTTCCCGCCGCTGCGGTAGAAAAAGCGGTGAAGTTGTGGTAAAATTTATTGTAAAAGCGGGAGGTGAGGGCAATGAAGGCGTCTGACGAGCGGCAGGAGAAGAATGGCTTGCATGCTGACGAGCATATCCTTGCATGCCTCTCCTCCGCGCCATCCAACGCGAAGATCATCCGAACGGCAGCCCGCATGGCAAGAGCCTTCAACAGCCAGTTTACGGCGCTGTTTGTGGAGACCCCTGATTTTGCGGTGGCCACGGCAGAAAACAAGAGGCGCCTGCAGGATAACCGGAAGCTGGCGGAGCAGCTTGGCGCAAATATCGAGACGGTTTACGGCGAGGATGTGCCCTATCAGATCGCGGAGTATGCCAGACTGTCGGGGGTCACGAAGATCGTGCTGGGTCGCAGCGCCGTGACCCGCAAGCATTTTTTCGCCAAGCCCACGCTGACAGAGCAGCTTCTCTCCTACGCGCCGGAGATAGATATCCACATCATTCCGGACCGGAGCGCGGAGACGGCTTACAAGCCGAAAAAGGCAAGAGTGTCCACGAAGGAGAGCCTTCTGCGCAACAGCTTGAAAAGCGGCGGGATCCTGCTGGGCGCCACGCTGCTGAGCGTGCTGTTTTACCACCTGGGCTTTACCAATGCAAATATCATCATGGTCTATATCCTGGGCGTGCTGCTGACATCCATCGTGACCTCCCACCAGATATACAGCCTGATCTCATCCATGGCCAGCGTGGTGATCTTCAATTTTCTCTTCACCACGCCCAGATTTTCCCTCATGGCCTATGAAACGGGCTATCCGGTGACCTTTGTCAGCATGTTCCTGACGGCATATATCACTGGCACCTTTGCCATCCGGTACAAGGCGCAGGCAGGGCAATCGGCAAAGATCGCACACAGGACGAAGATCCTCTTCGACACGGATCAGCTGCTGTCCAAGGCCAACGGAAAGGACGAGATATTTCGGGCCGCTGCGGAGCAGATCCAAAAGCTGCTGGAACGGGATATCGTGATCTTTGAAAATGTGAATGGGCAGCTGTCACAGCCCCGGTTTTTCTCCAAAGATCCCTCCGGAGAGATTTTCTACGAGCTTGAAAGGGAACGCGCCGCCGCCGAATGGGTCCTGACCAACAATCATTCCGCGGGGGCCACCACGGAAACCCATTCCCATACGCGCTATCTGTATCTGGCCTTTCGCGTGAATGAGCGGGTCTATGGTGTGATCGGTATTGAGGCAAAGGAGGCTCCTCTGGACGCGTCGGAACACGGGATATTACTTTCCATTCTCGGAGAAACTGCCCTTGCGCTGGAAAACGAAAAGAATGCCCGGGAAAAAGAGGCCGCTGCGGTGCTGGCGGAAAGAGAGCAGCTTCGGGCCAATCTGCTGCGGACCATCTCCCATGATCTGCGCACACCACTGACCTCCATCTCCGGCAACGCAAACAATCTGATGAATAACGGCAGCGGTTTCGATGACGAAACGAAGCAGCAGATCTATACCGATATTTATGATGATTCCATGTGGCTCATTGATCTGGTGGAGAATCTCCTCTATGCCACCCGCATCGAGGAGGGACGAATGGTCCTTCGCACCTCTGCGGAGCTGCTCAGCGAGATCGTGGAAGAGGCGGTGGAGCATATCAGCCGCAAAGCAGGCCGCCATCCCCTGTCTGTTTTCCATGAGGATGATCTGCTGCTGGTCAGGGCGGACGGGAAGCTGGTGGTCCAGGTGATCGCAAATATCATGGACAATGGGGTGAAGTACACGCCGCCGGAGACCCCCATCACTGTAACCACCAGAAGGCATGGCGGCATGGCGGAGATCCGCATTGCCGACACAGGGAACGGGATCCCACAGGCCGATAAAGAGCGGATCTTTGATATGTTCTACAGCGGGGATCAGAAAATAGCGGATAACCGCCGGAGTCTTGGCCTGGGGCTGTATCTCTGCAAGGCCATTATTGAGGCCCATGGGGGCACCATCACGGCAGAAGACAACCAGCCCCGGGGCGCAGTGTTCAGTTTTACCCTTCCGCTGGAGGAGGTGCCACATTATGAATAAGATTCTAATATTGGTGGCAGAGGATGATACGCCTGTGCGCAATCTGATCACCACCACCCTGAAGGCCCACGGCTACCGCTTCGTAGCCTCAGCCACCGGCGAAGGAGCCGTTATGGAAGCGGCTTCCCACAACCCGGATATTATTCTGCTGGATCTGGGTCTGCCTGATATTGACGGCATTGAGGTCATCCGGCGGATCCGGGCGTGGTCGAATGTGCCGATCATCGTTATCAGCGCCCGGAGTGAAGACAGTGATAAGATCGACGCGCTGGATGCGGGGGCCGACGATTACCTGACCAAGCCGTTTTCGGTGGATGAGCTTCTTGCCCGCCTGCGTGTTACCCAGCGCCGTCTGGCACTGATGCAAAATGGCACGGCGCAGGAAGCGGCCTATGAAAACGGGCAGCTCCGCATTGATTATGCACACCGCTGCGCGTATCTGGCGGGGGAGGAGCTTCGAGTGACCCCCATGGAGTATAAGCTGCTTTGCCTGCTGGCACGAAACACAGGCAAGGTCCTGACCCATAAATACATTCTTCAAAACGTTTGGGGCAGCAGTCTGGAGGCCGATATCGGCTCGCTGCGGGTCTTTATGGCTACCCTGCGAAAGAAGCTGGAAAAAACCCCCGATTCCCCCCGGTATATTCAGACCCATATTGGCATTGGATACCGGATGATGAAGGTGGAATAGAACACAAATGAGCTCTGCCCCGGTCTGCCGCCGGAGCGGGGGAACAGGGCGGAGATGCGGAGGGGCCCTGTTTGTTATCTGTGGTGGATCCGGGGAAAAAAGGACCCACAAAAGCCTCCCGAAGATCGGGAGGCTTTTGTGGGAAAAGAGGAAAACGGAGGCACGTCCGCAGCGAAGGCGGAGCGTGTTGACTTTGTATAAAGACTCCCGGATGGGGAGGAAGCATCGAAGTTCAGGGGTGCCGGAAGGGGGGCCTCCCCCCCTT
>JAFQRI010000116.1 GCA_017410185.1 Oscillibacter sp. | reverse complement strand
CTCGGGAGTGGGGGTCCAGTTAACGTTGGTGCTGATGATACCCAGAGACTTCAGCAGCGTGTTCAGCGCACCGTAGTCAGTATCGATAATGAACTTCCAGGCGCTGGCCTGAATGACCAGAGTAGTGGCCCAGGGGAAGACCACGATGGCACGAGCGACCTTGCGGCCCTTAAAGTTGTTGTTCAGCAGCAGGGCCAGAATAAAGCCCAGAACCGTGGAAAGCACAACAACAGCGATGGTCCAGATGACGGTGTTTTTCAGCACCATGGCAAACTTGGCGCTGCCAAGCACCTTTTCAAAGTTTTCAATGCCGGCAAAGCCCTTTACAAGGCCTGCCTTACTGATCTTGCTGACGGACATATAAAAGACGTAGCCAATGGGAACAACGATAAAGATGGCCATCAGAATGATGCTGGGCAGGATCCACAGATAGGGCTCCGCCCGCACCAGCAGGCTTTTTTCACTGTTCTTTGCTGCTGTCTTTTGGAGCTTTTTCGTACTCACAGACACATTTACCTCCCTAATATTTTCTCCCATATAAGGAACTGTTCTTCCCTGCAGTCCCTTTCAAAATGCGCATCGCAGGTCGCACTTTGAAAGAGACTGCATCAGGATGGGCCGGGCCGAGTGACCCGGCCCATCTCTCTATGCTATGCAGATATCAGCGAAACGCCGAAATTAGCCGGCGATCTCAGCCTGCAGATCGTCCAGCAGGGTCTGGACGTCGCCGCCCAGCAGAGCCTGCTGCAGAACATCGATGGTGCCCTGCTTGACGTCGGCCCACTCAGCCTTGGCGGTGGGATAGAACTTAGCAGAACCAACGATCTCGATCCAGGCAGCGCTGTCGGGGTTGGCAGCGGCCATGGCCTCGCCACCGGCGGAGGTAGCGGGCAGGAAGTCCTCCATCAGGACCCACTCGGAGTAGGGCTCGTCGTCATAGAAAGCGTCCACGACAGCGGTAACAGCGGCCAGCTCGGCATCGGTGTAGTCGTTGTCGAAGCACATAATGCGGTCCATAACACCGGCGGAAACGGAAGCGTTGTCACCGTTAACGGGGATGGAAGCCACAGCGTAGTTGACGTCATAGCCGCCAACAGCGCAGTAGGTGGGGATGGAGTTGGGGCCGATCATCATAGCGACCTTGCCGGCACCGAACATATCCTGGTTGTCGTAACGGGTCTCGTTAGCAGGGTCAGAGTTGGTCAGACCAGCGTTGACCATGTTGATGATGAACTCGATAGCCTCAACGTTCTCGGGGCTGTTCAGAGTCCAGTTGCCCTCAGCGTCGGTGAAGTCGCCGCCGTTGTTCCAGATGTAGTAAGCGAAGCAGGCCTGGCCCTCGTCGGTGGTCATGTCAACACCCCAGGGATAAACCTCGCCGCCGTAGAAGTCATAGATCTTCTGAGCAACGTCCATCAGCTCGTCCCAAGTGGTGGGAACAGAAACGCCAACCTCGTTGAGGATGTCAACGTTGTAGTACAGAGCGCGGGCAGAAGCCAGATCGGGCACAGCCCAAACGGTGCCGTCAACCACGGACTGATCCAGGAAAGCCTCGTAGAACTTGGCATAGGTCTCCTCGCTGACCCACTCCTCAACGGGCAGCAGCAGGCCGTCAGCCTGATAGTCGGCGAAGACGTCGATGTTCAGCAGGTCGGGAGCCTCGCCGTTGGCGATGCGGGTGTTGACCACGGTGTAGATGTCGTTCCAGGAAACAACGTCAACAACCAGGTTGATGTTCTCGTTGGCAGCGTTGAACTTCGCAACGAAATCTGCCCACCAATCGGCGGTCTGGGTGCCGTACTGAGCGGCGATCATGTTGACCTCGACCTTCTCAGCAGCGGGGGCGGAAGCAGCGGGAGCGGATGCGGCGGGAGCAGAAGCAGCGGGAGCCTCTTCCTTCTTGGCGCCGCAGGCGGCCAGGGACAGAGCCATGACCGCAGCCAGTGCAAGTGCGATGATTCTTTTCATGGTAGTTCCTCCTTAAAATTTTCATGCAAAAAGTCTTCCGGAACTGGAAGCTTTCACATGCCTTGATTATACGACGAGACCGTTATTTTGTCAATGAATGCCATTTCAGCCCCGTCTTGTTTTATGCACCTTCACAAACTTCCTGAGTCTGCACAGTGCAGAAAACACATGATTACAGCGCGGTGCCGCCCATATAGACGGTCTTCTTTTCAAGATCCGCAGTGCAGACCACAAAGTCTGCAAGCTTTCCGGGAGCGATAGAGCCGATCTCCGCCTCTCTTCCCAACTGGCGGGCGGGAATGATGGTGGAAGAAAGGATGGCCTGCTCGCGGGAGATTCCAAACTCCACAGCCTTGCGCATGCAGTCGTAGAGATTGGTGACGGAACCGGCAAGGGTGCCGTCCGCCAACTTGGCCACATTGCCGTTGAGGAAAATCTCCTGTCCACCCAGCTCATACTGGCCGTTGGGCATACCGCAGCAGCGCAGAGCATCAGAAACGAGACAGATGCGGCCGGGGAAGAGCTTGAAGGCCATCCGCACGGAAGAGGGATGGACGTGCTCACCGTCACAAATCAGCTCCGCGATGACATTCTCCCGCTCGCTGCCCGCACCGATGACGCCGGGCTTGCGGTGATGGATGGGGGGCATGGCGTTATAAAGGTGGGTGAGGTGAGTGGCGCCGGCTTCGAGAACGGCATCGGCCTCCTCATAGTTGGCATCGGTATGGGCGATGGAAACGGTGCAGAGCTTGGCCGCCTCCCGGGTAAACTCCACCGCGCCGGGGAGTTCGGGCGCAACGTCCGCAATGCGGACAAGGCCACGGCAGCCGTCATAGAGCTTTTTGAAGGCGGCGAAATCGGGATCTTTCAGATAGGCGCCGTTCTGGGCGCCCTTCTTCTTCTCGGAGAAGAAGGGGCCTTCCATCTGGATGCCCATGAGGCGGGCACAGCCCTCGGGCTGCTCGTCCGTGATGCGGACAGCCGTGGCAAAGGCCTTTTCCAGCACCTCGTAGGGCAGGGTCATGGAGGCGGGGGCAAAGGACGTGATGCCGTTTGCGGCCAGATACCGGGCCATTTTTACAAGGCCCTCATAGTCGCCGTCAGAAAAGTCAGCGCCGGAGTTGCCGTGATTATGGACATCGATGAGGCCGGGGATCACATACTGGCCCGCGAGATCCACGCCCTCCTCGGCGGGAACGGTGGAGAGGATCTCGGTGAATTTACCGTCGGCCACACGGAAGCTGCCGTGGATAAACTCCCCTGCCTCCGTGAAGATATAAGCGTTTTTAAAGAGCATAGAGCCCTCCTCTCAGCGCAGGGCGGGGAGGCTTGCGGCAGCCACACTCTGACCCACGCGGCGGGTCTTCTCGTCGGGGAGCATGACCTCGCACTTGGCGGCAAGCTCGGGATACTCTTCCTTGAGGATATCGTTGCACACCTTCAGGATAGTGTCGCCACCCTTACCGGACATGACGCGGCCCAGCATCATCATGTGCTCAATATCGTAGAACTGGGAATACTGCACCACGGTATAAGCAAGATAAGTGCCGATGGAACGGAACACTGCCTGTGCCCGGGGATCGTCCTTCTCCATGAGGCCCTGCACCACCTTCAGCTTCTCGGCAGGAGAAAGGGTGGGGTCCAGTTCAATGCCGGCACGGGGAGCCAGCTTGATAACGGCGTCCTGAGAGAAATACTTGCAGCCCACGCCGTAGTCGGTGGACCACTCGTCCTGCATGGCGTCTTCCTGCAGGTCAACGGGGGCAAAGGCCAGCTCGTTGATCCAGCCAAGAACGTTTTTGTCCTTATCCACGTAGCCAACGGCCTCGGAGGTGCCCATGGCGATGCCCATGATGTTGCCGACACCCAGGCCCATAGCACCGGCCAGAGCAGAAACGTCACCGTCGTTGGCAACAACGATGGGCACATCACCGATCTCGGCGGCAGCGCGGTCGTAAATGGTCTTCACCTTCTCCCAGTTGGAGCGGGGGACCTTGATGAACAGGGATGCCACCATGGGAGCGTTGCCCACGAACACACCTGCGGAGGAAACACCGATGGCATCCACCCGGGGCATCTTGCTGGCAGCCGTCTTCATGGCCTCCACAATGTGACCATAGTGATAGTCGGGATCCTCCTGCAGCTTGGGGAACCACACAACTTCTTCGGAGTAAACAGGCTCACCGTCGATGACGGCGGACACCTTGCGGTCAGAGCCGCCGGCGTCAAAGCCGATGCGGCAGCCTTCCATATGGCCGCCGATGGGCAGAGCCTCCTCATTTGCTGCGGGGCACTGGTCGTAGGGCAGGTCTACGATCTCCAGATCGCGCTCGTAGAGCTGGCCCACAAAGGTAAAGTCGAACTGGCGCTCACCCTCGGGGGTGTAAGCAGTCTTGAGACGCTGGGCGATCTCGCTGCAGCCACAGATATACACGCGGAAGCCGCCGATGGACCACAGCAGGAACTTCACAAAGCGCTCCACATAGCGGTAATCGGCCTCGGCCATTTCGGCGGTGCCGTAAATTTTAGTATGACGGACGGAGATGTGACCCTTGTCACGCTCCACAGCGATGGCGAGAGGCTGGGCTGCGCCCTTCAGATAGGCCTCAGACCACACACCGAAGGGGATAAAGCCCTCGTCCAGTTCGGGGAGATGCTTGACGCTGTATTCAACACCCAGATAATTCATGGGACGTTCTCCTTTCAGATCAGGCTCAGAGCAGCTTCATCCGCGATAACGGTAACGTCGGGATGGAACTGCAGGATGGAAGCGGGAACCATGGGGGTGACGGGACCGAAGAAGGACTTCTTCACGATCTCAGCCTTATCCTTGCCGGTAGCCACCAGCAAGATCTTGCGGGCGGACATCACAGTGCCAATGCCCATGGTATAAGCGGCGGTGGGGACCTCGTCAATGGAGTTGAAGAACCGCTTGTTGGCCTCGCGGGTGATCTCCTCCAGCTCCACCTCGTGGGTCATGGAAACGAAGGTGTCGCAGGGCTCGTTGAAGCCGATGTGGCCGTCGTGACCAATGCCCAGCAGCTGCAGATCGATGCCGCCCCATTCCTCGATCTTCTCCTCGTAAGCCTTGCACATGGCCTCCACATCCTCAGTGAGGCCATCGGGCACGATGGTGCGCTCCTTGTCAATGTTGATGTGCTTGAAGAGATTCTCGTTCATGAAGTAGCGGTAGCTCTGAGGATGGTCGCCGGAGAGGCCCTTGTACTCGTCCAGGTTGGCGGAGCGGACACGGGAGAAATCCAGCTCACCACTTTCGCAGCGGCGCACCAGCTCGCGGTAGAGAGGCAGGGGGGTGGAGCCGGTGGCAAGGCCGAGGAGGCAAGCGGGCTTTTCCTGCAGAAGGGCGGTATACATGTCAGCGGCGCGCTTGCCAACTTCCTCAGCGGTAGCGCAGCGGATGATCTTCACATGGTTCATAGTAAACGCACTCCTTATAATTTGAATTTAAATCAGTCGTCGTAGCCGTTGGGGTTCTTGCTCTGCCAGTTCCAGCTGTCGCGGCACATATCGTTCTGATCGAACTGTGCCTGCCAGCCAAGGACCTCACGGCTCTTGGCAGGATCGGCATAGCAGGTGGCAAGGTCGCCGGGACGACGAGGGGCGATCTCATAGGGAACGGCAACACCGTTGGCACTCTCAAAGGCCTTCACCATATCCAGCACGCTGTAGCCGGTGCCGGTACCGAGGTTGAACACGGCCTCGCCCTTGTTTGCCAGCAGGTACTTGATGGCTGCCACATGGCCACGGGCCAGATCCACCACGTGGATGTAATCGCGGACGCCGGTGCCGTCGTGGGTGGGATAATCGTTGCCGAACACGCCCAGATGATGGCGCTTGCCGATAGCAGTCTGGGAAATGAAAGGCATCAGGTTATTGGGGATGCCGTTGGGATGCTCACCGATGAGGCCGCTCTTGTGGGCACCCACGGGATTGAAGTAACGCAGGTTCACAACAGACCACTCATCATCGGCTTTGGCGATATCCCGCAGGATCTGCTCGCCCATATACTTGGTCCAGCCGTAGGGATTGGTGCAGTTGCCGGTTTTGGAGGTCTCCCGCAGAGGCATCTCGTTATCACCGGAATAGACGGTGGCAGAGGAGGAGAAGACGATCTTCTTCACGCCCCGGTCTCCCAGCACCTTGCAAAGGGTCATGGTGGAAACCAGATTGTTGGTATAGTAGGTCAAAGGCATGGCCACAGACTCACCCACTGCCTTGAGACCGGCAAAATGGATGGCACAGATGACCTCATGCTCATCCAGAATGGAGTTGAGCAGCGCCTCGTCACACACATCCCCCTGATAGAAGGTAATGTCCTGACCGGTGATCTCCTTCACCCGCTCCAGGCTCTTGGCGCTGGAGTTGCACAGGTTATCCACCACGATAGGGGTATAACCGGCCTCGATCAATTCAATGCAGGTATGGCTGCCGATATAACCGGCGCCGCCGGTAACCAGAACTTTCATCTGCCGCTCTCCTCTTTCACGATCTTGTGCATCTCATCCCACTTGGACTCCATATCACGCACCAGCTTGAACTGGGTACGGCAGCGGTCCAGATTGTGGCCCTCACGGTGAACGGCAAAGTAGTGGTCACCGTCCAGATAGTCAGTGAGGAAGCGAACGCCGCACTCCATAGTCATGGTCTTGGCGCCCATGGGCATCATCTCCAGCTCACGGTCAGTGAGGGTGGTGCAGGTGGTAAGGAAGCCCTTGGTGAAGATGCGGAACATATCCAGGCTCATCTCCACCTTGCTCAGATCCTTCTCATCCTCAGCGGCAGTGGCTGCACCGAAGCGGATGGAGTCGCCAAAGTCATAGAGGCTCAGGCCGGGCATGACGGTATCCAGGTCGATAACGCACAGGGGCTTATAGCTGTCTTCCTTCAGGAGGACGTTGTTGAGCTTGGTATCGTTGTGGGTCACGCGGGTGGGCAGCTCGCCGCTTTCCTTCATGCGCTGCAGCGTGCCCATCTCCTCCTCCTTGGAAAGAACGAAGGCGATCTCCTCCTGCACGTCCTTGGCACGGCCGCAGGGATCCTTGGCAAGGGTCTCCTTGAAGATGCGGTAGCGGTCCACCGTGTTGTGGAAGTTGGGAATGGTCTCGATCAGCTTCTCCACGGGGAAACCGTCCAGCTTGGTCTGGAAATCACCGAAAGCGATGGCGCTCTCATAGAAATCCTGGGTGTTCCGGGGAGCCTGCAGAGCAACGGAGCCCTCCACGAAATCATAGGCACGCCAGTACTCGTCACCGTTCTGGAGGAAGATATTGCCGTCCAGCGTCTTGATGACGGTCATCACGCCGTAAGGCTCATCGGTGCGCTCGCGGAGATACTGGGTAACAAGATAGATGTTGTTCATGAGGCCGGGCACATCCTTGAAGGCCCGGGTGGAGAGCTTCTGGACGATGTAGCGGTGCTTGACATCAGTGACCACCAGATAGGTCTCGTTGATATGGCCGAAGCCGTAACGCTCACAGGAAACAGGCTCGCCCTCAAGGGCAAACTTCTTGAGCAGCTCGTAATGCTGAATGCTCATGCCCACAGATCCTCCTTGTAGATACCGTCTTTCTTCATCTGGGCGATGGCGTTCTCCACGCTCTCCAGATCTTCCTTATAGGTCACGCCGTACCAGGTCTCCTCGCAGGGCAGAACACGTGCAGTGGCACTGCCCTCTTCCAGCTGCTCGTTGACCACGAAGGG
>JAFQRI010000115.1 GCA_017410185.1 Oscillibacter sp. | reverse complement strand
ACTTGCATCTCCACTTCGAGTGAGATAAACTATTGATGTCATTCATTTGACTGCCTCCTTTAGTTTTAGTGCGGTTGGCGAACCGGCTCTATTTTACTATCGGAGGCATTTCTTTTTCCACCTATAAGGTTTTAATACCCCGGCAGAGCCGGGGGTTGCTTGTCTCTAAAGAGCCAAAACAAAAAACCACACCTTTCGGTGTGGTTCTGGTGGACGGTATAGGACTCGAACCTATGACCCCCTGCACGTCAAGCAGGTGCTCTAGCCAGCTGAGCTAACCGTCCGTCGTGTCGTGTTCCCCGCGGAACAAGTGTTATCTTACACGATGGTTTTGGATTTGTCAACACTTTTCTTGAAATTTTTTGAAAAATTTGTTATGCTCTTTTTCAGTAAGATTTTGGAGGGGTACACCATGAAGAAAGCAGCCATCGTAACAGGCGCTTCCCGGGGGATCGGGCGGGCCATTGCCGCCACCCTTGCCCGGGAGGGCTGGGGAGTATGCATCAACTATCTGGAGCGGAAGGACGCGGCGGAGGAACTGCTGGAGCAGCTGCGCGCAAAGGGCTGCACCGCCATTGCGTATCAGGCAGATGTGGCCCAGCGCGCGCAGGTGGCAGCCATGGTGGACACGGTGCGGCAGGAGCTGGGAGAGATCGCGTTACTTGTCAATAACGCGGGCATTTCCTATCAGTCCCTCTTTCAGGACACGGGTGACGCCGTGTGGGAAAGACTTCTGGCGGTCAACCTCACCGGCAGCCGCAACACCGCCATGGAGGTGCTGCCGGAGATGATCTCCCGCAAGAGCGGCTCCATCGTGAATATCTCCTCCATGTGGGGGTTGCGGGGGGCCAGCTGTGAGGTGGCCTATGCCGCCACCAAGGCCGGTATCGTGGGGCTGACCAAGTCCCTTGCGCTGGAGGTGGCCCCCAGCGGCATACGGGTGAACTGTATCGCTCCGGGCTGCATTGAAACGGACATGGTGAAGGTGCTGGGTGAGGAGACCCGCCGCATGCTGGTGGAGGAGACTCCCATCGGCCGCCTTGGTACGCCGGAGGATATCGCCGCGCTGGTGAGCTTTCTTGCCAGCGAAAAGGCCTCTTTTATCACGGGGCAGGTCATCACCGCCGACGGCGGATTTATCGTGTAAAATACCAGGAGGCGCTGCGGGCAGAGCAGCGCCTCCTGATATTTTTATAGGGAAGAGAGAGTGTACAAAATCACTGAACAGCGTCCAGACCACGCTGCAGAGCGGCAAGATTCAGGGGGATGAGCTTTGCCTTGGGGCCGGTGAACATCTCGTGGATCATTTTCTCCACCGTTTCCACCTGCAGGGCCTTGGTGGCGCCGATGTAAGCCCCCAGCATCACCATGTTGGCAACCTTCAAATTGCCAAGCTCAGCGGCGATATCCTCGCAGGGAACATAGTAAACGGAAACATCCTCCCGGAGGAACTGCTCCTTCACTACAGAGCTGTTGATAAACACGCTGCCGCCGGAGCGCACCTTGTAGCCGAATTTCTCAATGGAGGGAGCGTTCATGGCGATGAGCTCCGTGGGGTGGGTGAACATAGGAGCGCCGATGGGATCGGAGGAGATGCCCACATGGCAGTTGGCGGTGCCGCCGCGCATCTCAGGGCCGTAGGAAGGAGCCCATGTGACGAAGAATTTCTCCTCCATGCCGGCTTCCACAAGGTTCTTGCCGATGGACATGACGCCCTGACCGCCAAAACCGGAAATGATGATTTCTTTCTTCATCTTACTTCACCTCCGTATTCGTCTCTTTGATGACGCCGAGGGGATAGTAGGGAACCATGTTTTCTTTCAGCCACTCGTTGGCCTTGGGGGGCGTAAGACCCCAGTTGGTGGGGCAGGTGGAGAGCACTTCCACAAAGGTGAAGCCCTCGCCGGCCATCTGCTTCTGGAAGGCCTTCTTGATGGCCCGCTTGGCCTTGTTGAGATTGGCGATATCGGTGACGCACACGCGCTCGGCATAGACGCAGCCGTCCATGGTGGAGAGCAGCTCCGCCATGCGGATGGGGCTGCCTGCCTGCTCCACGGTGCGGCCGTTCTGGCAGGTGGTGGCCCGCTGGCCAATGAGGGTGGTGGGGGCCATCTGGCCGCCGGTCATGCCGTAAATGGCGTTGTTGACAAAGATGGTGGTGAATTTCTCACCGCGCATGGCGGCATGGACGATCTCTGCCGCACCGATGGAGGCAAGGTCGCCGTCACCCTGATAGGTGAACACCGCCTGCGTGGGATGGGTGCGCTTGATGCCGGTGGCGACGGCAGGGGCGCGGCCATGGGCGGCCTCCAGCATGTCGCAGTTGAAGTAATTGTAGGCAAAGACGGAGCAGCCTACGGGGCATACGCCGATGGCCTCATCCAGAAGGCCCAGTTCCACCAGAGTTTCGGCAACCAGCTTGTGGATGATACCGTGGTGGCAGCCGGGGCAGTAATGGAACTCCGCATCCGTGAGACCCTGGGTTTTCTGATAAACGATTGCCATATTACTTGACCTCCTTTCCCAGTGCCTTGTAAACAGCGTCCACCATTTCCTCCACAGAGGGCATCATGCCGCCGGCACGGCCCAGATAGGAGATGGGCTTTTGACCTTCCACAGCAAGGCGGACGTCGTCGATCATCTGGCCGGTGGAGCTGAGCTCAATATCAAGAATGTGCTTGACATGGTCCTTGCCGGCAAGGTCATGCAGGGCCTTTTCGGGGAAGGGCCAGAGGGTGATGGGGCGGAAGAGACCAACCTTGATGCCCTCGGCGGCCAGAACTTCCATGGCGGAGAGGGCGATGCGGGCGGGGGTACCGTAGGAGGTGATGATGATCTCAGCGTCCTCGCAGTTTACAGTCTCGTAGCGGACTTCCTTTTCCGCCATGAGGTTGAACTTTACAGTCAGGTGCTGGTTATGGATGTCACAGGCCTCGGGCTCGATGTAGAGGGAGTTGATGATGTTGGTGTGGTCACGGCCAAACTTGCCGCCGGCAGCCCAGGGCTTTTCCGTGCTGGCGCGGCGCTTGTACTCTTTCCACTCGATGGGCTCCATCATCTGGCCGATGAGGCCATCCATCACCACCATGACGGGGTTGCGGTATTCGTCGGCGATGTCGAAGGCCTCCTGCACGAAGTCCACAGCCTCCTGCACGTTGGAGGGGGCAAGGACCACGGTGCGGTAGTCTCCGTTGCCGCCGCCGCGGGTGGCCTGATAGTAGTCACCCTGGCCGGGCTGGATGGTGCCAAGACCCGGGCCGCCGCGCATGCAGTTGACGATGACGGCGGGGACCTCTGCGCCGGCGAGATAGGTGATGCCCTCCTGCTTGAGGCTGATGCCGGGAGAGGAGGAAGAGGTCATGGCCCGCTTGCCGGAGCCGCCGGCGCCGTAGACCATGTTGATGGCGGCGATCTCCGATTCAGACTGGACAAAAACGCCGCCTGCCTTGGGCAGATGCACGGACATGTATTCCGGCACCTCGCTCTGGGGCGTGATGGGATAACCGAAGAAGCAGTCACATCCGGCACGGATGGCGGCTTCCGCAATGGCTTCGTTGCCTTTCCAAAGTTCCTTTGCCATATCAGTGTCCTCCTTCCTCAGAATTTTTCAACGGTGATCACGGAGTCGGGGCAGATCTTTGCGCAGCTGGCGCAGGCGATGCAGGACGCCATGTCGGTGATCGCTGCGGGATGATATCCCTTGCGGTTGAGACGCCCGACGTCCAGCACGATGATGTGCTTGGGGCACACGAGAGCGCACAGCTCACAGCCCTTGCAGCGGTCGGAATCAAATGTTACTTTGGCAGTCATTTTGGACTCCTCCTTCCGGTGATGGTGGGGTATTCCCACGGTTTTTTCATGCGGATCTGAATGGGGAACAGGGGTTCGCGGAGATCGGAGAGGGCGCTGATATGATCTTCGTGAGCCACATGGCAAACGATAGGGATGCCGGTCTCTTCGGAAACGGCCATGGCCAGCGCCGCGCCTTTGCGGACGTCCTCCGGCGTGGTCTCACCGCACAGGTGGGTGTTGTTCACGATGCCGAAGCACCGCAGACCTGTGACGGACTCGATATCCCGCAGGTAAGTGATCGCGGAGGAAACATCCCGGACCTCGGGGCGGTTGGCGTTAAGTACGTAGAGCAGATGATAGTCCTCCCGGATGAGGCGGGGGCGATAACGGGCCAGTACCCGGGCACCTACCTTGTCGCCGCCGATATCCAGTATGCCGGTGATCCTTCGGTCATCCATGATGGCGTGGAGCTGGGGGGGCAGGGAGGGCACGTCGGCATCAGAGCAGGCCTGGGAGGAAGAGATCAGTGAAACGCCGTTGGCCGTGAGCAGGTCCCGGCGCTCCCGGGAGCGGAAATAGGGATTCACAATATCCAGATCGGCCAGAGTGACCCGATCTCCCCGCTGCGCCATGTGCAGGGCGAGATTTACGGCAAATTCCGTTTTTCCGGTGCCGTAGTGACCGGTGATGATGGTGATGCGGTGGGGACAGAGCACGGCAAAACCTCCCTTCTTCTGAGATGTATGATTACATGCTGTGCTGTATGACATCATTTTAGTACACCACAAAGTATGATGTCAAGAAGAAACTTGTAATTTCTTACAAAAGAAGGTATAATGCAGCATATCTGAAAATTCAGCACAATGGGGGAGAAACCTATGCCCAGAAAGACCAAGCTTTCCGAACAGACAGCCGACAGACTCTATGAAATGATCGCGGATGAAGGGATCTATGCCCCCGGAAGCAAGCTTCCAAATGAAAACGAGCTTAGCGCAGAGCTGCAGGTCAGCCGTACTACCCTGCGGGAGGCCATCAGCTTTCTGGTGGCCCAGGGCGTTCTGGAGATCCGGCGGGGCAAGGGTACCTTTGTGGCTTCTGAGCTGCCGGCGGCGGGCATGGATCTGAAGGAGCTTTCCGGCATGCGCTCCCGGGTGCGGGCAAAGGATCTTTTTGAAATGCGGCTGATCTTCGAGCCGGCAACGGCGGCTCTTGCCTGCCAGCGGGCCACGGATGAGGAGCTGGAGCTGATCCGCAAAAAGGCGGAGAAGGTAGAGGAAGAGGCCCGTCTGGGCGGTGATTGGCCCGCGGCGGATCAGGAGTTTCATCTGGCCATTATGCGGGCGTCCCACAACGAATATATGCGCCGCCTCTATCCTATTATCAACGGCGCAGTGAACGAGATCCTGCAGATCAACCACAACCGCCAGCATATGCTGGATACCGCTCTTGCGGATAACCGGCTGATCCTGGAATTCCTGCTGCGGCGGGATGAGGCCGGTGCCCGCCACGCTATGAGCATCCATATGAAGCATTTGGGGTATATTCTGCGAGAGTAATACACAAGGAAATTGAGATGTCTGCTCTTGGCGGACAATGTAGGATATGTGAATTTGCACAACGGCGCAGTAAAAATAAGGATGTTTTTCGAAAAGGCCTCCGATTTTTCGGGGGTTTTTTTGGTGAAAAAAAGGAAAGAAATTGTTTAAACTAACAAAAAACAAAAAATTATTCACAAATTGGACACAAATTTTTGCAATTCCTCTTAACAAAATCAAAGCAAAGGTGTATAATGCTATCGCATAGTGGAGTGATATCTGTTTTTTCTTCTGGCCGGAAGAGAAAACGCGGATTTCACTTCCGGAAACAGGAAGGAGACCCCCATGGAAATGACCCGCGAGCAGAGACTGAGCAAGCTGCTGGATGCTTACTCCCACCATTATGACATCGAGCGTGACGTAACGGTGGAGCACATTACCTATCCCGCCATGGCAATTTACTATCTGCGGGATGAGAATTATGTCCTCAGCAAGAAAAATGTCTTGAACGTGGTGGAAAAGCATGAGTATGTCTACTTCTATGTAACGGAACATCTGGGTGTGGAGGACCTTCAGCTCCAGATCGAGACTACTATGACCGATGGCCTTGGCCGCATCAAGCCCAGCCCGGAGCATATGAGCTCCATGGTAAAGCTGGTGATCCTGGCCGATACCATCGATGAGGAAGCGAAGCAGCTGATCAAAAAGACTCGCTTCCAAAAAAACTACCGGCTGGCACTCCATGGCTGGATGGAGTATCATATTGCAGCAATGGAAATTTCCACCAAGAGCTTTCTTTCCAATCCAGCCGGAAAGGGAGCAAAGAAGACTCTGGAGCAGAATTTCGGCTCCGGAGCAAAATAAGAAGGGAGAGTACTTCAATGAACGGTTTGTTACTTGTCATCATTGGCGCTGCTGCGCTGCTGTGCGGTTACATTTTCTATGGCCGCTGGCTGTGCAAGGAGTGGGGTGTCGGCGAGAGCAAGGAACCCACCCCCGCACATACCATGCAAGATGGTATCGACTATGTCCCCGCTAAGGCCCCCGTCCTGATGGGCCACCATTTCTCCTCCATCGCAGGTGCCGGCCCCATCACCGGCCCCATCAGCGCTGCCGGCGCTGGCTTCGGCTGGCTGGCCTGCACCCTGTGGATCGTGATCGGCGGTATCTTCTTCGGCGGCGTGCATGACTTTGGCGCTCTGTTCGCTTCTGTCCGTCACGGCGGCAAGTCCATCGGTGAGATCATCTCCGCCAACATGTCTGTCCGTGCAAAGCGTCTGTTCGTCATCTTCGCATACCTGACCCTGATCCTGGTCGTTGCCGCTTTCGCCTCCATCGTTGCCGGCACCTTCGGCGCCACCTATGTGGACGGCGTTGTGGATCTGGCCAAGTCTGAGGCTAACGCTCAGGTCGCTATGGTTTCTCTGCTGTTCATCCTGATCGCGATCATCTTTGGTTACTGCGTCTACCGCAAGAACGCTCCCATGGGCGTTGCTTCCGTGGTCGGCGTTGTTGCCATCGCAGCCATCATCTTCATCGGCCTGAACTTCCACCCCATCTATCTGTCCACCAACACCTGGATGTGGATCGTGGGTGCTTACATTCTGGTCGCTTCCGTTACCCCCGTGTGGATCCTGCTGCAGCCCCGTGACTATCTGAGCTCCTTCCTGCTGTACGCAATGCTGGCTCTGGCTGCTATCGCTGTTATCATGGGCCGTCCCTCTCTGGACACCCTGCCCCTGCTGCAGTCTGAGACTTCCACCAGCCCCGTGTTCCCCGTTCTGTTCACCACCATCGCTTGCGGTGCTATCTCCGGTTTCCACTCTCTGGTCTCCTCCGGTACCACCTCCAAGCAGCTGGATAAGGAAACCGACGCTAAGCCCATCGCTTACGGCGGCATGCTGATCGAGTGCGTCCTGGCTCTGCTGACCCTGTGCGCTGTCGCTCACGCTTATTCCTT
>JAFQRI010000114.1 GCA_017410185.1 Oscillibacter sp. | reverse complement strand
GGACGGAAGCGGGTCTTGGTACCCTGACCGTACAGTTGCTCCACCACGGTGTTCAGCGTGCCCTTCAGGTCGGCCATAGTCACGTTCTTGTCGATGACCATGCCCTCCACCTGGTGGAACATGGGGGAGTGGGTGGCGTCCACCTCGTCCTTGCGGTAGACGCGGCCGGGGGCAATGATACGGATGGGCAGCTCCATGGAGTCCATGGCACGAACCTGCATGGGGGAGGTCTGGCTGCGCAGCATCACGCGGCTGTCCTCGTCAAAATAGAAGGTGTCGGACCAGTCGCGGGAGGGGTGTCCCTCCTCGGCGTTGAGGCGGTCAAAGTTCAGCTCGGCCAGCTCCACCTCGGGGCCGTCCAGCACGGTAAAGCCCATGCCCACAAAAATGTCCTTGATCTCATCCAGAGCGATATACATGGGATGCTTGTGGCCGATCTTCATTTCCTTGCCGGGGATGGTAACGTCGATGGTCTCGGCGGAGAGCTTTTCCACCATGGCCTTCTCAGCCAGAACGGCGGACTGTGCTTCCATGGCCTGCTCCACGGCGGCGCGGACTTCGTTTGCCATCTGGCCCATGACAGGGCGTTCCTCAGGAGAGAGCTTGCCCATCTGCTTGAGAACGGCGGTCAGCTCGCCCTTTTTGCCCAGATACTTCACGCGCAGGGCTTCCAGCTCGCTGCCGTTCGCAGTGGCGGCGATAGCCTCCAGCGCCGCGGCGCGGATGGCTTCCAGTTGCTGCTTCATAATTGATGCTCCTTACATATTTTTAGTATATGTTTCGGGAAGGAGATAAAAAAAGAGCCTCCGTCCCATCATTGGGACGAAAGGCTGATCCTTCCGCGGTACCACCCAAATTCGTGCCGCAAGGCACGCACTTGATGCCCCTGTAACGGAGGGCCTCCGGCCATGTCTCCATGGCGGCTCCCGGGCGAACCAAACCGTACCTCCGCAGTCCGGCTTGCAGCCGGTGACCGGACCTCTCTTGGCGGTGCTCACGGTTATTTTCCCATTCATCGCTGATAACACATGTTTTATATCATATCAGGCGGGAAATTGCAAGAGAAAAAAGCCGGGTTTGCCGGTTTTTGCCCGGAAAGGAGAAACAGACAGTTCGGAGACAGAAAAAGAGGTAATACCTTTCTTGCAACATTCGTCAATAAAATCGGGTGTTGGTTGTTTTGACGAAATAAAAAAGAGAAGAAACAAGAAAAACGATTGCGGAAAAGGATTTCCTTTTTGAAGTTCTGCATTTTCACTAAAAACTGTCGTTGCAATATACAAGATGAGCCAACTTCCACAGTGTTTAGACTATGTAATATTACCAAAAATTGATTGACAAAAACTAAAAGGAAACTTAAAATGATAGAAATGGGAGGTGTCTGCCTGCGGATAGCGGACTGCGGACGGATACTTTCCACCAAGGTTTCCCTATGCAAAATCAAGGAATGAAAAGGAGAAAAGTATGAAGAAGTTTGTATCCATGATGCTCTGCCTCGTCATGGTTCTTTCTCTGGCTGCCTGCGGCGCCAAGGAAGAGCCCGCCCCTTCTGCACCCGCAGCTTCCGCCCCTGCCGCATCTGCTCCCGCCGCTGAGCAGCCCTATGCCGGCACCACCATCCGCGTGATCCTCGCCGGTCACGACTGGACCACCGCCGTGAAGGATCGTCTGGGTGAGTTCACTGAGCAGACCGGTATCGAGATCGAGTTCGAGTCCTATCCCGAGGATCAGCTCTCCACCAAGCTGAACGTTGAGCTTGCCTCCGGCGGTCAGTACATCGATGTTTTCATGTGCCGTCCCCTGCAGGAAGTCCAGCAGTTTATCCAGAACGGCTACCTGGCTGACGTGTCCGACCTGATGGCCGACGCTGAGTTCCAGGGTGATGACTTCATCACTGCCGCTGCTGATTCCTACAAGCAGTCCGGTGCCAACGACGGCATCTACTACGGTGTTCCCCTGGTTACCGAGCGTCAGGTCCTCTACTATCGCAAGGACCTGCTGGAGGCCAAGGGCATTGCCGTTCCCACCAATCTGGACGAGTTCAAGGCCGCTGCCGCCGCTCTGCATGATCCCGCCAACGGTGTTGTCGGTTTCGTCGGCCGTGGTCTGGCTAACGCCGCCGTTACTCAGTTCTCCGCTTACATGTATGGCTTCGGCGGTGACTTCTTCGACTTCACCACCGGCACTGCCACCATCAACAGCCCCGAGGCCGTTGAGGCTTTCCAGTACTATGGTGATCTGCTCCGCGAGTCCGGCCCCGATGGCGCTCTGAACATGCATTGGCAGCAGGCTGCCGCTATCTACTCCACCGGCGGCGCTGCTTTCTGCACTGACGCTGACGCTATCTGGCAGTCCTTCTGCGGTCCCGAGACCGACGTTGCTGACGTTGCCGGTTTCGCCGTTTCTCCCCACAACTCCACCTGGAGCGTTTGCTCCTGGGGTCTGGGCGTCTCTGAGGGCTCCGAGAACAAGGAAGCTGCCAAGGAGTTCGTCAAGTGGGCTGCCAGCGTTGATATGACCAAGTACATCCAGGGGAAGGGTATCTCTACCGCCCGTAACTCCGCTTGGGCTGATCCCGCCTGCACTGCTAACTATCCCGCCGAGCTGCTCGCTGCCATCCAGAAGGGCAACGAGATCGCTACCAAGTCCTATGACCGTCCTCTGACCACCTCCGTGTCCGCTGCACGTGACGTCATTGGTTCCGTCATCACCACCGCTATCGAGGGCGGCGACGTTCAGGCTGCCGCCGATAAGGCCAACGCCGAGTTCCAGGCCATCCTGGATGCCGACGCTGCTGCCGCTGCCGGCTAATTCCTACCAACTGGGATGGCGGGTAAAACCCGCCATCCCTCTTGATATTCTGACTGTAAGAAATACCATTTTCGCATGCTGCTGTCCGCAAAGCCCCATTGACGGCAATGCGGACGGATTTAGGAGAGAGACTGCATTATGAAAAAATGGCTTGATAAGCACATCAAAATAGTCTTCGCTCTGCCGACGCTGATCTTCCTGATGGTGATGGTCATTGCTCCTTTGCTGTATAACTTTGGAATGAGCTTCACTAACTGGACGATGTCCGCAAAGAAGGCCCCTGATTTTATTGCCCTCGCCAATTACATCGAAGTTTTCAAGGAACCCCGTTTTGCTGCCGCCGTTGGCCGCACTGTGGTGTATTCCTTTATTGCGATCGCTCTGGAAGGCATTCTGGGTGTTGCCCTGGCGATCCTCATCAACCGCAAGTTCCGTGGCCGCCGCATCGTTCAGGCTTTGATGCTGCTGCCTGTCGTGGCCACTCCTGTTGCTCTGGGTATGGCCTGGAAGCTGATCCTTGAGCCCTCCATCGGTGTTGCCAACGTGATGCTCACCGGTATGGGCTTTGCTGCCCGCAAGTTCATCGCGACCACTTCTTTCGAGTCCATGCTCTGCCTGATCCTTATCGACGTGTGGGAGTGGACTCCTCTGGTCATGCTGATGGTCTATGCAGGCCTTGTCACCATTCCTCAGGACCCCTATGAGTCTGCCCTGATCGACGGCGCCAGCCGCTGGCAGACCCTGACCAAGATCACCCTGCCTCTGGCCAGCTCTTCCATTCTGATCGCTGTTCTGATGCGTCTGATCGATCTGGTCAAGAACTTCGATATCATTTACGCCACCACCCAGGGCGGCCCCAACTTCGCAACTGAGAACATCAACATCTACGGTTATCTGAACATGTTCTCCTATTACGAGTTCGGCAAGGCCTCTGCCATTTCCGTGCTGTTTTTCATCGTGGTCATGGCTATCGGCTGCGGCTTCCTGTACATTAAGTCGAAAGTGGAGGTGGACTACTAATGGATAAGAAGACAAAGGAAAAGGTGTCCAATGTTGGTAAGCACATTCTCATTTATGCTGTAATGTTCTTTACCATTGCTCCCCTCCTGTGGATGCTGCTGGCATCCTTCCAGCCCAACCAGTCCATCATCAACGCCAACAAGGGCCTGTTCGATTTTGTTCCCACGGTTGAGAACTTTGTCAGCGTCATCACTGAGTACGACTTTTTGGACTACACCTGGAACAGCTTCGTGGTCGCTGCTGCTGCAACGGTGTTCTCCCTGATCATCGGTGTGCCCTGCGCCTACGTTGTGGCCCGCTATAAGATGCGCAAGGCCAGCGTGGTGGTCCTGCTGGTGCGTATGATCCCCGGTATTTCCTTCCTGCTGCCCTGGTTCAGCATTTTCTCCAAGCTGGGTCTGCGTGACTCCTATACCGCTTTGATCCTCTCCCACATGCTGGTGGCTCTGCCTTACATCGTGTGGACCATGATCCCCAACTTTGAGAACCTGCCCCGTGAGCTGGAAGAGGCCGCCTGGATCGACGGCAGCACCCAGATCGGTGCATTCTTCCGCGTGACGCTGCGTCTGGCTACTCCCGGTATGGTGACTGCCGCACTGCTGGCATTCATCTTCTCCTGGAACAACTTCATGTTCTCCCTGATCCTCGCCGGCTCCAAGACCCAGACTCTGCCCGTTGCTATCTTCAACTTCGTGTCTTACGCCTACGTTGACTGGGGCGGACTGATGGCTGCAGCCGTTATGATCACCCTGCCCATTATGATCCTGTCCATGTGCCTGCAGAAATACATTGTCAGCGGCTTGACCGCAGGCGCCGTGAAGGGCTAAAACTCCAAAACTCATCGCTCAAAGCCGCACGAGATCGTGCGGCTTTGATTTTTTCAAGAAGGGAGCATTTCCTTGGCACGTAAACAAAAAAAGCAAAAGAAAGACCGCCCGATCCCCAAAGACGGGTTTCTCTGGTGTTATTATCTTCTGGGCAATCATCTTTTCCGTTTTTTTGGCTTCAATCTGCTGACCCTTTTTTGCTGCGCCACAGTCATCCTGTTCCCGGCAGGGATCTCTGCGGCCTGCCGGGCCTGTGCCATGCTGCTAAGGGGGAGGAGCGGTCTTTTCTGGGAAGAGTACCGGGATGAATTCAAATCGAATTTTCTGAAAAAACTCGGCTATTGGAGCATGATGATCCTGATGCCCCTGGGGATCGGCGTTTGGACCAACATTCTGGGTTTCAGTGCCGCAGTGACAGAGGGAACGATCTGTGTGCTGCTTTTCCTCTCTGCGATCCTGCAGGCATATTGGTTCAATCTTATCGTCCTTGTGGATCTGCCCATGAGTACAAACCTGAAAAACGCCGTGCTGCTGATGATCCTGGAGTGGAAGACCACGCTGGCGCTTGGCGGACTTTTGGCACTGATCCTGGTGGCCACATATCTTTTCTATCCTTACAGTCTTGCGGTCTTGTTTTTCCTTCTTTTGAGCGTTATGATATTATGTGTATGTCAGCAGTGCCAGCGCATTTTTGCCCGTCGGGGACTGCTGCTTTCCAAGGAAGCGGAGGCTGCCCAAACTGCGCAGCAGAAAGGATGAATGATTATGAAAGCACTTGTGATGAACGAGTACAAGAAGCTCTCTTACGAAGAAGTTCCCACCCCCCAGCCCAAGGCCGGCGAGGTATTGATCCGCCTGCAGGCATGTGCCGTCTGCGGCAGTGATGTTCATGGTTTTGATGGATCTACCGGCCGCCGCCGTCCTCCTGTCATTATGGGCCATGAGGCTTCCGGCATCATTGTGGAGTGCGGTGAGGGTGTGAAAGATTACAAGGCCGGTGACCGCGTGACCTTTGACTCCACGGTTTACTGTGGTAAGTGCCCTATGTGTCTGGAAGGTAAGGTGAACCTCTGCTCTGACCGTCAGGTTCTGGGTGTTTCCTGCGAGGACTATAACCGCGCCGGCTGCTTTGCCGAGTATGTCTGCGTCCCCGAGTATATCCTCTACCGCATGCCCGATAATGTTACTTTTGTGCAGGCGGCGATGATCGAGCCCCTGTCTGTTGCTTACCATGCCGCCACCCGCACTCCCATCAAGGCGGGCGATACCGTTGTGGTGGTGGGTGTTGGCACCATCGGCCTTCTGACGCTGCAGGTGGTGCGCAGCTTCGGTGCCAAGCAGATCATTGCTGTGGATATCAGTGACGAGCGTCTGGAGCTGGCCCGTGCCAACGGCGCTACCGACTGTGTGAATTCCAAGGATGCTGACGCGCTGGAGCAGATCCTTGCTGCCTCCAATGGGGGCGTAGACGTCGCTATTGACGCTACCGGCATTGAGTCCACCGTGAACCTTTGTGTCAAGTCCGTCCATCTGGATGGCCGTGTGGTGCTCATCGGCAATCTGGCCCCCAGCATCAATTTCCCCCTGCAGTATGTGGTTACCCACCAGATCAGTCTCTTTGGCTCCTGCGCCTCTGCCGGTGAGTATCCCGCCTGCCTTGACCTGATCGCTTCCGGCCAGGTGGAAGTGGACAGCATGATCTCCAAGCTGGTCCCTCTTGCCGAGGGTGATCTCTGGATGAACAAGATCTTCAACCGCGAGGATGGCCTCACCAAGATCGTCTTCCTCTGCGGTGATGAGGCATAAGAAGGGAGGGCCTGCTATGGAAAAAATCAAAACTGCGGTGATCGGCTGCGGTAAGGTAGGCCATTTCCACGCCAAAGCCTTTCAGTCGATTCCCAACAGCGAACTGGTGGCCTGCTATGGCCGCACGAAGGAAAAGACAGACGCCTTTGCAGCCCAGTATGGTATCAAGGGCTATACGGATCTGGAGACCATGGTGAAGGAGACCGGCGTGCAGGCGGTGGCCATTTGCACCCCCCATCCTAACCATGCCGCCATCGCGGTAGAATGCTGCCGGCTGGGACTGCACATTGCTGTGGAAAAGCCTCTGGCTGCCTCTCTGGAGGACTGTGACGCCATTCTCGCTGCGGCAAAGGAAAACAATGTGGTAGGCGCCACCATCTGCCAGCGCCGGTTTTACCGCCCTGCCATGCGCGTAAAGAAGGCCATTGAAGACGGTAAGATCGGAAAGCCCATTCTGGGCACCGTGAACATGCTGGGCTGGCGCGACATGGCCTATTACCGCTCCGATCCCTGGCGCGGCACCTGGAAGGGTGAGGGCGGCGGCGTCCTCATCAATCAGGCACCCCATCAGCTGGATCTGCTGCTGTGGTACATGGGCGAGATCGACGAGCTTTACGGTATGTGGGATACCCTGAACCATCCTGAGCTGGAGGTGGACGACACTGCCGCCGCTATCATCCGCTTTAAGAGCGGTGCCATCGGTAACATCGTGGTCAGCAACTCCCAGAATCCTGCCCTCTTTGGCAATGTCCGCGTCCACGGGTCCAACGGCGCAAGTGTCGGTGTTCAGACGGACGGCGGCGCCATGTTCATTGCCGGCATGTCTGGCATCACCGAGCCTCCTGTGAACGATCTCTGGACGGTTCCCGGTGAGGAGGACAAGCTCCCCGAGTACAAAAAGAGCGACAGTGACTTCTTCAACGGCGTGGATATGGTGCATTACCATACCGAGCAGCTGCAGGATTTCGTTGATGCCATCCAGACCGGCCGTGAGCCCCTCATCACCCTTGAGGATGGCCGCCGCACGGTGGAGCTTATCACCGCTATCTATCGCTCCAACCGGGATAAAAAGCCCATCAAATTCCCCCTCAGCCCCGAAAACGGCGACGATTTCGACGGCCGCATTCTGAAGTAAGTAAAAAATGTTCCCTTTGGCGCAAGCCAAAGGGAACATTTTTTAATCGTCTTCACCTTTGTAGGGATTTAAAATGATGCTTGTGATGCCGCAGCCGATGCCGCCCACCACAAAGAGCCAGACAGAGGTGCCCCAGCTTCCACGGCTCAGGCCCAGAGCGATATAGATGGCAGTCATTCCCAGCATGATGCAGCCGCAGATCGTACCGATCAGGTCCAGCCGCTTTTTGGCCTCAGGGGTGGGATTGTTGTCCCGGTTGTACTTCCAGATCTTATATTTTTCATCCTGCATGCCGCCGTAGGTAAAGGACATGACGGCTCCGGCGAGGATAAGAAGGAAGGTGCCGCTGATCAGCGCTTCATGGGCCTCCTCCACAGCAGGGAAGGCACAGGCAATGAGCAAAAAGACCACACCGAACAAAATGGCGCCCACACCGCCAGAAATGTACCAGATAAAGCGGTGGTGAAAAGCCTCTTTTTCCTCTTCTGTATAGAAATCCTGAATCACAGGATGCTTTTTGCAAAAGTGGTCGTGCTCAATGCCGCTGGCTACCAGAATCACTACGCTGATAGTTACAACCAGCATGAAAAAAGCCACGGAAAGCATCTCATGAACGCCAAAACCGTCCATCATGCACATTACACCAATGGCGGCCATGATAGCGCCTACAGCGCAGGTGACACGCAGAATAAAGCGGTTCATAAATGCGTCATACCGGGCAGTATCGCTCACAAGGCTTTCTTCCAGGCTGCCCCGCAGCAATGTGTCGAGATTGGTGTTGTAAAGATCACAGATGCGAAGCAGCGTGTCCATTTCGGGAAAGCTTGTGCCGCTCTCCCATTTGCTGACGCTCTGGCGGGAGACATTCAGCTGTTCTGCCAGCTGTTCCTGTGTGACGCCGTTTTGCCCGCGCAGAAACTGCAGATTTTCGGGAAATGTCATAGAGAAACCTCCTTCATTTGTTGACCATATTCTACGGAAAAAGAAGGGCAAACTCCACCGATTTGGTGTTGCGTTTGAAGAAATGAGTGTAAACTTCAGGTTGCATCGCTCATTTTAGCAGGAAACCGCCTTAAAGGGAAGGTTGAAAAAGACTCTGCGCCTTTTTATAATAGAGAGGAAAAGAAAAGGAGGATTCCGCGATGAAGCTTGCCGCAGCAAAGGAAATGAAGGAATTGGACCGCCGCGCCATTGAAGATCTGGGTATCCCCTCCATCGACCTCATGGAGCGGGCGGCCCGGGGCGTTGCAGAGGCGGCGCTGTCTTTACTGCCGGAGGGGAAAGGAAAATATCGCGCCGCCGTGTTCTGCGGCAGCGGAAATAACGGCGGAGACGGTATCGCTGCTGCCAGGATGCTTTTTTTAAAGGGACTGACAGTGCGGATCTTTCTGGTGGGAAGCTATGAAAAGCTGACGCCTGACGCCATGGAGGAGACTCGCTGCCTCAGTGAGTGTGGGCTGGTATTGGAAGATTTTGACCCTGATGATCCCGGTCAGGTGACGTATGCGAAAAGCTGTCATGTCCTCATCGATGCCATTTTCGGTGTGGGCTTATCCCGGGAGATCCATCCGGATACCCGTTTTGCCGCGGCGATCCGCCTGATGAACGATTGCCCGGGAAAAGTGGTAGCTGCAGATATCTCAAGCGGTGTTGATGCAGATACAGGACGCATTCTTGGCTGTGCTGCAAAGTGTGACAAGACGGTAACCTTTACAATAAAAAAGCTGGGACAAGTAGTTGGAGTGGGCGCAGAATACTCTGGTGAGGTGATCTGCCACGATATCGGTATCCCGGAAAGATTGGTGGCGGAGCTGGGCTGTCCCGCACAGACGGTGGAAGAAGACTTCCTGCGGGAGGCGCTTCCCGGACGCAAGGCGGATGGACACAAAGGAACCTTTGGAAAGGTGCTGGTGGTCGGCGGCGCGGTAGGTTATACCGGCGCGCCGTATCTTACGGCGGAGGCGGCGGTGCGCAGCGGCTGCGGGCTGGTGTTTCTCGGCGTTCCTGAGAAGATCTGGCCGGTGGAGGCGGTGAAATGCACCTCTGCCATGCCGTTCCCTCTGGCGGATTCGGATGGAAAGATCGCTTATGATGCATTAAAAGGCATCAGAGAAAAACTTGCCGCTTGTGATGTGTTGGCCCTCGGTCCCGGCCTTGGCCGCAGCAGTGAACTCACAAAGCTGGTGTGTACTCTTATGGAGGAAACGGAAAAGCCTGTCGTGCTGGATGCAGACGGTATAAATGCACTGGAAGGGCATATAGATAGTCTGGACAGCCGCCGTGGCCGCGTCACGATCCTTACCCCCCATGATGGGGAATTTGCCCGCATCGGCGGCGATCTGAGCAGCGGTGACCGTTTGTCTGCAGCCCGGGATTTTGCTGTGGAGCATGGCTGCATTCTGGTGCTGAAGGGGCACCGCACGCTGATCGCTGCGCCGGAGGGAAACGTTCTGGTCAATACTACTGGAAATTCCGGCCTTGCCAAGGGTGGCAGCGGAGATGTTCTGACAGGGATCATCGTGTCGCTGTTGGCGCAGGGGGCTTCTCCCATTCGGGCGGCAGCCCTTGGCGTGTGGCTCCATGGGCGCAGTGGTGAGCTTACCTCCCGGCGTCTTACGCCCTACGCCATGACGCCGGAGGATGTGGTCGCATCGCTGCCGGAGGCGTTTTTTGAAATCATGTAACAGGAGGGGACAGGTGCGGAAGCTCATATCCGTACCAATGACAGCCCTGTGCCTGCTGCTTTGCGGCTGCGGCGCAGGGGAAACGGTGACGGCGGAGACCTTGCGCCAGCCCTATCTGGAGGCGGAGGGCTGCACCATGACAGCCCACGTCCTTTGCGATCAGGAGGGGCTTTTATGGGAAGGTACACTGAAATGCGATGATATTGCCGGAGGCGATTCCACGGTGGAAGTCATTGCTCCGGAGATCCTTGCGGGAGTGAAGGCTGTCGTCGGAGAGGATTTCTCCTTGATCTATGAGGATGACGTATTCAATATCGGTCCGCTGACTTCGGAGGAGTTGACACCGGCGGACTGTCTGCCCCGATTGATGGATGCCCTGCGGGAAGGATGGATCCTGGAAGAAAACCGTGAGATCTGGCAGGAGACGGAGTGTATCCGATTGAGTGTGGATCAAAGCGGCAAAGACAAAAAGATCCTTTCTACCTTCTGGCTTCGCATTTCAGACGCAGTACCTCTGCGGGCGGAGGTGAGCGTGGAGGAGGAACTGATTTTCACTGTGGAGTTTACAGAATTCGCTTTTTGTGATATGATAAATGTTCAAGAGGAAACACCTTACGGAAAGTGAGCAACGATATGGAGGAAACCATCCTGCGCCGCACATGGGCGGAGATCGACTTGGATGCGCTGGAGCATAATTACCGTCTTGCCCGTGGCTGCACCGGGCCGGGTGTAAAATATCTGGGCGTTGTGAAGGCAGATGCCTACGGACATGGTGCGCTGCAGGTGAGCCGAAAGCTGGAACAGCTGGGGGCGGACTATCTGGCGGTCTCCAGTCTGGACGAGGCCCGGGAGCTGCGCCGGGGCGGCATCTCCATGCCCATTCTCGTTTTGGGTCATACGCCGCCGGAAATGGTTTCTCAGCTCATCAGCCATAACATTACGCAGACCGTTTCCGCCAAAGCGAAGGCGGAGGCCTACAGCGTTGCTGCCCGCAGCTACGGTGGTACGCTGAAAGTCCACATCAAGGTGGATACCGGCATGTCCCGCCTTGGCTTTCTGGTGCGGGACGGTCATTTCCATCGCGGCGTTCAGGCCATTGCTGATTCCTGCGCTATGGAGGGGCTGGATGCGGAGGGCATCTTTACCCATTTCTCCTCTGCGGACGAGGATGGGGAAGAGGATGCTGCCTATACCCGGGAACAGTTTGATATTTTTATGAGAGTTTTACAGGCACTGGAGGAGCAGGGAAGGACCTTCCCCCTGCGCCACTGTGCCAACAGCGGCGCTCTTGCCCGCTATCCCCAGATGTATCTGGATATGGTTCGTCCCGGAATTGCCCTTTACGGTGTGGGCACGGATGCCGTGCGGCTGGGGCTGAAAAGCGTGATGAAGCTCAAATCCTGCGTTTCCACCATCAAGATCTTTGATCCGGAAACACAGGTGAGTTATGGCCGCACCTTCCGGGCAGAGCGAAAGACCCGCATGGGTGTGCTTCCCATCGGCTACGCAGATGGGTTGTTTCGCGGCCTGTCCAACCGCATGGCAGTGCAGACGGATTTCGGCCCGGCGCCGGTGCGGGGCCGTATCTGCATGGATATGACCATGGTGGACTTGACCGACCTGCCGGATGTGCATGTGGGAGACGCGGTGGAGCTTTTCGGCCGGCGGCAGAGTGTGGATACGCTGGCGGAAATACTCAATACCATTCCTTATGAGCTGATCTGTGCGGTCAGCAAGCGGGTGCCCCGTCTTTATATGGAAGGCGGCGAAGTGGTGGAGCGCTCCCTTCGGCTGCTGCTGTAAAAAAGTGAACCATGCTCCGCTTCGCAGCATAGGATGATACGGGGAGATCCCCCGCGGAATTTATTCACTTCCATCGTATAAATTCCGGACCTGCGTGGGAGAATGAAAGTGGCCTCACCGAAGAGCCTTCGGTGACGGGTACTTCTTTCGGCGGAGTGTGAACTTTGTGGATACGAGTGTCAAGCGCGGCGATATTTATTATGCCGATCTCTCCCCGGTGGTGGGCAGTGAACAGGGCGGCGTGCGGCCGGTCCTGATCATTCAAAACGACACCGGAAACCGCTTTAGCCCCACCGTGATCGCGGCGGCCATTACATCCCAAACCGGGAAAGCGAGGCTGCCCACACATATTGATCTTCCTGTGGCGCAAAGCTGCGGCCTGAGCCGGGATTCCGTGGTGCTTTTGGAGCAGCTTCGGACGTTGGATAAAAGGCGGCTGCGGGAACGTATGGGTCACGTGGAGGAAGGCGTGATGACAAAGGTGGATACGGCCATTGCGGTGAGTCTTGGCCTGCCCCACGACCAACTGGTGTGAGAAATGCACCCTCCCGGAAGAGCTGTCTTCCGGGAGGGTACGAAGGAATTTACGGAGGTACATATGAAAAAGAATGCAAGACTTTCCATGATGATCGCCATTGCGGCGGTGTTTGCTCTGCTGTGTGTAACCGCCTTTGCCGCAGAGCCCGGTTCCAAGAAGGACCCTTTGGTAACGTTGGGATATCTGGAAGAGGTGTTTTTCGGCGAGATCATGGATGAAGTGGATGAGCGCATCGAAGAGCGCAATGAGGATATCGCCGCAGAGGTATCCGGTACGTCCTCCACATCCGGCGGCGGTGACACCTTTGCCGTTGTGACCCTCAGCAATGGACAGGTCCTTACAGGTGATATTGGCTGCGAGGTCATGCTTCGCGTGGGCAAGGCGGTTTGTTCCGCCCCCTCTGCGCCCGGCCTGATCGATGAGACCGATGCCTCTACCTTGAATGACGGCGGCTTGCTGGTGCAGAACCATCTCTATATGATGACCATTGAGGGCCGCGGTGTGGAAGCTGCATCGGATACCGTAAAGGTTCTGGTTCGGGGTGGCTATACCATTGAGTGATACACATAGAAAGACCCATCTGTGCATAAAGTGAGCACAGATGGGTCTTTTTTTGCCCGGAAGGGGGAGAACAGTATGGAAAAGCTTCCGCTGCTTTGCAAGGGGCGGCCTGTTGGCGAGCTGCTTGTGACAAGAGAGGGCGAGGATACACTTTTTACTGCAAACGCTGTTTTGCCGGAAAAGGATATGTGGTGCTTCTGGGTGGTGGGGCGAGGGGGAACACTGCGTCTTGGGTGCCCGGAAGAGCCGGAAGGAGAGGTGTGCTTTTCCAGACGCTTTTCCTCCCGAATGACGCTTTCTCTCGGCTCCGTGCTGCGCGGAGAAGCGCGCAGCGTGTCCCAGAGGGAAAGGAGCGCCTGGGAAGCTGCGCCGAAGGGTCTTTTCCGTTCTCCGGGGCTGCGGCAGGAGCTCTCACAGGAACAGGGCGTACTGACGCGAAGGTGGGGAAATGTCCGCCTCATCGCTCTGCCCTTTTCGCCGGAAAAACCCTTTCCGCTGACATCGCTTTTTTGCTTTGCCAATATCCGGGTGCTGAACGGGAAAAAATATGCCATATTTGCCTTCGACGGAAAGGAATGGCCTATTTTCCAATCTTTGGAAAATTTATAAAATTTTTCAGGATGTATACCACATTTTGAAATCCTGTGGTATAATAAACCCAATATAGGCGGTTCACGCCGGAAATTTTGGGAGGTTCCCTATGAAATGCCCCTATTGTGGTTACAGTGAGAGCAAGGTTATCGATTCCCGCCCTGCCGATGAGAATGCCAGCATCCGCCGCCGCAGAGAGTGTCTTTCCTGTGCCAAGCGGTTTACCACATATGAAACTGTGGAGAGCATTCCCCTTGTGGTGGTAAAGAAGGATGGCAGCCGCCAGAGTTTCGATAAGGGCAAGATCCTGGGTGGCATGATCCGTGCCTGCGAAAAGCGCCCTGTTCCCATGGCTGAGCTGGAGAAGATCTCCAATGCCATTGAGCTGGATCTGCAAAACTCTATGGAGCGTGAGATCAGAAGCGAGGTCATCGGTGAGAAGGTCATGGAGCGGCTGCGGGATGTGGATCAGGTGGCCTATGTGCGGTTTGCTTCCGTATATCGCCAGTTTAAGGATATTGATACCTTTATGACAGAGCTGACAAAGCTTCTGTCTGAAAAGTGATTTCGCTTTACGACTGCTGCTATAACAAACTTTCCAGACTTAATGTTTCAGATCGGGCAAGAAAGTATAGCTG
>JAFQRI010000113.1 GCA_017410185.1 Oscillibacter sp. | reverse complement strand
TCAACCTCCACTTCACCGGCGACTTCCACGCCATCGGCGCTGCCAATAACCTCCTGGCCGCCATGCTGGATAACCACATTCAGCAGGGCAATGCCCTTGGCATCGACGTGAAGAAGATCGTCTGGAAGCGCTGCGTGGATATGAACGACCGCCAGCTCAGAAACGTGGTGGACGGCCTTGGCGGCCGTATGCAGGGTGTGCCCCGCGAGGACGGTTTCGACATCACCGTGGCCAGCGAGGTCATGGCAGTTCTGTGCCTTGCTACCTCCATCACCGACCTGAAAGAGCGCCTTGGCCGCATGGTGGTTGCCTACACCTATGACGGCAAGGCTGTCACCGCCAGCGACCTCAAGGCCGAGGGCGCTATGGCAGCGCTGCTGAAGGATGCCCTGAAGCCCAATCTGGTGCAGACTCTGGAAGGAACCCCCGCCTTCATCCACGGCGGCCCCTTCGCCAACATTGCCCACGGCTGCAACAGCGTCATGGCTACCCGCATCGCCATGCGCATGGGCGACTATGCCGTGACTGAGGCAGGCTTCGGCGCTGATCTGGGCGCTGAGAAGTTCCTTGACATCAAGTGCCGCCTCGCCGGCCTCAAGCCCTCTGCCGTTGTGGTCGTTGCCACTGTCCGCGCCCTGAAGAACCACGGCGGCGTGCCCAAGGCTGAGCTGAACAACGAGAATCTGGAGGCTCTGGAGAAGGGTCTTCCCAATCTCCTGCAGCATGTTGACAACATTAAGAATGTCTACGGCCTTCCCTGCGTGGTGGCCATCAACGCCTTCCCCACCGACACTGCCGCCGAGCTGAAGCTCGTTGAGGACAAGTGCCGCGAGCTGGGCGTCAACGTTGCCCTCAGCGAGGTTTGGGCCAAGGGCGGCGAAGGCGGCAAGGCTCTGGCCGAGGAAGTCCTGCGGCTTTGCGAGGAGGAGAACAACTTCACCTTCGCCTATGACACCGAGGACACCATTGAGAAGAAGCTCAATGACATTGCTACCAAGATCTATCATGCCGACGGCGTAGTGCTCACCCCCAACGCCCGCAAGCAGATGAAGGAGCTGGAGGCTTTGGGCTTTGACAAGCTGCCCATCTGCATGGCCAAGACCCAGTATTCCTTCTCCGATGACGCAGCTCTTCTGGGCGCTCCCAAGGGCTTTACCATCACCGTCCGGAACCTGAAGGTCTCTGCCGGCGCAGGCTTCCTGGTGGCCCTCACCGGCGACATTATGACCATGCCCGGTCTTCCCAAGGTCCCTGCCGCCGAGCGCATCGACGTGGACGAGGACGGCAAGATCACCGGCCTGTTCTAAGCCTTATCCAAATACCATTGTTCCCCGGCTGCGTAAAACAGCCGGGGAACTTTTATGTGGAAAATCAGTCTTTCTCCTTCTATATGGAAACCACCGGCGTTGGTACGACTGCCAACGCCGGTGGTTTTATGCTTTCAGGCCACGAGGAACTTATATTTCTCCACGCTGTAGAGGGGGACAAAGGGCAGCAGGATCGGCACACTTTTGACATACTGCTGATATTCACTGTCTTTGCCGTAATTCTTATTCTGGCGGATCTCCAGACGGCGAGCGCCGCTGAACATGACAAAGATGATGCCGGCATAGCCGATGAGGGCCATGATCCACTGCGCTGCTCCGGTGAGTGCGCCCACGCCGGAGAGCAGAACACCCGTCCAGAAGATCATCTCGCCTAAGTAGTTGGGGCAGCGAACGATGCGGTAAAGGCCGGTATCCACAAAGCGTCTGGGATTGACCTTCTTAGCCGCATTCTTTTGCAGATCTGCCGCAGATTCCAGCACGATGCCAAACACCATCACCCCGGCTCCCACATAGGTCCAGACATTGCTGCCGCTGCCGTTGAGCAGGCGGTAAAACACCGGCAGCACCTGCAGCACATAAAGTGCAGCGCAGGTGACCCAGATGGCGATCTTCACACCAAAGGGAATGGTCTTTCCATCCTTGATCTCGCCCTTCATGTTCTTATTATAGCTGGTGCTTTTGATCTCCCGGAACGCAAGGTATCCGCCAAGGCGGCAGCCATAAATGATGAACAGCACACAGCAAATCAGCGTTCCCGCACTGATATTCTGCCCGAAGATCAGCATCATCAAAAGGCCCTCACCCGCAATAGAAAATCCATAGCCCAGAGAGATGAACCACACATAGTTTTTAAAACCGATGGAGCTGATGACCATGGCTGCCGCAAACAGCAGCCAGAAAGACATGGGAAATACCATAATTTTCTCCTTTTATATGTTTTGATCACTCTGCTTCTAATTTGGCATCCGGAGAAATTCTTCACCCCTTCCGCCGACAAAGAGGTATTTTTCAGTTATTTTCCGGGCCGAAAATGACCCGTTCTCCGTAAAGGGTGTCATACACGGCATTATAATAGTCCTGCATGATCGCTGCCTGGTCTTCCGGGATCTCCCGGGTGGCAGTCCCCTGAGCATCCACATAGAGCCTTGGACGGTAGAGGAGCATCTCAGGCGCAATATAGCCGCTGAGCCAATCAAAATAAGGGCTGCACACAAGTCCGATGCGGTTCAGCACCGTCAGTCCCAGCAGGGTGCAGCTTTCCTGCCGGTCCGGCGCAGGTGTCTCCTCATAATTCGTCCAGATGAGATAGTCTGTGGAGAGCATCTTGGCCAGCTCCTCCGGCTCCCAATCTGTGGTGACAGCAGTGCTGGAATATCCCAGGCGGGAATAAATCGTCTCTCCCTCGCTTACACCGAGACTGGGCAGATGATCACCGAAGAAGACCAGCATCACCGGCTCCTCCTGCTGTTCAAAATAGTCCACCAGCTCTCCCAGCGCACGGTCCGCGTCATAAAGGCCCGTCACATAGGACTGCAGGATCGCTGCCTCATCCTCCGTCAGCACATCACTCTCCATGCCAACCGCTGTCTCGCCGCCAAATTTCCACGGGCTGTAGGGCTGGTGGTTCTCCATGGAAACGGCGTAAAGCATCATTGGCTCACCCTTCTGCTCTTCGTACAAGGAAATGATCTTTTCTGTCAGCGCACTGTCGGAAAGATAGCCGCCGCGGTTTTCCGCCTCCGAAGGGAAGCTATCCATAAAGAGCACATCGTCAAAGCCGAAAACCGGATAGATCTCTGCGCGGTTATAAAGTTCGGAAGTGTAGGCGTGCAGAAAGGCCGTATGATAGCCAGCATTCTGAAACTCCCTTGCAAGGCTTGGCATTTCCTCATAGACCCTTTCTCCGCTCAAAGAGGTGAGGGTGTCTGATTCTTTGAGAAAGTTGCTGCAGATCCCCGTGAGTACCTCCATCTCCACCCAGCCGGTTCCGCCGCAGTAGGTGTTGGAGAGAAAGTCGCCGGAGGTATGCTCCCCGGCAAGGGCTCTGAATACAGGGATGGGGTCTTCCGAAAAGGTCACACCGGGGAGCTTGGTCACATCAAAAAAGCTCTCGGACATGAGGAAGATCACCGTCGGCAGATCCTCCGGAGATGCCTCCTGCTCAGGCAGCAGCTCCAGTTCCGCCCGGAGGCGATCCAGATCCGACAGCTCGGAAAGGGGCACGGCCGCTTCCTGGTGGGCATAGGTGCAGTAAAGCCCCAGTGCCGCGCCATATTCCGCAATGCGCTCCTCCTGGGTCATCCACCCCTCATCCAGCGCTACCGCCCAAGCGGTAAAGGTGGGTGTAAAAGCCGCTGCCGCAATACAAATGGCTCCCGCCGCCCCGCCCAAAATCCCCCGGAGCCTGTGGGTCACCACCACATGAAGATCCATGGCAACAAGGCCGGTGCATCCAAGGAAAAAGCACACCAGCGCTGCCGCGGTAGAGGCCGAAACACTGATCTGGGGCAGCGCATAGCCTGCGATATCCCAGAATTGTCCCGCAAGGGAAAAATCCCGCAGCAAAAGGGGTGTTCCATTGATGACGGTTTTATAATAGCTCACCAGCGTAAGGGCCATCAGCAGGCCCCCCGGGATCAGAGCCGACAGCCACAGCTTTCCGCTCACTGCATAGATAAAAACACACAGGGCGGCAATGACAACTTCCTCCAGAATTGCGGCTTCCGGATGGGACGCGAACCACTGCAGCGTCTGGCCCCAGTCCTGCAGTGTGATCAGCTGCGTCAGCGCAACGATCCCCACCGGGATCACTGCCAGAAACAAACTAACCCACGCCGCCGGATGGGACAGTATCTTTCGTTCCTTCTTTTCCTTCATCGTTTCTCCAAAATGCCATCAGAGGATACATTCACCTCACCCTCCGCGGCAAACTATATTTTCGTTCCCACAATACAAAATTCATTATAAAAAGTCAAGAAAGAATTGGATCTTTCCAAAATATCTATACTTTTCTCCAAAAGGTATGTTACAATAAAATGTATTCCTTATGTGAGGTCTTTGAATGATGAATGATTTTGTGCGCTTTGAGCATGTGAAAAAAACCTATCAGATGGGTGACGTGGCCATCCACGCTCTGCAGGACGCCACCTTCACCGTGGGACAAGGGGAGCTTTGTATCATCGTCGGCCCCAGCGGCGCCGGCAAAACCACACTTTTGAACATCCTCGGCGGTATGGATACCCTGACTGACGGCAAGATCCTTCTGGGCGGTGAGGATATCTCCGCCTATTCCTCCCGTCAGCTTACCACCTACCGCCGCCATGATATCGGCTTTGTCTTCCAGTTTTACAATCTGGTGCCGAATCTCACGGCCCTTGAGAATGTGGAGCTGGCTGCCCAGATCTGCCGCGACCCGATGGACGCCGCCCAGATGCTGGAGGCTGTGGGGTTGAAGGACCGCATGAACAACTTCCCCGCCCAGCTTTCCGGCGGCGAGCAGCAGCGTGTGGCCATCGCCCGGGCTCTTGCGAAAAACCCCAAGCTCCTTTTGTGTGACGAGCCTACCGGCGCGCTGGACTATAACACCGGCAAGGCCATTTTGAAGCTCTTGCAGGACATGAGCCGCGAAAAGGGAATGACTGTCATTATTATTACCCATAACAGCGCCCTCACCGCCATGGCGGACCGGGTGATCCGAGTGAAAAACGGCTCCGTCATCAGTGAAACGGTGAACACCGCTCCCACCAGCGTGGAGGAGATCGAATGGTAACAACACTTCTGAAATCCACCCTGCGGGAGATCCGGCAGAGTCTGGGCCGATTCCTCGCCATACTCACCATCGTGGGCCTTGGGGTGGGCTTCCTTGCGGGTCTGCGCATGTGCCAGCCTGCCATGATGGCAACAGGCGTAAAATATCTGGATTCCTATCAGTTCCATGACTTCCGACTCCTCTCCACCCTCGGTTTTACGAACGAGGATGTAGATGCCTTTGAAGCATTGGAGGGGATCGATGCCGCCCGGGGCGCCTATTACACAGAATTCCTCTGCCAAAGAACAGCGGACAGCGAAGTCGTCCTCATGGCCCATTCCCTTACAGCGGGCATTGATCTGCCGGAGCTGAAAGCAGGCCGTATGCCCACCCGCCCCAGCGAATGCCTTGGCGACGCCATGTATTTTTCCCCAGAGGATATCGGCAGCAAAGTAAAAGTCTCCCCCAACAATGACGAGGACACGCTGGAGCTTCTCCGCTACGATGAGTTCACCCTGGTGGGCCTTGCCAACTCCCCCATGTACCTGAACTTCGAGCGTGGCACTGCCTCCATCGGCAGCGGCAGCATCTCCGCCTTCGTTCTGATGCAGGAGGAGGCTTTCGATTCTGACGCTTATTATGAGATCTACCTCTCTCTGGCGGGTGGCGCTCCTGCCTATTCCGATGCCCATGAGGCCCTCGCAGACGATTTGGAGCCCCAGATCGAAGCGCTGCTGGAAGATCGGGCGGGTATACGGTATGAGACCCTTTACGCCGACGCTATGGAGGAGATCCGGGACGGCGAGACGGAGCTTTCTGACGGCTGGGAGGAATACCGCACAGAGCGCGCCGACGCGGAAAAAGAGCTGGCAGACGCCTATCAGGAGCTGCTGGATGGCGAAAAGGAATATCAGGAAGGTCTTGCCGACTATGAGCAGGGTAAGATCGATTACGCCGAGGGTCTTGCCGACCTGGAGCAAGGCAAACTCGACTATGCCGAAGGTCTTGCTGAATATGAAGACGGCAAAAAAGAATATGAGGACGGACTGAAAAAATATGAGGACGGCCTGAAAGAATACGAAGATGGGCTGAAAGAGCTGGAAGACGCAAAGAAAAAGCTCAGCCGGGCCAACGCTCAGCTCAATGATGCAAAGGAAGAGCTGGAAGCGGGCGAAGCTGCCCACAAGCAGCTTTCCGATCTCTACACCTCCGGCGAATTGCTTGCCCAAGCCACCGGCACCGGAAATGCCCAGCAGCTCATCGGTGCGCTCCATTCCGGCGCTGCGCCGGAGCTGAATGCCGCCGTGGATCACGCGCTGCAAAGTCAGGGCAGCAGTCTCAATGAATTTCTTGGCGGCTGGTCTGCCGCGGAGGAAAGCATTGGAACCTCCCTCAGCGGAGAATATCTGGACGGCCTCCACTCCACCCTGACCCAGGGCCGCACGGAATATGAGGAGGGCTACCGGGCCTACCGCAGTGGCCGCCGGGACTATGAGGACGGTGTAAAGGAGCTGGAAGACGCCCGCATCGAACTGGAAGACGCCCGTATTGAGCTGGAAGATGCCCGCATTGAGCTTGCTGACGCAGAAAAAGAGCTGGCCGATGCGTGGCAGGAAATTCTGGACGGCGAGCAGGAGCTTGCCGATGCCAAGACTGATCTGGACAAAGCCCCCGGCGAGCTTGCTGACGCCCGCATCGAGCTGGATGACGGCTGGAAAGAATATGAGGAGGGTCTTGCCGAGGCTCAGGCAGAATTTGCCGACGCGGAGGAAGAGCTTTACGACGGCGAGGCGGAGATCGCTGACGCCTATGTGGAGCTGAAAGATCTCAAGAAAGCCGATACATACGTTCTCACCCGAGCAGAAAACACTGGCTACGCCTGCTTTGATAATGACACTGCCATTGTAGCGGCCATCTCTGTGGTGTTCCCTGTCTTTTTCTTCCTGGTGGCGGCGCTGGTGTGCATGACCACCATGAAGCGCATGGTGGAGGAGCAGCGCACCCAGATCGGCGTGCTGAAAGCCATCGGCTACAGCCGCCGCCAGATCATTGGAAAATACCTGTTCTATTCCGGCAGCGCCGCCATCATCGGCAGCGTGCTGGGCTACGCCCTTGGAAGCCGGGGCCTGCCGCTGGTGCTGTGGGAGATCTACGGCATTATGTACGGCTTTGCACCACTGGAGCAGGTATTTGATCCCCTGCTGGCAGTGATCTGCTTTGCTGCTGCCCTGCTCTGTTCCATGGGCTCCACCTATCTCTCCTGCCGCGCAGAGCTGGAGCGGCCTGCCGCCGAGCTTCTGCGGCCCAAGAGCCCCAAGAGCGGCAAGCGTATCCTTCTGGAACGCATTCCCTTCCTCTGGCGGCATCTGAGCTTCCTGCGCAAGGTCTCCATCCGCAACGTGATGCGCTATCGCAGCCGCCTCCTTATGATGATCCTTGGCATCGGCGGCTGCACGGCACTGCTGGTCACCGGCTTTGGCATTCAGGATTCCGTGGGCTCTATTGCCAACGACCAGTTTGGCAAGATCACACTGTACGATCACGCGGTGAATTTTCAGGATCCCCAGACCGGTGAAAGCGTCGCCCTTTACCTTGCCCAGCAGGGCTGGGAACGGGAGGACGGTCTCCTCGTCCATAGCGGCAGCACTGACGCCGTGTCCCCCACAGCCAGCAAATCCGTTTATCTGATCGTCCCGGCTGAAAATACACTGGAGGGCTTTATCTCCCTGCAAAGGGACGAGGCTGCCATCCCCTTCCCCTCCGCAAACGAAGCGGTGATCAACAGCGGCCTTGCAGAGGATCTGGGGGTCTCTGTGGGTGATACGCTGGAGCTGCGGGATGAAAAGACCGGCAGCATCGAAGTAACGGTCAGCGCTGTGTGTGACAACTACATTTTCAATTACGTGTATGTTTCCCCCGACACCTATCGCCAGCAGTTGGGAACCGTTCCCGCCTTCAAGACCCTGTTTGTTCATTCCCATGACGGCGCAGACCCCTATGAAGAGAGCGTCCTTCTCTCTGACGCCGAGGGCATCAGCAATGTCTCCGTCAATGCCGATACCCTGTCACGGGTCAACAGTCTTCTGGACCGGCTGAACCTGATCGTTATCGTCATCGTGTTCTTTGCCGCAGCGCTGGCCTTTATTGTGCTTTATAACCTCACCAACATCAACATCACAGAGCGCATCCGTGAGATCGCCACCATCAAGGTGCTGGGCTTCTACCAAAAGGAAGTGGCCGCCTATGTTTTCCGCGAGATCACCATGCTGGCCACTGCAGGAAGTCTTGTGGGCCTGATCATGGGTAAGGCTCTGCACGCCTTTGTGATCCTTCAGATCCAGGTGGACGGCATGTTCTTCCCCATTCAGATCTATCCACAAAGCTATCTGCTTGCATTCGTGCTGACACTGGTCTTCACGTCCCTCATCACCTGGGGTATGCGGCCGCGTCTGCGGAAGATCGACATGGCGGAATCTCTCAAATCTGTGGAATAAGGCGCAAAATTCCCTGACCATGCGGTCAGGGAATTTTTCTTTATGCGCCGCAGGAGATGGTACAGTCTTTTTCGGCGGTCTTGTTGAAGTTCTGGAGAAAGACCCGGAGATCCTGCATGTTCACCTTTCTGTCGCTGTTGACATCGGTAAGAGGCTCGTCGATCTTCTCTTCTACCTTGTTGAAGTTCTGGAGGAACACACGCAGATCCTGCATGTTGATCTTGTCATCACCGGTCACGTCACCCTGCACAAGCGTCACTTCCGGAAGCGTCACATCCTCTTCACCAATGGAGATATCCTTGACGGTGCAGGTGAGGCAGCCTGCCTGTTTGATCTGCAGGTCGTACTGGCCCTGTTCCGCATTGTCGAAGGTATACTCACTGCCGCTCACGGCGGTTTCATAAGAGGCGGCACCGGTCAGCGTGACCTTAGCTCCGTCTTTCGCGTTCTTCACTTTGCCCCGCACAGCGGTCTTTTGGACCTCCCGCTCCGCGCCGCAGGCGTTGCACTGCGCATCACGGTCACTGTCGTAAACATGTCCCCTGGCGGCCACATAATCAGCCTTGTAGCTCTCGCCGCAGCGGCAGGTGTAGACGGTATAGCCCTGCTCCGTGCAAGCAGGGGCGGTCACAACGCCGCTGTAGCTGTGGGTATGGCTCAGAACAGGCACGCTCTCCCGCCTCGTCCCGCCGCAAACAGTGCAGGTATAGACCTTCTCGCCCTCGGTTTCCTCCGTGGGTGCCTTGGTCACAGTGCCGTCATTCCAGCTATGGCCTGTTGCAGGGATCGCCCGCTGGGCAACCAGCACTTCACCGCAGACAGAGCAGTGCTTACCTTCCGTCAGGCCAGTGGTTGTACAAGTCTCAGCCACCGCAGGATTGATGGCCTCGGTATGACCCTTGGCATCTACATAGGTATCCACATAACTGTCCCCGCAAGTGGCACAGGTATAGGTGGTGTAGCCCTGTTCTGTGCAGGTGGGTGCGGTGACAAGAGATGTATAGCTGTGGGTATGGATTTCTTCTTCGTGATAGATTCTTGCTTCGGTATTCGCATGGCCACCGGCAGATGCTTTCCATGCGGTAAAGCGGACAAAGGCGATCTCCCTGCCTGTTGCCGCTTCCACCGCGGCAATGGAGACTCGGTTCGTTGCCTTAGGAGTCTGGAATGCGGAGACTCCACCGGTGTTTCCGTCAAGGGTAAATCCGAACTGTTTATAATACAGCGGTGCCACCAGATTACCGGCTGCATCATAGAAGCCGCCCACTGCGTGAGCTTCGTTCTTAAAAAATACATACTGGAGCCACACGCTGTCGGTGGATTTCACAGCAATCAGATCGGTGGAGCCGGCACTGGACTGGACCTGCTCCTTCCATGTATCCGAAGGTTTGGAAACAGACAGACTGTTCCGGAAAACTTCTGTACCCACATAGGATGTATAGGGAGTTTCATCCTTGTCAGGCTGCTCCGTCAGCAATCCTTGAATGTTTTCTTCTTCCAGAACGGGCTCCAATCCCAGATGCAGAACGCGGTGAACGTTCTTCGCGGACCGTTCTGCGAAGATCTGCATGGCTTTTTCATTGAAATGGTGATTGCCGGAATTGACCACATAACTGTCACGGCAATCGTCATATTCTGCGGAGGGTTCGCTGATCCACCAGTTGTCAGTTGTTGCACCGGGATAAGGAACCAGACTCGGTGCACGGGTGACAATGCAGCAATTGTCGTTCTCGGCGCAAAAGTCCTCTTGCGCTTTGATCACATTGCGGATGCCCGCATTCCCCCAATAGCCCACTCTCAGCACGAAGAAATGGGTAAATCCAAGTTCCTGCAGATGTTCCCAGAGAACCTGCATCTTCAATTTGTATTCGATGTAGCTGCCGCCGGCATCGCCCTCGCCCTGCAGCCAGACAAAACACTTGTTTTCCACGGTGGTGTGGGGTGCAAAGTCGGCATAATCCACCAACATGGCGGTGTATTCGCCATCGAAGGCATCTCCCGCACCGGACAGGTTGGATCGGGTAAGCGCAGGATACGAGCTGCCGTTCTGGGCATTGTATTGCGCAATCAGCGCATTATAGCGCGTCATCATTTCTTCCGTGAAATAATGAGTAATCTTCACACTACCCTTTGCCATGTGCGCATACACACTGGAATGTCCGTAGTCCGCGTATTCCGTAACGAAATAGGGTGGCAGAGACGCGCCCGGGTATGTATCCGCTTCGCTCTGGGCGGCAAAACCCTTTGTGTCGTTACGCATAGCGGGGCAGAAATAAGTGTTCGCACTGTAATTCGTCAAGGTAGACTGATAGGACAAATCGTTGAGCTTGTCACCGTATGCCGCAGTCAGATCCTTATAATGGAATTCACCTGCGGGATTCTGTGCAGGCACAAAGGAGCCGTTTTCCGCGCCGCGCAGCTTGGGCATATACTTGTATTCCAAAGCTTTGTCCGTAAATGTGTCCACTTCTGGTTCCAGTACAGCAGCGCCCATCATATTGCTTTGTCCGGCAAAGACAAAGAGATCAATATCGGAAGGGACGTCAAAAGGCGTAGTATCCCCACACCCGGTACAGACACCGTTTTCGTAGGTATGCCCCGCGGCCTCCACATAATCACCCACATAGCTGTCCCCGCAGGCGCAGGTGTAGGTGGTGTAGCCCTGTTCTGTGCAGGTGGGAGCGATAATGAGAAACTCGTAGCTATGCTCATGGCCATTCTCCGAAACTTTCAGATAGGACAACCTCATGTTGTTCAAGAGGAAGTTTGTTGGCTCGCCGATAAAATCCAGATAAATATCTGTTCCATTGGCCCAGTTCCTTGTATCATCAATCAGCGAACCGTCCTTGGTACTATACGGTGTATTCATATTTCCTATTTCCACACCGTCAACAATCAGATACACCGTATTGGTTCCGTCAGCAGCAATACGGTTTTCAATCCGATAAATATGTTCTTTTCGGATATCTACACCTATCTCTCCTAATTTGATACCGTAGTTTCTGCCCTCACTACTTACGCCCCAAGCCAAAAAACCACGAGAATCTGCGGGCATATATAGATAACGTACCTTCGAACCGCCATTCTGAGATGCACTCAGGATTTTACCACCACCATAGCTGCTGCCATTTCCTTCGGCTTTCCATTCAATAAACCATGGACGATCATGATACAGTACAAGGGGCTTCTCTATGCTGTACTGTACTTTCTGCAAAATTCCGTTCCCCACAGAACCTTGCAGCAAGGTCAGATTATTTTCTTCTGCCTTTCCTTGCATAATGCAGACCATTCCGGTTTCCTGCATTTCCCAATAATATGTTGCTGCCTTTTTCTGTTCCGGACCCGGAACTTCAATCTCATAGCAGAACGATGCCAGCCAGTTATACAAAGGGTAGGGCTGTCCGATCATAGAATTGCCATCTTTATCCATAGCACTATGGCTGACACCCTGATTATTTTCCGTACCAGTATCTGCACCATCATCCAGATAACAATAAAAACCCGTTTTCGCGCAATTGTCTCGGATATTTCCGGTTCCCTTAGCTCCTTGTCCTCCATAATAGACATATGCGGAGCCTGCATCATTTACATCATTCGGTAAAGTTAGAATAATGTCATTCCCATCGACAGCCACCGTTTTAGGCACTACCCTTGTTGCATCCATAACAAGATAGAAACCATATTTATTGCTGCCGTTTGTGGCATCTTCAACCGTCCATGTATCAACAGTCAGGCCATCTACCGCTCCACTGACTGTGATACGAATCGTTTTCGCATCCTCCACGGTAAATTTCTGCGGCAGCATAGGCCAAGTCTTCGTCCGTTGTGTCAGCGCGGTATATATGGACTGTCCGATGTACTCACCAAGCCAGCGATAGCCATTGACAGTCAAATGGTGACTGTTTGTATAATGAGGCGAAAAATATGGAGTCTGAACTAAAATAACGTCGTTATTCTCCTGTGCAAACTCAATCTGTGCCATGTTGATGGAACTGTATTGAGTACGCACATAAGTGCCGCTCACCTGATAGATCAAGAACAGCGGCTTTTCGGTCTGGCCGTAGGCTCCCATAACCTCTTGCTGCATGTCCTCTTTCAGCCGGGTCATATATTCTTTATACTTTTCTTTGTCGCCGCCAGCGCCGTAGCCTGCCCTGACAGGATTGTCGGGGTAACCCAGCTGAGCATCGGTATTTTGGTCCGTTTCACCCTGGAGGTAAACAATGGCAGGGCAACTAACGCTCCGGCAGGTATCCCCGGCATAGCCAGCAATCGCGGCCACAGAGTTTTGGAACACCTGATAGGTCCCGGCAGACAGACAATCGTAGTCGTAGCCCTCCTCTTCTTTGATCTGCTGCTGTCGTTCTGCGCTCATCAGTTGGGCAATAGTCCTGCCGCCACTGCCATAGGAACCGGCAATAATATCGGTATCAATGCCTGCTGCGGTCAGCATTTGAGACAGAGAATTGACAGCAGTGACGATGGGATGCTGGCTTCCATAGGTCATCTGCAGCGGTTTCAATATATCGCCGTTCTTGCTGCCAGTGATGGCCCCCATAACGTAGGTGCCGTCCACAATGGGGTCGGCATACCCCGGGGCATCGGCACCGACGGAGAAACTCTGTCCGTAGCAGATAATGTGGGTCAGATCGGTATTCAGCATCGGCCAGGCGGACGAAACAGGATCTTCAGATCCATCAAGATCAATTCCACTGCAGACACCGGAAGCGCAGCTGTGCTCTCCGGTTGGGGCAGTGTATCTGTCCACACAGCTGTCCCCGCACTCGCAGGTATGAGTGGTGTAGCCTTGCCCGTTGCAGGCGGAAGCGGTCACAACGGCAGTATGCTCATGCTCATGTGTAACCTCCGCTTCAGGAGAAGAGAACTCGACGAATTCCGCAGGTTCGGTTGCCTCTGTCGCTTCAGTTGTTTCAGCAGCCAACGCATTCGCCGGCAGTAAGCCAACCAACATCACCATCATCCAAATCAAAGACAATGACCTCTTCATAATCATCCCTCTTCCTGTGATTTAAAAGCTCAATACATTCATTGTAGTACGTCGCAACACAAAAAACAATGCCTCAGGGGCCAAAACAGAGCTTGGTGCAACAAAAGAGCACTCCCTGTGCATTACAGAACAGAGAGTGCTTTTTCTGCTTTTTTACGCTCGTTTGCCCTTGCGCTTGAGTTCCAGCGTGAGGCGGTCGGCGATCATGGCGATGAACTCTGAATTGGTGGGCTTGCCCTTGGTGGAATTCACCGTGTAGCCGAAGTACTTTTGCAGCGTTTCCAAATCACCCCGATCCCATGCCACCTCGATGGCGTGGCGGATGGCTCGCTCTACCCGGCTTGGCGTGGTGCCGAAATGATCCGCTACCGCGGGATAGAGCACTTTGGTGACTGCGTTAATGATCTCCATGTCGTTCACCGTGAGGATGATGGCCTGCCGCAGGTACTGATACCCCTTGATATGAGCGGGAACGCCTACATCGTGGATGATCTCTGTGACCATGTCCTTCAGGTCGATATCCGGCTCAGCCTTGGGCTCTTCCCACGCATAAAGATTATAGAGCCGATCCCGCAGGGCCTGAGGTGTAAAGGGCTTGGGCAGGAAAAAGGCCGCCCCAAGCTCCGAGGCCTGTGCCAGCATCCGGTCCGTATAAAAAGCGGAATACAGCACAACTTTTGTTTCGATCTGCTTTTGCCGCAGCTGTTCCAAAACGGCAAGGCCGTCCAACCCCGGCAGCACCATGTCCATAACAGCCACATCCGGCTGAAGCGACGCAAGCAGGCGGAAAGCTTCCATCCCATCCCCCGTGGAACCCACCACTGTGAATTCCTCATCTTTTTCTATGGACTCCCGCAGCATGGTGCGGAACTCCTCGCTGGCATCTGCCAGCAATACTGTTTTCTTGATGTCCATATGAAATCTTTCCCTTTCGCGTTTTACATCCGCGGAGCACTTTGCTTCTGCGTTTTCTATAAAGTATCATATTACGGCAGTCTTTTCAAGGCGTAAATGGAAAATTTTACCAAAAGTTTTCGACATGTTTCATGGGACAACGATACTTTTCAGATGTCCGAAACTATGTTATACTGTGGAAAAATCATCATGGAGGATGAAACAATGGAACTTTTGGAGGTCATTCGGGCGTACCGACCCTGGAACCGGCAGGAGGAGCAGGACAAAGCGGAGATCCTGCGCCGGTTGGAAAGCGGCGAGGCCCTGTTGGGGCGGGACAACACCTCCGCTCATATGACGGCATCCGCCTGGGTGGTAAGTCCGAAGCGGGATCAGGTGCTGATGGCCTATCATAACCTTTATGATTCCTGGGCATGGCTGGGCGGCCACGCCGACGGCGAGGAGGATATGCTTTCCGTTGCCATGCGGGAAGTGCGGGAGGAAAGCGGATTGACGGATGTGCGGGTCCTGTCGGAAGATATCTTCGCACTGGAGATCCTTGCCGTTGCGGGCCATGAAAAGCACGGAGACTTTGTCTCCTCCCACCTGCATCTGAATGTAACTTATCTGCTGGAAGCCGACCCCGATGATCCCGTGCGCTGCAAGGAGGACGAGAACAAGGCCGTTGGCTGGTTCACCCTGGATGGCGCCATTGCCGCTTCCAAAGAGCCTTGGTTTCAGGAACGAGTATATCAAAAGCTCAACGCGAAACTTGTCGAATTTTGTCGAAACGAAGCAAGATAAAGAAAAGATCCGCTTTGGAGGAACTCTCCGAAGCGGATCTTTGTTCTTAGAATTCAGCTGCCATCGCCAGCAGCTTTTCGTAATAACGCTCCATCACCGGCGTCCCGATGCCATAGTCCTTTGCCATGCGCACAAGATCTCCGCTGAACACTTCCATTTCCCCTGCCCGCTTCGCATCAAAGTCCCGACTGAGAGAGCTGGTGGAGCTGTCTGTTGTCTTATCCAGGCGGTGCAGTTCCTTTGCCGCCATATCCTCTTTCAGCGCGGCACCGGCAGCACAGCCCACGGCCTTCGCCTCTGCCAGAATGGCAGCAAAGTCGCTGCGCAGGGGCTCTTCTTTCAGATGCCCCGCATCGGTGGAGCAGGCGGCTGTCATGGTGTTATAGGCGCAGTTAAAAACATACTTGTTCCAGCTGGCGGTTTTGATATCTCCGGTAAGGCGGCAGTCAATGCCGGCGTCTGTCAGAATGGAGTGCAGCAGCGTTGTCTTCTCTCCCAGATCCTCCAGAACGAGATAGGTGAACTTGCCCTTCTGGGTGATGGAATGATCCTCTCCGGCGCCGGAGACGGTGTAGATCACGCTGCCAGCCACCTTTCCTGCTCCCCTGCGCATCACCTCCGGGGCGGTAACGCCGTTCATCACCGGAACGACCAGCGTATGCTCATCAGCGATGGCACGGATTTGCTCGGTGACCTCGGGCAGCGCGCCGTTTTTCACACAGACAAGGATATAGTCCTGCACGGGCAGCGCTTCGGGAGTCTCCACCACACTGGGGCATTCCGCGGTAAATTCACCATAAACATCGCTGTGGAGCGTCAGCCCGCATCTGCGCAAATGCTCACCCCGGCGGCCCCGAGCCACCAGATGGATCTGCCCGCCGTATTTGCGAAGCAGCGGTCCTGCCATCACGCCGCCAACGCCGCCAACACCCACAATGGTCAGGGAAAAGCTCATAGAATATTCCTCCGTCATTTCTTTTTCTCTATCATAGCAGAGAGAAGACAAAATGAAAACAAAAAATTCCCGGTGTTTTCACAAACACCGGGAATTTGAATCAGGCTTAGCCCTTGACGCCGCCGGCGGTGAGGCCGCTGGTCAGGTGCTTTTCGATGCACATGAACATAATGACCACAGGCAGGATGGCGAAAATGGAAGCGGCAAAGAGGTACTGCCACTCGATCATGTTGTAACCGTTGAAGATGTTGATACCAACGGTCAGAGGCTTGATGGTCTCCGTGGAGATCAGGCACAGAGCCACGGTGTACTCGTTCCATGCGTTGATGAAGATAAAGATCAGCGTGGTAACGATGCCGGGTGCGGCCACGGGCAGCAAGATCTTCATCATGGCCTGCACGCGGTTACAGCCGTCGATGGTGGCGGCCTGCTCCATCTCGGCAGAGATGCTCATAAAGGTGCCGCGCAGCAGCCAGATGGTAAAGGCCTGGTTGAATGCGGCGTTGATGAAGACAAGGCCCATCAGGGAGTTGGTCATGCCCAGCAGAGAGATGACCTTGTAGATACCGATGAGCAGAACCACGGGAGCGAACATCTGGGAAACGATGATGAAGCCCAGGAACGCAGTCTGACCCTTGAACTTCATACGGGCCAGAGCGTAGGCTGCAGGAATGCCGCAGAGCATGGCGATGATGGTGGAGCCGCCGGCGATGATGATGGAGTTCCACATATACTGCGCCATAGGAGCCTTTTCCCAGATATCCAGGAAGTTCTGCCAGTTGGCATTTTGAGGAAGAACAGTGGCGTCGATGCCGAAGATCTCCGCACGGCTCTTAAGCGCAGTGCAGAACATGACGAAATAAGGATACAGGATGACAATGCAGATCACAGCCACCACAAAATACAGGATGATCCGGCGCAGGAGCTTGGACCAATTGAGATGTGCAGAATCAAGAGTCATATCAGTCCTCTCCTTTCTTTAAGGTGGAAACCATGTAAACACTGGCGCAAACCAGCAGGATCATAAAGCCGATAACGGACACGGCAGCGGCCTCGCCCTGCTTGCCGTTGTAGAAGGCCAGCTTATAAAGATAAGTAACCAGAGTGTCGGTGCGGCTTGCAGGGTCACCCTTGGTGATGGTCCAAACGATGGGGAAGGAGTTAAACACATAGATGATGTTCAGCACGGTAGCCACGGTCAGGCTGGGCTTCACCAGAGGAATGGTGATGTTGAACAGCTTCTGCCAGTAGGTGGCACCGTCCACAGTGGCGGCCTCGTAGTAGGACTCGTCAATGCTCTGCAGACCGGACAGGGCCGTGAAGCAGACAAAGGGGATGGTGACGAAGATACCGCAGGCGATCTCCCATGCGAAGAATGCTTCCGGTGTGGGGGTCCAGTTGACGTTGGTGCTGACAAGACCCAGAGATTTGAGCAGGGTGTTGAGTGCGCCGTAGTCGGTGTCGATGATGAACTTCCAGACGC
>JAFQRI010000112.1 GCA_017410185.1 Oscillibacter sp. | reverse complement strand
TGGGCGTGCTGGGAGTGCTGGGGGTGCTGGGAGTACTGGGGGTGCTGGGCGTGCTGGGCGTGCTGGGCGTGCTGGGGGTGCTGGGAGTGCTGGGAGTGCTGGGAGTGCTGGGCTTACTGCTGGGAGCACTGGGAGTATTGACCGTAATGGTATGATCGCCCTTGTCGGAGCCGGTCTTGTGGGTGCGCAGTCTGACCATGACCGTATAAGTCATATCATGCTCTTCATCCACCCAGGTCAGGTAGTTCTTCTTATTCTTCTTCAGACTCTCAAAGGTGGAGGTAGGATCCTTCAGCACATCCTTGAATTCCTCATCCACACTGTCATAATATTTGTCCACATACTCGCCCCAGGCCTCGCCGCCCTTGCGGAAGGCGTCCAGGCCGCTGTCCACGATGCCGCGCAGACCGGTCTTTGCGAATGTGGTTTCCAAGTCCTCATATTTGTCGCTGATGATGCCCACTACCTCTGTGGCAAGAGGGGTATTATGGCTGCCGTAACGGCTGGACTCGCCGCTGACAATTCTTCCCTCCTCGTCGGAAACACTCACCTCAACATAATAGGTGGTGGCCGCCATGGCACAGTTGGGCAGCACCATACAGCAGATCAGTGTCAGTGCCAACACTCTTGCAAACAGTTTCTTCATCCCTTAAATCCATCCTCTCTTTTCAAGTTCTGCCATATACCAAGCCTTTTTCAGGCTCTTTTCACTTGCATAGGTCTCCACCACGGTGTCCACCAGTGTCATATCGCCGCTGTTTTCCGTGATGAGGGTCTCCATCGCGCCGATGATCTCATCCATCTGTCGGTCACATTCCTTTTCCAGCGCCAGCGCCTTGCTGACATAACCCTGAGCAAATTTGACCATGGCTTTTTTGGTGCGGTTTCTCAGCCCACGGTATTCCTCTTTTGCCGCATCCTCCATGTTGTCCAGAGCGATGGTGTACTCCTCCTGCAGGATATACACCCGGGCCACCAGTGCGGAGAGGTCTTTCTCCCACTGGTTCTCACCAGGGGCCGCAGGAACCGGAGCATCCGAAGCCCCGGGCGCTGCGCTCACTTGTCCGCCGGTCTCTGCAGGCGGTATTTTCCCGGCAGAGTTTCCGGAAGGGGCTTGCGTCTGGGGATCGTTTTCTGCAGCGTTGTCTCCTGCAGGCTTACTCTCCTCCGGTGTCAATGTTTCCAGCAGCTTCTGCGTCAGCTCTTCCTGCGTCAGGGTACCGTCCCGCAGGGCCTGCTTCTCCTCCTCCGTCAGATCACGGACGGTGATGGAAGGATTGGCCGCCACAGCCTGCTGCACCTTCTGCTTGTTTTCCTTTTGTTTTTCTTCCAGTTCCTCCGGTGTATACTGGGCAGCCTGCACCACTGCTTCCAGCGTGTTCCATTGCCACCAGGCAAGGCCGCCGAAGGCCGCCAGAACACATGCCGCCACTCCGAGAGCAACTTTCGTTCTTCTTTTCATGATACCTCTCATTCCGCCGCAGCCATCTCTCTGGCTTGAGCGGCCCGGGCGTTCACTTCCTCAGGACTTTTGTAAGTAGGCACGATCTCACGCAGGAGACGGATCAGTTCCCGGTCCGGCACTTCCTCGGTGACCGCCCGGTCCAGCCGCACCAGCGCGCTCATGATCGCAGCGGGATCAATGGGAGACTGCTGCTCCACAAAGATCTTTTTGTTCTGTGTTTTCGTCAGCGTTTCGCTGCTCATCAGCAGCTCCTCATAGAGCTTTTCACCGGGCCGCAGACCGATCTCCCGAATGTCGATATCCCGGTAAGGCTCAAGTCCGGAAAGGCGGATCAGATTTTCCGCCAGCGTCAGGATCTTTACGGGCTCCCCCATATCCAGAACGAAGATCTGGCTGCGCTTTGCGATGGCGCCGGCTTCCAGCACCAGCTGGGCTGCCTCGGGGATGGTCATAAAGTAGCGGATGATCCGCTTATCCGTAATGGTAACAGGACCACCGGAGGCGATCTGCCGCTTGAACAGGGGCACCACAGAGCCGTTGGAGCCCAGAACGTTTCCGAACCGCACGGCGCAGAAACGGGTGGGGCTTTCCACTCTGCTCTGGAGGATCATCTCGCAAAAGCGCTTGGTGGCGCCCATGAAATTGGTAGGATTCACGGCCTTATCCGTGGAGATCATGACGAACTTTTCCGCGCCGAAGCGCTCTGCCGCCCGCACCACATGATATGTGCCGAAGATATTGTTTTTCACTGCCTCTGCAGGATTATTTTCCATCAGCGGCACGTGCTTGTGGGCCGCCGCGTGGAACACCACCTGAGGCCGGAGCTGCTCAAAGATCTGATAGATCCGCTCCTTGTCCCGCACGGAGGCGATCTCCACCTGCAAAGCCAGATTTTTTCCATATTTCAACCGCAGCTCCTGCTGAATATCATACGCGTTATTCTCATAAATGTCCAGCACAACGAGCTTTTCCGGGCGGAACTGGGCGATCTGGCGGCACAGCTCACTGCCGATGGATCCGCCGCCGCCTGTGACCAGCACTCTTTTCCCGGTGAGAAACGCGCTCACCACGCCGGTATCCAGCAGCACCGGCTCACGGCCCAGCAGGTCCTCCACCTGCACATCCTTCACCTGGGCCATGCGCACCTGCCCGTCCAGCAGGTCGATGATCTCCGGCAGCACGCGGATACGGCAGCCGGTATGCTTGCAGATCTCCAGAATATCACGGCGCTGGGCAGGGGTGGCCGTGGGGATGGCGAAAATGATCTGCGTGACATAATAGGCCCGGGCAGCCTCCAGAATGGAGCTGCGCCCGCCCACGATCTTCACCGTTTCCAGATACTTGCCCTGCTTGCCGGCGTCATCGTCGATGATACAAACCACCTGACCAAAGCGGCCGCCTGCGTTGGAGAGCTCCCGCAGAAGAAGCCGTCCGGCGTCTCCCGCGCCGATGAGCATGATCCGCTCACCGCCGTGGACCTTTCGCCCATGGGTGAGCATGGTCCAAAAGCGCATGACACATCGCCCGCCCACCAGCAAAAAGCACTGGTTCATCAGCGCGATGAAATAGACGCTGCGGGGCAAATGCAGCTCCACCGCCACTGCCGCCGCCGCGGTAACAGCGTAAGCCAACACCACGGAAACCAGCATCTCCCCCACATTCTGGGCACTGACGGCCCGCCACACATAGTGGTACATCTTTCTAAAATAAAATACCGCCACTGTGATGAGGATGTGAAAAGGCAGGAAGTTCAGCCAGTTGGTGGCATACTGCTCCGGGATCTCCCCAATGGAAAACTCAAAGCGCACCAGCAGCGCCGCCGCGCCGGCAATGGTCACCAGCAAAGCGTCCAGCAGCATCAGGGCCACGACCTGTTTTGAAATTTTTTCTCTGATGTGCATAGGCTACCTCATTGCTTGAAAATACTGGGAACCGTTGATTTTCGACGCACTGAAATGAGGCCGTATCCACGACCCTGTTTTTTACATTATACCTGATATCCCACCATTTGCAAGGTCATTTGATAAGGAAGCATCTTCCGGATTTGTAAACTTTTCGGAAACAGTTTCCTGCGAAAAAGAAGGGCCGCCCTTTCGGGCAAGCCCTTCCCTGCTTTGTCAGAACCACAGATGGAGATCGTAGGTTCCGATGCTCGTCTCTATCGTTTCCAGCGCATTGCCTGCGGCGTCATAAAGGGTCGCCTTTACCGGCAGCTCCGCGTGGTCATAGCTGTAGCCGTTATTGCCATGGGGCGTGCGGTACCAGTATTGGGCGATCTCCCCAAGATCCATCTCCTCTACCGGGATCTCATCCAGGCGGAACCAGAATCCGTCTCCCTCGCTGTATCGGAAGCCGAAGAGATCGTCAGCAAGACGTTCGCCGGCAAAATGAAAGTCCCTTGTGTCGGTGCCGTTGGCGGCGGTCACTACTATTTCTGCTGCGTCCACCGCGTCAAAGTCTCCCGCCAGATACAGCATCCCTTTTCGGGCCGTGCAAAGGCTCCCCTTTTTCATCTCTACGCCAGCGGCATACTCCCGCTCATTCAAAAGAAGATCCCTGTCGTAGAGGAAGGACAGATAATAGTCCTCACAGCGGGCGATGACATAGGTGTAAGTACGCTTGAAGATATCGCCGGAGTATTCGTGTTTTTCCTTATGCACATAAATGGGCTCCAGTTCCGGCAAAAGGTAGTCCCGCGCCACCTGACGGCACATCCCCTCCACCGTATAGGGCGGGAATCCCATGGCGGCGTGAATGCCAAGGCACAGCAGCATGCAGATGAGGAAATTGCGGAGGATCTTTTGTTTTCTTGTCAGCTTCATTCCTCCACCTCCCATCCCGCCCGCAGCGTCCAGTTTCCAAAGGGATAGGTCATCTCCACCCACCGCAGCGGCTCCTCTGTCACAAACTCCACCGACCACTGGTAGCGGGTGTAGCCCTCCATGGCGTAAAAACTCTCGTCAGCGGCGTAGTGATAATAAAAGCTCTCCTGCCAGTTTCCTTCTTCATCTCGGAACTGGTGGGGAATCGGCCCCCGATCGGTGGTATAGCTCTCGCTTCCTCTCGGTCCCCAGGGCGTAGAGGCCTGAGGCACATCCAGTTCCAGCCACACATCCATCCGCTGATAGGTAAGGCCCCCCTCCTCCCACACATCGCCGGGAGCCATGTAAATGGTGCCGTGGCCCGTTTCGGCACTGTCCGCCGCGGCAGGCGGGGTCTGCCACTTCAGCTGGTCTTCCAGATGATACCAGACCTCCCGCACCATCCAGTCCTTAACAAGGGTCACTGCCAGGATCAGCGCCAGCGCCGTCATCATCCATTTGGTGGCTTCAAAGAGCCACCCAAGCCACGGCTTATGGGCACGGTCCAGCCCCTTGCCTACTTCCACCGCATCACCCATGGCGGCAAGGGCGCGGGTGCGGGCCAGTTCCTCATCATAGCCGATGCGCTCAAAGTCCTGTACGCTGTCCTCATAGTGGGCGAAAAGCTCCTTGGCAATGGCTCCGTGGTCGGGGGTGAAACGCACATATCGCAGCACCGCGTCCCGCCAGTCATACCACTCCTTGTGGTAAAAATCTTTCCTCATGGGGACTCCCCCTCTCTCACACCGGCGCACAGACCACGGCATTGACCTTTTCGGCAAACACCGTCCACTCCTGCTTCTTTTCCTCCAGCACCTTGAGTCCCTTGCGGGTGATGCGGTAATATTTCCGGATACGGCCCGTGTCCGCCTCCTTTTCGTGGACCGTCACAAGGCGCTCCGCCTCCAGCGTGTGGAGGATAGGGTAGAGCGTTCCTTCTTTCAGTTCAAAGGTGCGGTCGGAGCGGCGTGACAGCTCCGTGATCATCTGGTAGCCGTACATCTCCTCCCGTGCAAGCAGCGATAAAATCAGCATGGTGGTGCTGCCGGACATCAGGCTTTTGTCGATTTTCATTTCTCTTCCTCCTTATACATTATAATTGTCAAGGATGACTTCCTCGAACGTGTCCACTTCATTTCCAGACCTGTCCCGCAATATCACGGTGACTTCCACGGCGCACTTTTGCTGCGGATAGCCCTGCAGGGCGGCACGGAGATTGTTCAGCGCCTGGATCTCCGCCTGCCGCTCCACATAAAACTCGCTTTCTTCCCCATACTTTGGTAAGAAAACCAGATGGCCCACGCCGTTTTTCAGTTCTGCTTCAGCGGTGTAAATTTCATCCCATTGAAATTCATAGAGCTGTGTGTAATATCCCACGCTCACATCATTTTTCAAGCGCACGCGCACCTCCGCCGCCGTGGCGTCTTCCGCCTGTGCGGCAAGGAACAGCTCCGGGGTGCCGCCGGTATATCCCACCCACCAGAGGAGCGTCACATCCTCCTTTGGCACCACGGGGTAGGTCTCACAATAAATACCGTGGAGCTGGCGCTCCATACGGGTCAATCCCAAATGTCCATCGGATTCAAAAATTGCGTGTTTTTCAAATTTCTCCAGCACATCCACTTCACCTGTCAGTCCCCACCGGCGAGCCTCCCATGTAACAGCCTGCTTTGGTGTGAGGGGTCTTGCCCCCAGCAGAAACCACCAAAGGAATAGGAGCAGCACCGCAAGGAGGAAGTTTCGCAGTGTCTTTTGTGTTCGACTCAGCTTCATGGCGTGCCTCCTTCCTCCGGCAGCTCCAGACGGAAGCTCCACCCGGCAGTTTCATGCTTCACTTCGATCCACTCCGGCCATTCCTCGCCCAAGGTGATCTGGATGATACAGGCGGTGTTCAGCCGCCCACTGTCAGCCCCACCAAAAATGCTCTGGGGCCTGCTGCTGTATCGGGTATAGACATTTCCCAGACTGTCCACTGCTGTGAGGGCATCCATCTCCGGCCCCTTCATCCAGAAGCAGGGGGTATAGGCGTTGAGGTACACCGACACAAAGTTCCAGTCCGGACTCATAAAGTTTGCGTACTGAAAGCTGTAATCATAGATCCCGGCTGTGAAATCCTCCGGGCACGGAATGTCCATCACGGTCTCCAGACCCGTCAGTTCCATCTCCTGATGGTAGGGCTGGGGCACAAAGCGCAGTTCCTCCCACATCCCCGTCCACTGGTATTCATACATGAAAGCCACGGCAAACATGGCGCTGAGCAGCAGCGTCCATTTGGAAAGCTGCCAAAGCCGTCCCAGCCAAAAGCTGTGGGCTCTGTCCAGTCCCTTGCCCACTTCCCCGGCGTCACCCATGGCAGCAAGGGCACGATTTTCTGCCAGTTCCCTGTCGTAACCGACGCGGATAAAATCAGCTACGCTGTCCTCGTAGTGGGCTGTCAGTTCCTTTTTAATGGCGGCGCGGTCGGGAGCAAAACGCACCCGTGCCGTTACCTCCCGGCACCACTGTTCAAAAGCTGTCATGGGTCACCTCCTCTATTCCCGCTTCAAAATCTCCTGATAGGTCTCCAGAACATTCCCGCTGACATCCTTCACCGCCACGGTGACGGTATGGCGGCTATCCCGGTCGCTCTGTCCGTCGGCGGCATTCTGAAAGTCCCAGAGCATCGCCAGTTCATCGTGATCGTTTGGAGATCCTGTCCCCTTTGGAACAATGGGAAAGCGAAACACCCTTCCCTCTGCCGCGGCCCGGATTTCATAGGTCTCATCGTAAACCTCATGGTTCAGCATCCCGTGAATGTTTACCACGCATTCCGCCTCCACGGCGCCATCCACACTGCACCAGAGCAAGATCGCGGTGGGGTCCACACGGCCGGTCTGATATAAAATGGTGAGGCTTTGAGCCTCCCGGAGGCGAATATCTCCCGCTGTCCGGATCCATGCGTTTTTCCGCACATTGGTCACGCCCAGCATTTCGCCAACACGGAATATTACATCCCGCCTGTTGGTTTCATCCCAGTCGGAAGTATAGAGAATTTCTGTCTCTTCCTCGATGCCGTACTCCCGCACGCGCCACTCCACTGCCTGCTTCGTGGTGAGGGCGGGAAATCCCTGCACCGCCCACGTGAGCAGCAGCAGTGCCGTCACTGCGAGTATATTGCGGATGATTTTCTGTTTTCGGTTCAGCTTCATATTCCGCCTCCGATCTCTACCCGGAAGCTCCATCCGGCAGTCTTGTGCCGCACTTCCAGCCACTGCGGCACGTATTCATCCAGAAAAATGCTGACGGCGCAGCGGCTGCGGAGGGGATAGTCCTTCGTGTAGCCCTCGGTGTAAGGGAAGCGGTCAGAACGGTAAATCCTTCCCCGGTCATCCCTTGCCTCCAGCAGGTCAAAAAGCTCCGGCCCATCCAGCCAGATACAGGGAGTGAAGGCGCTCAGGTTAACGAGCACCTGTCCTCCCTCCCCTTCCTCATTCCAATCATACAGCGTTTCATCAAAGTGGAAGTGATAAGCTCCCGCGCTGAAATCTGCGGGTGAGGGGATCTGCGCATATTCCTCTCTCACTTCCACGATGGGCGGCGGATCGATCCATTCCGCGATCTCCGGCATGCCGAACTGCCACAGGCTCACTGTCACCGCCGCCATTGCCAGAAAGACGCTCCATCGGGTAACACGCCATAGCCATCCCAGCCAAAAACTATGGGCTCTGTCCAGTCCCCTGCCTACTTCCTCGGCATCCCCAAGGGCAGTCAAGGCGCGGCTCGCCGCCAAGTCCTTGTCATAGCCGATGCGGAGAAAGTCCGAAACGCTGTCTTCATAGTGGGCCGTCAGTTCCTTTTTAATAGCGGCGCGGTCGGGAACAAAGCGCACATGGCCCAGCACCTTTGCGCACCAAAGTTCGAAATGATCCATGTCCGCACTTCCCCTTTCTTCAAAAGATTCTGCAGAAGTATCTATCTCCGTCCGCAGTTTGCTGAAAATGCCCGCAGGGTTTGCCGCAGTCAGCGGCAAAGGCGCATAATCATTTTCGGCCGCGGCGTGTATGTGGACGAAAATACTTCTCGCCCTGCAAACGTGCGAGCACAGCGAGTGCGCTGCAGCAGGGCGCAAATTTCATTGTCGAAAAAACCGCAGTTTTTTCGACAGACTCACCACGCCCATGAGGCATTGCTTTCCAGCCCCTCCGGGGTGTGGATGCGCAACAACTCTCCGTTTTCATCATAAAGCCGGATCTTCAAATTTTCCTGATCCCCCACCCGCTCTCCGTTGAATATCTCCCGCTCCGTCTTCGCCGCAAGAGAATCCTCCTCCCCGGCGAAATGGGGCTGCAATTGGAACCGGAACACACCGGAGGCGACCTTCTCACTTTGGGCGGCATAGTCCTCTTTCATCCAGACATCCTCGCTGCCGTCGTAGCGCAGCACCGTCTCCCCAAGGGTGATGCTCAGCTGCGCCGACGCACAGGCCGGATTGGCCACCAACATGAAAATATCCGTGGGATCATGGAATCTGGTGGTGCAATAGACCGGTTCCTCGATCAGCTCGCTCCACGCATAGCGCAGTCCCAAAGGCGTGGGGCTGCACTGGATCACCAGCAGCAACTCCCCATTTCGCGCGTACAGTGTCCGCCCGCCAAATAGTCCCGGATCTTTTCCCACATACATCAATTCGCTGCCTTGGAGCAGATACTGCCGCTCCGTCCGCTCCAGCATGTTTTCCGCTGACCATGTGGGAAAGTCCCACATCCACGCCGCAAGAAACAAGCACACTGCCGCAGCGGTCAAATTGCGAAAAAGCTTCTGCCGCCGGCTGAGCTTTGGAAGAAACCGTCTCATTCACCAATCCCCTCCCATTCCAGTCGTATCGTCCAGCCCTCGCCGTAAGGGTAATCCAGCTCCAGCCACTTCGTGGGCGTCTCGTTGAGGCAGGCTGTCAGCACCACCGTTTCACGAAAAGGGGTTCGCTCCACCGTGTAGCCGTTGAAATAGGAATCATCGCCGTTCCGCCAGCTGCCGTACCACGTTTTCCCCCAGTCGGA